>JBAMMJ010000152.1:0-32898 GCA_039793825.1 Verrucomicrobiota bacterium | reverse complement strand
ATTTTCATTGCATTAATCCTGAATTTTTTGTATTTAGTCTGATATTATGAAAGTGCATTTTTTGGGCGCTACACGGACAACAACCGGGTCAATGTATTTGATTGAAATCAATGGTAGCCGACTCCTTCTTGATTGCGGATTGTTTCAGGGCAGACGCGCAGAATCAATTGAAAAAAATCGCAATTTCCCATTCCCCCCCAATTCAATAGATGCCGTAATATTGAGCCATTCGCACATTGACCATTGCGGTAATTTGCCCAATCTGTGTGTTCAGGGTTTCAAAGGAAATGTTTATAGCACATTTGCCACGCGGGACCTTGCGAGCATAATGCTTGTTGACTCTGCTGTGGTTCAGAAACAGGACGCCGAGTTTGTATCAAAAAAGAGAGCAAAAAGGGGATTGCCGCCTGTTGAACCACTCTACACAACTGTTGAAGCAGAGATGGCAGTCAGGCAGTTTGTAGCAATCAATTATGACCGTCCCATTCCTGTGGCTGATGGTGTAACTTTAACATTTAGAGATGCCGGGCATATTTTAGGCTCTGCTCAGGTTGTTCTTGATATTCGGGAAAACGGTAGAAAATTCCGATATCTATTTAGCGGAGATGTTGGGCGCGGACAGGACCCGATTTTGAGAGACCCTGAGGTTGTGGAAGGCGTTGATTATCTCCAGATTGAATCCACTTACGGAGACCGCGAACATTCTTCAAGAAACACGTTTGCGCCGCAGGTTGCCGAATTGGTGCTTGATACTTTAAAGAAAAACGGAAAGGTTATTATCCCGGCATTTTCAGTCGGACGCACGCAACAGATAGTTTATATTCTCCATCTTTTGACAATTGAGGGCAAATTGCCAAAAGTCCCTATCTTTGTTGATAGTCCATTGAGCGTGAATGCCACGGAGGTTTACAGGCTGCATCCTGAATGTTTTAATGAAGTGATATATAGGTTTTTGCACGAAAAAGAAAATCCGTTCGGTATGGATAATCTTACCTACATCCGCGAACAGGCGCATTCAATGAAGTTAAATGACCTGAAAGAGCCAGCAATAATTATAAGCGCTTCCGGGATGTGCGAGGCAGGAAGAATACGTCATCATCTAAAAAACCATATCGGAAATCCTAACAATTTAGTTATGTTTATCGGCTATTGCGCGGAGAATACTCTCGGCGCGCAAATTCTGGCAGGTAAAAACGCGGTAATGATCTTCGGAGAACCTCACGAGGTTCGGGCAAGAATTGTTTCTCTGGACGCGCTTTCCGGTCACGCTGATAAAAATGAGTTGCAGGCTTATGTTAAGAGAATGACCGGTGATATGCGAAAGATTTTTGTAATTCACGGAGAAGAACAGCAGTCGCTCGCATTTGCGGAAACTTTAAAGCACATCAAACCTGAATCTGAGATCATTGTTCCAAATCCGGGAGAGGTATTTGATATTTGAATAACAATTGGGGCTGAATTTAACGGAGAAATAGTGTAGATTGTTTTTCAATGAATCTGCGAAACAACGATGAGTCTATTAAAGAGCGGGTAAGGGAGTTGGTTAAACTTGTCGGTGGTGGACATAACCCCGATGTTGTTGAGGATATAATCCTTAATGCTATTAAGATGCTCAACGATGTGGAGAATCGCGGCGATGCCCGAGTGATTCAAACCGCAGTTCGGGAGCTTCGGTATTCATTTAAATTGTTTGCGCCTTACGAGTCAAAACGGAAAATTGCGGTGTTTGGTTCGGCTCGGACAGAACCTGCACGGCTTATTTATAAACAGGCTGTAGAGTTTGGCAAACTTGCTGCAGACGCCGGTTTTATGGTTATAACAGGAGCAGGACCGGGCATAATGCAGGCCGTCCACGAGGGGGCGGGTCCGGAAATGAGTTTCGGCGCAAATATAAGATTGCCCTGGGAACAATTGCCTAATCCTGTTATCTTAAAAGATAAAAAATTAATCACATTCAAATATTTTTTCACAAGAAAACTAACTTTTATCCGAAACGCCGACGCAGTAGTGCTTTTTCCAGGAGGTTTCGGCACTATGGACGAAGGTTATGAGGCGCTGACACTTATGCAAACCGGCAAAAGCCGCTTAATGCCACTCGTTTTGATAGACCAGCCCGGTTGCGCCTTCTGGAAAACCTGGGATAAGCATATCAGGGAGCATCTTTTAAGAAACCATTACATTTCAGAAGAAGACCTGAATTTGTATCAGATTACCGATAGCCCGGAGATTGCGGTCAAATGGATATCAAAATTCTACCGCAATTTTCATTCCACTCGTTTTGTAAAAGATATGCTCGTAATAAGAATGAAATACACGCCATCTCCTTCGGCTCTTGAGGCGCTAAATGAAGATTTTTCGGATATTATTGTTGATGGAAAAATTGCTGTAATTGCGCCAACTGATGAAGAAAAAGAGGACAACGACTTTGTAGAACTGCCGCGACTTGCGTTTAAATTCAATAGAAAAAATTATGGCAGGTTGCGTCAGTTAATTGACAGAATAAATACACTGTGAATATTGTCTTGTAAATAAAATGGGTTCTAATAACTTAACTTTATGATCAAAACGATTAAAAACCTTTCAACTGTTGTAGTCATTTTATTCCTTTTTTCATCGGCAGGACGAGCCGCTTTAGATAAAGAGGGGTTTGAGAAATTGTTCCCGGAAGATGGGGTGCCAAAAGGCTGGGTTGTAAGGATGTGGAATGACCTGAGCAAACCAGCCCCTTCAAACGCGGTATGGAGGGTTGAAAATGGAGTTCTGTTCGGGAGCAAAGAACGCGGCACCTGGCTTGTTAGCGAACGCGAATATGAAAACTTTGTGCTTGAATTTGAATTCAAATTG
The DNA here is from genome assembly GCA_039793825.1 of Verrucomicrobiota bacterium. Lineage (GTDB taxonomy): Bacteria > Verrucomicrobiota > Verrucomicrobiia > Limisphaerales > JAKPVM01 > JAKPVM01. Next base: position 30,054 of record JBAMMJ010000152.1, on the reverse strand, counting down.
GGCGAGCTGGGCAACAGTGGTTGCGCTCTAAGGGCGCCTATGAAAGGCGACCCGGCTTTTGAAGGAATGGAATTGCAGATGGCTGATCTAAGATATAATCCGCAAGCTAAGGATTCAGAATTAACCGGCGGAATTTACCGCGCCATCGCGCCCAAAAAACAGGTCTATAAGCCTACGGAATGGAATCATTACATCATCTCTTTAAATGGGAATTCGTTAAAAGTTGTGCTTAATGGAGAATTAATACACGACCTTGACCTATCAAAACAGGAACAGACCGTTAAACGGCACGACGGTTCAATTGCCCCACCGGTTAAAGACAGACCCAAACGGGGGCATATCGGTTTTCAAGAATTGAGTCGCGGCGACACACAGGTTCAGATTCGGAATGCAAGAATCAAGGTTTTAGATTGATACCACCAATTGATGAATATTTTGCGCCACACGGCAAAGATTATTAAATATTTTTACGATGCAGTTATGGCAACATAGGAGTCGGTAGCGTTTCTTCTTCAGCTTTCTCTGGGATTAATTTAAACCGTTTTATTATTGCGTTGCCAACATAAATCGCCGCTTCCTCAGGTTCAATTAAATCTGTATTGATAATAAAGTGGTATTGAAGGGGATTTTCCGGATTTTCATTAAAATAGTGTTTAAGATATTTTATCTTTGCTTCATCTTCTTTTTTGACAAAGTTTTCAGCCGCTTTCCTGGACATATTACCCAATCGCATTATTCTTTCCACGCGCCTTTCAAATGAACCGACAAGTCGGATATGAAATGTGTTCGGCATTTTTTGTGTAATGACATTAGCGGCGCGTCCAACAATTATTACGTTGCCCGCGTGCGCAAGATGCAAAATGGTCTCTGTGGTTTGCCTGACAAGTTCCCAGCTTGGTGGATGTAAACCAAGTAGTTCCTCAACCATATCGTTTATAAGCGAATTCCTATCTTCAGGCATATACTTTGCGAATTCTTTAGGAAGATTGTGTTCTTCAAGAACCTTTTCAACTAAATTTTGGTCAAAGACCGCCCATGAACAACGTGTTGGCACGCGGTTCTGCAAATATTCCGCAAGTTTATTTGCAAAAAGATGTCCCCCCGAGCCTGTTTGCCTGGTGACTGTTATTACCGGCTTAACGCAGGTCCTTTTCTTGCCAGCTTCAACACCTTTTTCAGGGGTAAGCTGACAGCGAATAAAAGATACATATCTGTTATACTCTGGATTTTTCTCCATAACCCCTCCGATTTGTTTTTAAATTAATCATTGAATGTATAAATGTAAAAGCAAATATTAACATTATTTAAATATCTTCTGGATTTCTAAAGATAATCTAAACTATCATTTGCGTTTTTTCAACAAAGGAAGCAGATATTTATTTATAAATTTTGAAAAAACAACCTGTAATACGGTGATTTATTAAATCAAAAATTTGTTCTTAACGAAATTTAAGCAAAAGTGGATATAAATATCATATATTAATAATATTTATAATTCACTAATTCAATTGACCGTTATTACACCTTGAATATCAGAATATTTAGAGAATTCCACAGTTGTGCACTTAAACAAGATTGTAAGTGTAAAATTTATAAAATATTAAATTGAGTGGTAAAATTGTTGGAGTCAATCCGATACAGATTGTAAAAATAGAAAATTGATGAATTATAATTTTTCAATCATTTGTTTGAGTGTAATATAATCTGTCTTTCCCGAGCCGAGTTTTGGAATATCTTTTATGTAAATCAATTCTGAAGGAAAAGCGAGGGGTGAAAACCCGGCGGATTTCAGGGTCTGTCTGACGTGCTGAATTGTTAGAGTTGAATCGTTTGTTATGCCGATCAGTCTTTCGCCTTTTATCTGGTCTTGCAAATTAATAATGGCAACCTGCCCTTTTGTATTTTTTGCTTGTATTGCTTGATTTAATGCCTCTTCAATTGCTGTCAGTGAAATCATTTCGCCGCTTATTTTAGCAAACCTTTTTAATCTTCCAAGAATCTGAACGAATCCGTGTTCATCTACTCGGACAATATCTCCAGTATCATACCATCCATCAAGGGACTTAAACTTTGCGTTTGCCTCGGGATTGATATAACCGCGCATAATATTAGGTCCTTTTACATATAACCTGCCTGTATTTGATGAATTGATTCCTTCTACTGGTTCAATCCTCCATTCAATTCCGGGAAGAAATCTACCGACTGTATTGAATTTGTTGCATAATGGCGTATTGACGCATACAACCGGGCTGCATTCAGTTACACCATAGCCTTCAAGAACCCGTATGCCGAAGTATCGGGCAAAATTATCTGCTGTGGACTCCGAGAGTTTTTCTGCGCCTGCGAAAACAAGGCGGGCATTATGGAAATCGTATGGATGTGCGCGGCGCAGATATCCGTTGAGAAAAGTATTTGTGCTGAACATAATTGTGCACTCTTTCTCATAAAACAGGGTTGGGGCAAGTCGGTAGTGGAGAGGAGAAATGTATAAAAAGCTGTATATGCACCGGGTGAGCGGGACAAAGGCGCCGATTGTCAATCCGAAACTATGAAACAGAGGCAGGCAACTAAATAGCCTATCGCTGTCGCGGAGGTCAACAACTGCAAGCAGCTGACGAATGTTGGCGAGGATATTGGAATGAGTTAGTTCCACACCCTTTGGCTCGCCTTCGGAACCGCTTGTAAATAAAATCACGGCGGTTTTATCGGCAAGTGAACCTGCGCCAGGCGGCTTTAAACAGGGGACAGTAAACAGGCTTTTAAACAAAGCTAAGATTTTTGCAGTGTCAGATATGTGTTCTTTTATGTCTTCAATGTATAGTAAGTGAAAACCTTCTGAAGTGAATTGGACTGGCTGGATTCTTAATCTTTCAATGAAAATCCTTGATGTGATGATATATTTAATGTCGGCAATTTTCGCGCATTTAATCATATTATTTAAACCAGAGGAATAATTGAGGATCGTAGGTATTTTCCCCTCTTTCCATAAAGCGACTATCACAAGAGGTGTAGCGCAAACATTCGGCAATATTATCCCTACGCGAATATTGTTGGCATCAATTGATTTTTTGAATTCTTTTGATAGCAGGGCTGCGCCCACACAAAACCTTCTTAAAGAGAGTTTGTTTTCCTGCGCGTCCTCAAATACTACAAAACCGGGTCTCTGCCGGGCTGATTCGCAAATTGCATCGGGAATATCTTGAGGAGCCGATTGCATTTCAACGTCAAAATGTTGTTTTATCATCAGGTCCATCAACCATTGAGTTAATCTGGACCGGATTATTGAAGTCTTTACGGATTCAAATTTTGGTGGAATTACTGGTCCGTAAAAATGGAGCGATATTGGATAGAAAAGTTTTTTCCATCCATTGTGTTTCGCCCAGTCTGTTCGTTCCGCCCCTCTAATTCTGCATAAAATTACTTTTGTTTTTGTTGTATGGAGAAGAAAGCCTACGCCCTCATAAAATTTCATAATATTGCCGGTGCGCGACATTCTGCCTTCGGGAAAAAGCACAAGCCGTCCGCCGTTTTTTAAACACTCGGCGATCTTTTTGGCAGAGTAGGGGGAAACAGGGTCAATTGGGAATGTGCGTCTATTAACCATTATAAACCTGTGAAACCAGCTGAGGTTTGCTGTGGTTTTTGATGTAACAAACTTCCAATCCTCGTTTAATAACACGCCTATTAACAACCAATCAATCCAGCTCACGTGGTTTGAAACTAAAAGAACAGGTCCTTCGGTATTAAGTATTTGAAGGTTGCGCGCTTCAAAACGGTAAAAAACTTTTAAAATCAAGATCAGGATAAAACGTAGTAATTTTAATAGCAGTTCCGCCGCGGGATTGTAGTGCCTGTTGTTCTGTTGCGATAGTTCATTGGTCATTTTCATACCTTGATAAAATTATCGGGTTGTGTTTGTTTTGTCCGATTGAATAGGCGGCATCTTCAGGAAAAAGACAACTGATAATATTAATAATCCCTCAAGTATAAAGACTGTAGAAGGGTCTGCGCCGAGATGAACAACTCCGAAAACAAAAGCTCCACCGATGACCATTGCCAGGTTGTCAAATAGATTAAGGGTTGCAATTGTTTTGCCGCGTTTTTCAGGATGACTTTCCCATTGCAGCGCGGCATTGATTGGAATTAAAAAAAGTCCCCCTGCAACACCGGCTAAGATTAATAAAAATATTGGTAGCGCCATTGATGAACCGGTTTTGATAAAACTCAGGACAATGACAAGACTACCCATACACCAGCCGTAAAGTCGGGTTAATTTCAGGTCACCGACAGAGTGCAGAAGACCTGCCAGAATACTCCCTGTCATTACACCTATAGCAACCCACAGGGATAGAAATGATACCTCTGAATTTGTTTTCAATTTAAGAACCTCTATTCCCCAGGGTTGGAAATTCATCTTCATAATGGCGCCGCTCGCCCAGAATAGCGCCGCTCCAAGCAATATTCGCGATGTGCGTTCTGAAGCAATTAAGTGTTTTGCGTTTTGTAAAAATTCCGAAACATTTTCTTTAAATTTTATGGCAGGGTTGGAAGAAGTTCTTTCCATCATATACGCAAAACAGAGACTGAGAAAATAGATCAAAAAGACAACAATAAATCCTGTTAAAATGGAGTACTTATCAACGACGACCGCTCCAATGAGAAATCCGGACAAGACAGCAATGATTGTTAACATTTCAATAATTCCATTTGCCTTCACGAGCAACTGGCTCGGAACAATTTCAGGCAAGACTCCATATTTTCCGGGTGAATAGAAACAGGCGCCGATCCCAATTATAAGATAGCCAGCCCCAATCCAGAATCTGCCGTGAACGAAACTCAACATCGCGATTAACGCACCTGCTATTTTTATTAAATTTGCGCCCATCAGACATTTGTTTTTTGGAAATCTGTCGCTCAAATAGCCAGCAACCGGCGCAAGTAAAATATAAGGGGCGTATAATAAACAGGTATAAATTGCATTTGCCTCGCCTAAATCCCTGTCGGAGATTAATCCTTTTTGATGTTCTAACGTTAGCGGACCTATTATTAGCCACAGAAAAAAATTATCCGCAAAAGCCCCGAGAAACTGGCTGATAAGCAGAAATACATAATTTCTGGATTTTAAAAGATAAAGATAGGTATCTGGAATTTTATGTAAAACCTGCTTTTTACTCACAGGCGGGATAATGGATTGAGGAATACCTGGTTGATTTTTGTTTAAATCCATATACTCAGTTTTATGATTTATTTTTGAGATTCTTCAAAGATTTGGATTTGTCAATGGCGCTTGATTCAATGTTCTCAAGGATTTGCAGAAATTCAGATGGGTCTGTGATTTCTATGTCTTTAAATAGTTCATATACAATATTGCGAAATTCAGGCTGAATTTTATTGATCAGGGTTCTACCGCGCGGGGTTAATTTAACCAGAGTAGCGCGTTTATCAACGCGACAACCGCGACGGATAATGAGTTTTTTAGTTTCAAGCCGCCTCAAAAGTCCAGTGATGTTTGACCTGTGAGTAAGAAGCCTTCTACTTAATTCTATTTGCGTCATTGCGTTTTTATTCTCATATAACAGATTGAGAATGTTAAACTGGCTCGGGCTTAGGTTAAATTTAGAAAAGAACAACCTGCTTCGTTCCCACAAAGTATCAGCGACTCTTAGCAACTTTAACAATATCTCGTAATAATAAAATTGTTTATTTCTATACATATTTTTTGGTCGCACAACCATAAAATAATAGAAAATGTTGATATGTCAACAAATTATAGCTCTGCGTAAGCCATTATGATTTGCAATATCTGGTTTTGCCAGATTCAATACATTATATTGAGCGTCATTAATTATTCGTTAGTTATATAACGAAACTGATTATCCACTATTGGACAAATTTCGGATAATGATGGTTTGCAATTTTGAAGAATAAAATGTATTTTATTTACGATGGTAAAAGGGAAATCAATAGTAGCCCACTGGCAGGGGGATTTTGATGAAAATTCCATCATTGACTGGGTTATTGAGTTGCGTGACACACTTGGCGCGCCTGTGTCGCTTGGTTTATTATTTTTAACACCGCGTTTTTTTAATAATGCAGAGCAGATACTTGAGATCATAAAAATATATGGAAAAATTCCTGTTCTTACAGGCTGTTCGGCTGGTGGTCTTATTATAAATGGTTCTGAGATTGAAACCAAAGGTGGGTTTGTTCTTGGTTTGTATCATTTGCCTGATTCCATAATCCACGCTTATCATATTGTTCAACAAGACGTAGATTCCGCCTGTTCTGAGAAATACTACATAGAAAAATTTGGAATACACAAAAGCCAGGTGAATAGCTGGATTTCGTTTGGGAACCCATTTAATTTTGATGCGGAATTATGGCTTGGACAATTGAATAAATACTTTCCAAACATTCCAGTCGCTGGTGGTTGCGCCGATGGAGATATAAAAAATCGCGAGGTTCAGCTTTACCTTGATAACAAGGTGCTGGATAATGGCTGTGTAGCGGTTTCACTCGGTGGAAATGTAGAGATTCAGGTTGCCGTATCACAGGGGGCAAAACCTATCGGTGAAAGATGGATAATCACAAAAGCCGACAGAAACATCGTTTATGAAATTGCAAATATGCCGGCGTTTGACATCCTTCTTGAAACTTTTTCAAAAGTGCCATATCGCGAACAGAAAAAATTAAGCGAAAATCTCCTTGTGGGTCTCGCTGTTAATGAGCACCGTGAGGAACTCGGAAGAGGCGATTTTGTGGTTAGGACGTTGCTTGGGGGCGACCCGGACTCAGGAATACTCGCAATTGGCGGGTTTCCCCGCCCGGGCCAGAGCATACAATTCCAGCAGCGCGACCCGAAAACCGCCACCGAAGACCTTGAGGAAACACTGGCAAATTTAAAAAAGTCTCTGCGCGGAACAGTTGTTTATGGCGGCTGTCTGTTTTGTTGCACCGGACGTGGTCGTTCAATGTTCAAAGAACCAAACCATGACGCCTCGCGTGTTCAGAATATTCTTTCGCAAATCCCAATTGTAGGCGCTTTTTGCAACGGAGAATTTGGACCAATCGGAACGGCGAATTATCTTCATAGTTATTCCGCCTCTTTAGCATTATTTACTGATAAGAAGACCAGAGCATACTGATTGGAATATTTAGCTTTTGTTTAATTGCGGGTGTTAAAACCGGTATTTTTTGCTTAAATAGACCACTCAATCAGGTAGGAAATAAAAAGGATGTTTAATTAAATTTCCCGAATATCATTCTCTATCAAGATAAGTTTTTTTGTTCTGGAAGTGGAGTCGCGCCCTGCCGAGTGCCTGGAGCGGAAAATAATGGCGATACATATTATAATTAATCATAAAACCGCGTGAGAGTTCTCTTCCCTGCGCCAACAGGAGAGTGTTTTTCTTTAATCTTATTCGCTCTCCGATTCCATATCCGGGGAACCCGCACCCCACATAATAAGATTCATACCAGGTGCCATCTTTTTGATGCTTTAGAAGCCATTGAATTCCTTTTTTAATGACTTCGTCGTATTTGTGGTCGCCGACTGCAAGAAGTCCAATAAGCGCCCATGCGGTTTGTGTGGGGGTATTGGGTCCGTTGCCACGAAAGGCATCATCCATATAAGAAGCGCACGACTCACCCCAGCCGCCGTCTTTACTTTGATGAGAGGCAATCCATTCTGCCGCTTTTAAAATTCGCGGGTCTTTCATATTGAATCCAACTGCGCGTAGCCCTGGCAGCACAAGCGCCGTTCCGTAAAGGTGATTCACCCCCCATCTTCCGAACCAGCTTCCATCCGGTTCCTGTTCGCTCATTATATAATCAACAGCGCGTTTTACCGCTGGGTCATCCATCGTATAACCGAGGCAACCAAGCGCCTCAAGTTTATGTCCTGTAAGGTCTGCGCTTGGCGGGTCAAGCACCTCTCCAAAATCGCAAAATGGGATCAGCGTCAAAAACCATTTATTATTATCTTTATCAAAAGCCCCCCAACCGCCGTTTGAAGATTGCATCGCCCTGACCCAGGTTTCGGCTCGCTTTAACGCATAATCAATTCTCGGTATAAAATGTTGCGGTGCGATTTTTCTTAGTCTTGCGAGCACAACCATTGCCACCGCTGTATCATCAATATCAGGATAAAGTCGGTTAGCGCGCTCAAAAGCCCATCCACCGCACTCAACACCCTTGACTGTCATTGCCCAGTCGCCTTTTACAAAGATTTGCTTTTTAAGCAACCAATCAAGTGCTTTGGCAAGACCTGGAAAAGTTTCAAAATCCTCGCCGCAATCAAGCAACGCCTGAATGGTCAGAACGGTGTCCCAGACAGGGGATTCGCTTGCCTGGATATAGATTGCGTCTCCTCGCCTATAAGTCCAGTGATGGTTCCAGGCGTCCAGACCTTTAAACATAACCGGATGGTCAACCGGATAGCCTTCTGTATAAAGCGCCATCAGGCTATAAATCCACGGTGGTTGGATTCCACCCCAGGCGCCATCAGGGTCTTGACGCCGGATTATCCATTCAAGACAGAGTTTTATCGCTGTTTCACGCCCGGGCTTCCACGGGCTGTTCATATAATGATGCAACAATCTTTCGTTTACTCGGAAAAAAGTGGGCCAGAAGCCGCTTAATCGTTTTGGCATTGAATAATCAAAATTCTGGCGTCCTTCGGGGAACAATTCATCAAGTCTTCTATCTGGCGGCAACGGTTTTACCGGACGTCTTGCGCTCAAAATCGCCAGAGGCACAAGAGTTGCTCGCGCCCAACTTGCGAACCAATAGATATTGAATGGCGCCCAGACAGGGACAAAAATAATTTCTGGCGGTACAACCGGAGTGTGTTCCCAGGGCCATTCTCCAATCAAAGCAAGCCAGAATTTGGTAAAGTTTCTAATTCTTTTAAGTCCCCCGTGAGAAAGGATCCACTCTCTTGCTTTTTTTAGAGGTTCGTCATCGGGTTTAAATCCAGCGCACCTCAACGCAGCGTAACATTCAACTGTTGTATTTATATCGCCATCCGGTGCTTCATGATAAACCTCCCATGATCCGTCAGGACGCTGCTCCCTTAAAATTGCCCGAATGATTCCATCGTATTTAGGGTCGTCTTTGATATCCAGAAAGTGCATTGCAAGAACCCATTGCGCCTCCATACAGGAGTTTGATTCAAGAATGCCAACCCAGAAACCCTCCTCGTTTTGTTCTTTTTTAAGCCATTGGATTGCCTCTGAGATGGAGCGGTCAATGGATTCCATTGAAAAAGAGGTCTCAGCCGTTGCAACAGTTGTCGTTACAACAGTCTCACCATTATTCCCATCGTATGGCAAACCCATAACTATTGAGCCTCAAAATATTATCGTGATATATATCGCCACTTTAAAGAAACTACACGGACGAAAAACAACATAATAATTTGTTAATATGCAGGATTTTATATTTTTTTCAACAAAAGAAAAACCTTTTAATAACCAACTTACACTATTTGCAAAGAGACAATTGTATCAACATTCGCACAAATCCGCCCTTTTTCCGTATTCTTGAATTTGACATATTCGGGCGTTTGTTCAAAATTTAATTCAGAGCGGGGTGGGATAGCCGTTCCCATCTCTGTCATTAAAATGCGGATAATAAGTATTGGATAAAAATTCGTAAACCGAATTACCGGCGTAAACAAAAACAAACCTGACCAGATAAACGTTATGAAACTTAACAGAAGAAATTTCATCAAATTCAGCGCTGCCTCAGGGGTATTGATCTCAACATTTCCGATGCTTGCGGTCGAGTCTCCGGTTAAAAAGTATCGCACCGCGTTGATAGGTTGCGGATGGTGGGGGAATAATATACTCGGCGAGGCAATGGCAAGTGGAGAGTGCGCCATTGTCGGACTATGCGATGTTGATGGCAGGTTTTTAAAACAGACATTAGAAAGGGTAAAAAAGGAGTCCGGTTTTGAGCCACATATCTACAAGGATTACCGTGAACTTTTGCAAAAAGAGAAGCCTGAAATTTGTATTGTAGCGACGCCTGACCACTGGCATCCATTGCAAACCATAGATGCGGTTAAGAGCGGCGCGCACGTTTATGTTGAGAAGCCAATTAGCCACACAATAAAAGAAGGACAGGCAATGGTAAAAGCTGCGCGCGCCGCCGGACGCATTGTTCAGGTGGGAACCCACAGAAGGGTGTCGCCGCACAATGTTAGCGGCCGCGAATTTATCCGTTCGGGGAAACTTGGTAAAATTGGTATGATCCGTGCCTTTGTCCATTATGGTGGCGGACCGGAAAAGCCGCGTAAAAATGTTGAACCACCAAAGGAACTTGACTGGGAAATGTGGTGTGGACCTGCTCCGATGAGACCTTATAATGGCGATCCAAATAATCCGTGGAGCGGCGGAATTCACCCTCGCGGATTCAGAAACTATTTAGATTACGCAAACGGAACGCTTGGGGATTGGGGAATCCACTGGATGGACCAAATCCTGTGGATTATGGGCGAAAAATATCCCAAACGGGTCTTTTCTACCGGCGGACGTCCGATAAAAGGTCCTCCAATCCTTACCAGAGAGGAGCAGACATCCGACGCCCCAGACCACCAGGTAGCGGTGTTTCAATTTGATAATTTCACGGTCAGCTGGGAGCATCGTCAATTTGCCGGTAACAACGCCGAAAAAGGCGAAAACGTCGGTTGCTATTTCTATGGCGAGCGCGGAACATTGCATATTGGCTGGAAAGATGGCTGGAAGTTTTACCCTGCCAATCCAAAGGAACCTGTAATTGGCGAACCGGCAAAACTTCATCAGCCTGACGACCAGAATATAAAAGAACTCTGGGCTGATTTTCTTGATGCCATCAAGAAAGGCAGAAAACCTGTTAGTGATATTGAAGAGATTCACTATTCAACAAATATGTCTCTGCTTGGAATGCTCTCTTATAAGCTCGGCAGAAGCATAGTTTGGGATGGCGAAAAAGAAGAGTGCATCGGCGATCCTGAAGCCAATAAACTATTAAGCCGACAATATCGCGCTGGCTGGGTTTATCCAGTTTAATATTTTAATGACCGATTTTACTGTCAGGATAAAGTCAGTCCCTTTCGCTATACGATTTTACAAATAGTTAATATTCTGGAATAGTACTGATGCCTGAATCCTTACCATTCCAGGAAAAGAGGCACTTTTGGGTGAAATTAGATTTTTCAAAAATTATTTAGTAATTGGCTGAACCGATTCCGAAGGCGTCATACACTGGCGACAACTCTGTTTCTTCTCTGTGTCTCTCTGTGTTCTCTGTGGTTTATTTATTTTTCACCACAGAGGGCACAGAGGAACGGAGAGGAATCGTATTCACTCAACCAGTCCACAGTATCGTAACCCTTTCAAAAATAAGGTTGTATTTTGACCAATTATGGAATTAATCGTTGAATTCAATGTTAATGATTTAGGATTGATGTCGTTTAGCAGGTTTTTTGTTTAATATGAGGCAAAAGGCGTTTTATTGTTGGGATTCGTCCTCGTCATTTTCTCTATTGAGTCGTCTTAATACTTCGGACATATCTTCCACTTTATCAAACAGGGAGCGGGTCACGTAAATTGGTTTTTTGTTTGAAATAGCCAGCGCGATGCAATCGCTTGGGCGGGCATCTATTTCCACAAATTTTGTTCCTAATTCGTTTTCCTGTTTTAAGATGAGACGCGCGTAATAAACAGAATTTTTGAGTTCGGTGATGACCACGTTTTCAACAGTGATGCCAAATCCCTTAAAAATATAATTCATAAGGTCGTGGGTAAGCGGGCGTTCGCGCGGAATCTCACGTAGGAACATACCAATAACGGTCCCTATTACTTGCTCAACCTGTACGACGAATACCTTTTCTTCGTTTCCGAGAAAGATCGCAACTCCGCCATCAGCCGGTACCAAACCGCGCACCTGCACAACCACGACATCGTTTTTCATAATTAAATCTATACCTTTTATACATTAAAAACAAGTATGCGAATGAAATAAGTAAAGCCTGATTGAGAAATCAAATTCAATTTCAGTTTAAGATAAAATTTATGAAGTTGTGAATATAGATTGGCATTTTAGAAGTTTAAAATTTCAAGTCAATTCCAACTTATCTGAAGTTTTATTTTATAAGGCTTTTTAATATTCTTAAATTTTCTACATCTTCGTGGAGGTCAGGCGATTTTGGGGTTTCAAGGCAGCCAGGAATTTCGGATAAACGCGGGTCGTTTACAATATGTTTAAAAGCCTTTAAACCTATTTTGCCTTTACCGATGCCCTCGTGGCGGTCTACTCGCGAACCAAAGTCTGTTTTTGAATCATTCAGGTGAATAGCAAGCAGGTTATTAATGCCGACGAGTGAGTCAATTTTAGTAAGTATTTTGTCCCAATTATCGGGGGTTGTAATATCATAACCTGCCTGAAATAGATGAGCCGTATCAAGGCAAACACCGAGTCGTTTTGAATCGTTTACGCGATTGAAAATTTCAGCTATATGTTCAAGCCTGTGTCCGATGCAGGTCCCCTGACCAGCCGTAACTTCAATGGCAATTTTGACTCGTTTCCCTTCGGTTTCCTTAATGACGGTGTTTAATGCTAAAGCAGATTGTTCAATCCCTTTTTCTTCGCCCTGTCCAAGATGAGCACCCGGGTGCAAAACGAGAAATGGCAAGCCGATAGAATCTGCAAGTTCAATCTCAAACAGAAGTGAATGAATAGATTTATCTCTTGTTGCCGACGATGTTGGAGCGGCAATGTTTATCAGGTAACCGGTATGACCAAAAACAGTATGAAATTGATGTTTATTAAATTCTTTTTTAAAAAGTTCTATTTCGCTTTTTGTATAGTAGCGTCCGGACCATTGCATATTGTTTTTAACGAACATTTGAATTACCTCGCAACCTATTGATGCGCCGCGCCGTAAGGCGTTAAAAATCCCTCCTGCTATTGATGTATGGGCGCCAAATTTCATAACAATAGGTGTTTCTCAATGAATGCGCGAGAGGTTTTCTCGCTTGAATTTAATCACAAAGATTCTGGTTTGTTTAACAATTCAGAAACGCGGTTGAGAAGCCTTCCGGCGGCGCCACCATCAAGTACACGATGGTCAAAACTCAATGTAAGGCAAGCCAACGTTGCGGGAACAAATTGCTTTGTTTCTTCGTTCCAAACTGGCGACACAACGCCTGCGCCAAGCCCGAGCACAAGCGTCTGTTCAGGGAGTGGTATAGGTGTAGCCCAGACAAGTCCAAATGTTCCGTAATTTGATATTGTTGCTATTGAGCCGCCGGTGGCTTCAGGCGGCAATCTACGCTGGCGAGCGAGTGTTATTAATTCATTATATATCGGCACCAATTCTTTAAGGCTTTTTTTGTCGGCATTTCTAATTACCGGAACAAGAACTCCGTCTTCGGCTTCTACCGCTATTCCGATATCAATTGCAGGCGGATGAACAATCACATTACCGATAAGCCGACCGGCCGGGGCACTATTCTCGGCAAGCGCAATGGCAAGGGCGCGCAAACCGTAAAGCGATGGACCGGGCTTTGGAGACAGATTTTTTCGGTGCTCAAGGACTCTGTCAAGGTTTGCGTATAAACCGACAGTGGCAAGCGGACGCGTCCAGCTCCGACGCATTGCATCGGCAACCGCAACTCGCATTGAAGATGCCTTTGTCTGTTTCTGTTTTTCTATGTAAGCGATGTATCGTTCAAAATCTTCAATAGTAATCCTTCCCCCTGCGCCGCTGCCTTTGACCCCCGCAAGGTCGGCAATATTTAATCCCAGCTCGTGCATTCGCGCCTTTAATCTCGGTGACATATAGGAAGCTCCAAGCACAGGCGCCGGTACAGGGAGTCCGCGTACTGTGGGATAAACCCCTTGTTGCTGTGGCAGGGCTTGGATTTTCGGACATTCCTGTTGCGATTTTTCGCTTGCTTTAAGATTTTGCAAGCGCGGTTCTTCTTCCAATTGGGTAATCGTTGACACTTCGCCACCAGAAGGTGTTACCACGTTTTTAACCTCAACTTCTGCGTCAATGTAGCCGAGTATGGCGCCGACGGGATAACTCTCGCTAATTTTTACAAGCCATTCTGACAATACCCCCCTGCATGGGCTTGTAACCGCCATCGTGGCCTTGTTCGTTTCAACCTCAAGTATTTCCTGCCCTGGTTGGACAGGTTCGCCCGCATTTGCAAGAAAATTTACAATTGTTGCCTCAGCAATAGATTCGCCAAGCTGCGGCATTATTATCGGTATTTTCTGTGCCATATATTCTCATATTATTCAGGATTTAATACGCATAAAAACTTAATTTTTAAATTTGCCAATAGCAGTTGGCGCCCGTTGATTGATATATTTCACATACTTAGCAAATTTCTCACTGCAGCCATAATGCTATGCGCTGTTGGTCGGTGCGCTCCCCAAAGATTTGGATGATAAGGAATCGGTGTATCTTTGGAGTTTAGTCTTTGCGGCGGAGCATCAAGAAGATTAAGTCCCTCGCTGCAAACACGCGTTATCACCTCCGCGCAAACGCCGCCAAACGGCCAGCTTTCTCCAACGACCAATAGCCTCCCGGTCCGGGCTACGGATGCAATCACAGTGTCAGTATCAATCGGTTTAACCGAACGCAGGTCAACCACTTCAATCTCAATTCCTTCAGTAGTAAGTTCGTTTGCAACTGCCAGAGATTCGTGCAGCATTGCGCTATAAGTTACAATAGTCAAATCTCTTCCAACCCTCGCTATCCGAGCCTTCCCAATAGGGAGATTGTTATCAGAAATAGCGTCAGCCTTTAAATGATAATACAGATATTTATGTTCGCAAAAAATTACCGGGTCATCAATTCTAACAGCTTCAATTAGCATCCAGTAGGCATCCTCCACTGTTGCTGGAGTAACTACAATCAGCCCTGGATTATGCGCATAAATGGATTCAAGAGACTGGCTATGAAACGGACCGCTACCGAGTGTTCCCCCTGAAGGCAGACGAATTACGATAGGGCAGGGAACATTTGTTCTCCAGAATAACGTCGCCGCATGATTCACAATCTGGTTAAGCCCGGTTGTGGAAAAATCGGCAAATTGCATTTCAATGATTGGACGCATCCCCTGAATAGCCGCACCGATTGCCGCTCCGACAATTGCATCCTCGCTAATCGGAGCGTCAATCACTCTGCCCGGAAACAGTTTTGCCAGATTTTTTGTCGCCTTAAACGCCCCACCAAATGCCCCAACATCCTGACCGTAAATAAAGACAGTCGGATTCTCAGCAAGTATGCGCTCCTGAGCGGCGCGTATAGCTTCAAGATAAGTGATGCTCATTGTTCAAAATCCCGCTATTTAAGTAGGTGTCCATTAAATTTTTAGACGATATAGCGCACCAATCTTCTTTGTTTGGGTTCGGGACAGGTTCTTTAGAAACCTGTTCAATAAGCGTATCCACCTCTACCGAAGCCTGCTTTTTCCATAGATTAATTTCATCTTTTGTTGCCCAGTTTTTGCCAATAAGGATTTCTTCAGCCACAATATTACAATCGCGACCCAGCGGCGATTCTTTTAACTTGGGATCAACATACGATGCGTCGTCGTGCTCGCCGTGTCCGGATAGCCGTAACAACTTTGCCACAACCATTTGAGGTCCATCCCCGTTTCGGGCGAGCAAGGCAGCTCGCTCCAGCACCTCAAGACATTCAAGCAGGTTCGTTCCATCAACCGAATGTCCACGAATCCCATAGCCGATTGCCCTGTCAACAAGGTCCCGGCAGGCAAACTGACGCGATGTCGGTGTTGAATAAGCGTATTGGTTATTTGCAATAACAAGCAGTAGCGGTAGCCGTTCCACCGCAGCTTGATTAACGCCTTCATGAAACGAGCCGGTGGATGTGGCGCCGTCCCCCACAGATGCAATGCCAATGAAACCGCTTTCCCCTTTCATTCGTTTTGCCATCAAACACCCATTTACAACCGAAATCATAGCCCCCAAATGACTTATCATCGCCAGAATACCTTCCTTCGGACGACCGTAATGGACATTTCCGTCGCGCCCGCGCATCGGACCAAGAACTGAACCGAGATAAGTTCGGATTCCATCCAATAGCGGCTGTCCAAATGCAAGTCTCCCGGCAGCATCGCGAATCAATGGCGCAAAAATGTCCCCCTTCCGCAGTGTAAGCCCGCAAGCAACACTCAGCGCCTCCTGCCCGCGCCCGATAAAAACACCGCCACTTATCTTTCCAGCCTTATACATCGCCGCCATCTTTTCCTCATAAATGCGGGCAAGAACCATTATTTTAAAGGCTTTAATTGCCTTTTCTCTCAATTGTAGCTGTTCGCCCGTTCTAACGAACGTTTCATTAACTTCCATATTTGCGCTATCAGCCATACTTGCGCTAATTTTAGGCTTTTCCTGCCATCTCAGGCAATTTTTTAATTAGTTTGCCACTGAACGCACAGACTAAATCCTAACCTTTATTTTTTCTTGTTTCAACTATTTGAAATTTCACCACTCAAAGGTTTTAAATGAAATAATTTTATACTGCTCATTCAAAGAACATATCGGGTTATGATGCGTTTTGTTAATTGCCAAATTTAACAATATGTTCAAATATAACAGATAGAATACAAATGGACTCATATTACAATTTCCAAAATCAGGGTCGCGGCGTTATGTCGCCTGAGGATGTTATTAGATTGACCAATTCTATGAGCAGCGCCTGGAAACGCATTCTTGCAGGACAGTTACCGAAAAACAAAAACGCCGCTATTTATGAAGCCGGCTGTGGTCCGGGGGCTTTTCTTCTTTTTTTAAAATCTCTCGGTTATACCAATATTTCAGGAAGCGATTTTTCAGAAAATCAGATCAAACTCGCTCAGGCTAATGGACTTAATGTGAAACAAGCCGACTCTATAGTAGACCTTGAATCGTATCCAGACGATTCTTTTCAGTGTGTGGTAGCAATAGATTTTATAGAGCACCTTTCAAAAGAGTCCGCAATGAAATTTTTACGGCACTCCTCACGGGTTTTAAAAAAGGATGGACGGTTGATTATGCGTATGCCAAACGGAGATAGCCCTTTTGTAGGACGAAACCTGTTTAACGATTTGACTCATCAATGGGCATATACGACAGTCGCTATGGCTGCTCTTTTACGGATTTCAGGATTCTCAAAAGTAAGTTTTTACGACGAATCTTTTGCTTCATTAGAGTGTTGCAGGTGGATTAAATTGCCGCTGATGCGCCTTGCACAAGCCCTGTTAAAATGGCTGATCAGAGCCGCTACGAGAGAACAAATTCAGTATTTTTCTCCTTCAATATTTGTTTTTGCAGATAAATAGTTAAAATTAGAGATTGATAATGACAAAACGAAAGAAGTATTCAGCTGATACCCTGCCAGATGACTGAATTGAAAGCAAATAATATTTCAACAGGTAAACGGGTTGAGCCGATCGCCTTTTTGACGGATGCTCCACCTTATCTTGACGGCGGTCACGGTTGCCATGTTCTTTCGTTTAATCTTATTTCAGCCTTAAAACAGCATATCCGCATTGTGATAACAAGGCGAATGCGGCGTTCTGTTTCATTGAGTAAAATTAGGGATTCTTTACATTGCAAAACTTTATTTTATCCTGATTTGAGTTTACTCCCTTCATTCCGATTTCTCTCCAGAATAAAATCTTATGCCGAGATTTCTCTGTTTCAAATATGGATCAGGCGCGCGGCTGATGAAATAATAAACAGCGGCGCAAAAAGGATATTTGCCTGTTGCGGTGCTGACCCGTTTTTTCTCTGGGTTGTAGAATTTGTTAGACGATATTCAAAACTGCCGGTGGACCTTTATCTTGTGGACGACTTTGAATCCTCCGCTATATTGAACGGAATGGAGGATTTCGCAAAAACCGTCGCCGATTGGGAGCGAAAGATTTTACCCAAAGCAGACCGTGTTTTTACTATAAGTAAAGGTTTTGCCGAGCATATTCAGAAAAAACTCGGCTTAAAAAATTGCCAATGGTTGCCAATCCCTATTTTAACTGCCGAACAGGGATTAAAGTATAAACCACTCACCAGTAACATTGAAAGACCCATATCGTATTTTGGAGCTGTTAACCCGCTTTATGTAGAGGAAATACGGGTTTTGATTGACCAGATTCGTTCATTGAACAGGAAGAGTATTAAATTGCATAATTCAAAACAAAAAATCTCTAACTATGGCATTGAATGGACTCCGACCCGGCTCGTGATTATGAGCTATACAGAGCCTGAGGTGGTATTCCGAGAATTAGGTGAACCGACAGATTACATTTTTCTGCATAGAGCCGACTCAGAGCAATGTCGTAAAATAATGGGTGAAAGTCTGGCGATATTTATGCCCTATACATTTAGATCCGATTTAAGAACAATGGTTTCAACCTCATTTCCAAGCAGGCTTGCCGAGACGATAAAAATTGGAAGACCACTTTTTGTTTATGGACCGGACTACGCTTCTTTGCCGCGATATTTCATTGAAAATCAACTGGATATTGTTGTGACTGATAAATTACAATTGAGTTCTGCTTTGAGAGATATCCATAAATTTGATAATCCAGAGACAATAAGCCGATACGAGTCGGTTATTTTGAAATACCACTCATCAGAGGCGCTCGGGAATATATTGGCATTGTGAATTATATTTGTTAAGTTTCCACCTATAATAATGTTGGGAATCAGAACAAAATTATTAAATGAGATAAGTCGCAGGTGGCATTATTACAGGATGCCATTTAACGTCTTGCGTCCAATGACGTTGAGTGAATTAAGAGAACTCGGACTGAACAGAACAGAACAATATATTTATTGTGATTTTTATTTCAGACATTTTTTGCCAGAAATATTAAAGGAGCACAGGCGATATTTTGTTGAAGAAAATCGCGGTTTTGGCGAAGACGCCTTTCACGCAATGTGGTATTTGTTATTGCTCCAGCTGAAACCGAAAACTGCGCTTGAAATTGGCGTTTATAGGGGACAAACAATCACACTATGGAAGTTAATCAGCAGATTGGCAAAATTTGACTGTTCAATCTCCTGCGTGTCTCCGTTTTCAGCAGCGGGCGACTCGGTTAGCAGTTATAAAAACGGCATTGATTATTTTGAAGATACGAAGAAAAACCACGAGCGGTTTAACCTACCTATGCCCGAAGTCTGCAGGTGTTATTCAACTCAGCCCGAGGCGGTGGAGTTTATCCAGAGCAAACAATGGGACCTGATATACATTGATGGCAATCACGATTACAATGTGGTTTTGCAGGATTGGCAGGTGTGCAGTCGCGCACTCAGGCAGGGAGGAGTTATTGTGCTTGACGATTCCGCTCTTTATACAGATTATCGCCCGCCAAGATTTGCCACTGCAGGACACCCCGGCCCATCAAAAGTCGCGGATGAGCTCTCCAAAAATGAATTTACAGAAATATTTCATACAGGTCACAACAGGGTTTTCCAGAAGCTGTAAAAGTATTTGTTAAATGTAAAACCTTAATCGCTTTTACAACGACTTTGAAGACCCGGCATATATATTGCTTATGACATTTGAACAGTTTAAAAAAATAGCCGAATCTATAGCTCGCGAGGCTGGGGTAATAGAATCTCATCACGGTTATTTTCTGCTCCATTCAAAAAGGTTATATAAAACACATCTTTGGTTTAATACTTTTGGCAGACGGCTCGGTACCACGCTTGAAATCGGACCGCTTTATTCATACACCCCATTCATTTTAAGAGAGAATGCCGATGTATACGAGGTGCTTGAGGGAGATGAACCCGGCATCCAGCCAATGTTAAAGGTTTATGAAAAACGCAAAATCCCTTTCAGGATCATAGACCTCGGATTAGAGTTTGGGAATCCGCTAACTTCAAAAAGGCATTTACCTTATGACGATGCCCGGTTTGATACCATAATTTGCTGGGAAACAATTGAGCACTTCAATTTCAATCCCGTCCCTTTTGTGAAAGAGTTAAAACGGATTTTAAAACCAAACGGTCTCATTCTGCTTACAGTGCCTAACAGGGCTTCAGCAGATTCATTGTTTAACTTGTTGAGCGGGCGCGGCCAGATTGAACATATTGATGAATTTCTAAAATATGAGAATTACGAAAAAGAAATGGGTCGCACCTGTTTTTTTTACCACTGGCACGAATATACCCTGCGGGAATTTAAATATCTGTTACAAATGTGCGGATTTGCCATAGATAAAGCTGGTTATTTAATGGAGTTTCAGAATAAAGCCGATATATCTTTAACCAGACGGTTTATTCGCTCAGTTCTAAAGCTAAGTTCTTTGATTTTTCCAGCTCTGGGAAATCATCTTTGCGTTATTGCCAGAAAGATATAATTTAACCAATCAATGCATTGTTTAATATAATGTAAAAAATTATTTATTGGTTATAATATTTATAGTTTATGAGGGTTTGTATAGTTCCCGAATATCCAGTGAGTTTGATGAGCGGCGGTCTTCAGGTTCAGGCTGCCGAAACCTACACGGCTTTAAAAGAAATCGGTGTTGATGTAAGCCTATTTAACTGGTCAGAGAATACGCAGATTGCCGACATTTACCATTTCATCGGTTTTCCACCATATATGGCGCGGGTGATGGAATTGGTAAAATCCGCCGGGCGTCCGTATGTAATTACAATGTTGTTTGGGTGTGAAACAAATAAACTCAAGCTTTGTCTTGCGCTTGCGCGGAGATGGATGAAATCTGAAATAATGCGGTTGCGGACGCGTCAGGATGCAATTCTCAACGCAGCCGCGTTAATAACTATAACTGAATCTGACGCCCGCGCTCTGCATTTAATCCACAGGATTGACTGGTCAAAAATACATATTGTTCCAAATGGAGTTCATAAAAACTATTTCAACGCAACTCCAGATGCATGGCACCAAACATTCGGCAAGGAACCATTCATACTTTGCGTGGGCGCAATTCAACCGAGGAAAAATCAACTGCTTTTGCTTCAAGCGGCGAACCGAGTCAAACTGCCTGTTGTATTGATAGGACAGGAACTGCCGGGTTGGCAGGAATATGGAATCAAGGTTGAACAGGAACAAAAAATCAACACCTCTTTTGGGGGAAGATGGATAAAGAATCTTACAAATGAAAATCCTCTCCTTGCCTCTGCTTACGCCGCGTGCAGATTATTTGTGTTGTTGAGTTCAAACGAGACACAACCGTTGAGCGTCCTTCAGGCAATGGCGGCAAGGCGTCCGATTTTGCTTTTAAAAGCCTCCTACACACAGGAACCGCCATTTAATAAACTTCCTTTAACTGCGGGTCAGAACATAGAATCTGTAGCCATAGCTATTAAAAAACACTGGGATAATGGGGTGGTAGTTCCGTTGTCGGAGGATTATAATTGGCACAATGTGGCATTAAAATTAAAATCAATCTACGAAATCGCACTTGCTAAACACAAAGAAGCGCACAGCCATATAAAGTGAACGGATTGTAGGGATATTAATTATGCTCTTTTCTGTCATAACGCCGTCGCTTAATTGCAGAGATTTTATCCTGCGTAACATTGAATCTGTTCGTTCTCAAGGTCTGGATAGCACCGAGATTGAACACTGGGTTATTGATGGAGGCTCAACCGATGGCACGCTTGATATATTGAGGGAGCAGAAAGATATCAAATGGATATCCGAGCCTGACAGAGGGCTTTCAGATGCCGTTAACAAGGGGATACAAAGGGCGCAGGGCGAATGGATAATCTGGTTAAACGCCGATGATTTCCTTGCTAAAGACGCCTGCAAAATCTTTCTCAAATATATGAAGGAAAATCCGGGGGTGAAGATTTTTTGCGGAGAACTTGCAATATTGCGGTATGATGGCACTCTTGAACAGATTTATCCGGCCTGGGATTACAACCTCAAAGATTTACTCGGCACCAGAACTGGCATTAATCAGGCTTCCACCTTTGTCCACAAAGAAGTTTACGAAAGGGTAGGACTCCTTGATGTCAATATTCGCTATGCTATGGATTATGAATGGCTGGTGAGGGCAATGCACTATTATAAATGCGTGCCTATCAACAATGTCCTAGCTTATTATCAGCGAAGAAAAAGTTCAATAATGGACGCCCATATGAAAGAACATTTTGAAACTTTTTTAAAAGTGCGTAGACAATACAATCAGCCTTATTTATGTCGGGCAGAGTTTAGAATCAGATTTTATATTTACACCGATTGGCTGAGAAGGATAAGACCTTTACGTAAATGTGTTCGGTTTGTAAAACGAATTTTTGGAAAAGAACCATTACATCCAATGTAATTTGTCAATGCCTGCAATTTCCGTCATAGTACCGACGCGGTTGAGACATAGTCTTCTGGCGCGCACCATCAGGAGTTTGAAACATCAAACTTTCAGAGATTTTGAAATCATTGTAGTTGATGATAATCCTCCGCAAAAGCGGCTCGCCAATTTCCCTGAGCTCGCAGATTTGTTGTCAGAATCTAATATTAGGGTTGTTATTGATGAAAACCCAAAAAACGCCGCCCGCGCGCGAAATCTTGGTTTAAAAGTCGCAAACGGTGAATGGATTGCTTACCTTGATGATGACGACGCTTATAGGGAGAAGAAACTTGAACTTCAGTTTAAACTGGCTAAGGAATCTAATCTACCAATAGGATTTAGCGGACTGGCATATCAACTTGGAACTCGCGTTCGGTACAGGCACCTTGATAAAACCGAATATAAAGGAGATGAACTCCTTCTTGAAATTCAAGCCTTTGCAACCCTCTTTCACAGAAACTGCGAATTGTTATTTAATGAAGACCTCAATGCAGGCGAAGATGCCTATATGTTTTATAGCCTTGTAAAATATTTTGGGGTTGAACGGGTTTTTAATGTTCCAGAACCGCTAATGGATATCTATCCCCAACCAGGTTCAAGAGTAAATACAAATCCAGAAGGCGTTTATAAGGCGATGGTTTCTATTCTAAACGATTTTGGCTCCCTGTTTTCGCCATCTGCCTGTCAGATTTATGGTCTTAGAGCGAAATTGGCTTACTATAAATTGTCAAAGGGAAACTGGTTAGAGATGTTCAGAACTGCAAACCGTCTTTTAAAACTGCGTGGAAAGTCCGAAACACGGTTAATAATAAATTCATTTTGTTATAAATTTCCGTGGGCGAGGCGTTTTTTTGTAGGTTAATGGTTTGATTGTGGCATCCGTCTAAATGGCTGGATTTTTCACAGGTTCCTGCGGTGGTGGCTCGTCAGTTGAAGTAGACATTGCTAAAAGCGCTTGCTCCACATCTCTTTCTTTTTCTGCCATTCGTTTGAAATAAACAACAAGAGAAATAAAAAACCAGATTATAGGCGCGTTCAAATCCGCTCCGACATATATTGCAAGAGAAAGTCCTATCAAATTTGCCCCCGCCCAGATATGAAGGTCGGATAATTCCGGGTCTATATCCTTTAATTTTTCGGACAACTCAAAGCTTTCCCAGATTCTGCGAATGAAGACAAAAATAAATATTACCAATGCCGGCAGACCAAGCGAGTATGCGCAAGAGATATATCCATTATGAATTCCGCCTGTGGCAAGATCAACCTCAAGCCGCGCGTCTTCAAATTGAGAAACATCCGCGAAGACCCAGGCATTTTCAACTCCGCCGTATCCTTTTCCAAAAACAGGATTGGCTATAATTTCGCTGGTTGCGCGGCGCCATCTTTGCATACGCCAATCGGATGTGTCAACCGCTCCAGAAGCCTCTGCCACGCGTGGGCTAACGATGGATAATATTCTCAGAAATCCAACGCCTCGGCTCAAATCCATTGTCTCACCAATATAATAAAAACTCAAAAGCAACATAGCAACAGCGGTGCTGATAATAGCCAGCCGCATAAAACAGCGCCTGAATAATTCAATGGCGAGTATAACTGCGAGAATCTGAGCGAAACTCGCCCTATTGCCACCAAGCAAAATTGCCATTATTCCAAGAGCAAGCATTATTGCCCGCTTTTCAAAAGACCATTCAACAACCTTTGGAATTAGCGCAAGTGAGATTAAAACTACGCCGAACGACGGCAAAGCAACAAATCTTAACCAACCGTTGTCGTAGAAACTAACGTTCACTCCGAATAACGAAATCCAGTAAGCGGCAGTTGGACTTTTAGAAAACACAAATGGGGTCATCAACAGGATAAAAAAAACGGACACCTTTGCCATCCAGTTTAATAGGTTTTTAACATCCTGTCTGTCGGTTACGAAATAGGGCAAAAGAACGATCAGAATAAAACACATCGCATAGTTAAGGTAAGACCTGAAACCCGTTACATTTGCGCCAAACCCTTGCACATTCGGCATAACAGGATTCATACAATAGCGCATTAATACCCACCCAAAGAACAGGACAATGCCCATCGTCAAACAATGTTTAACCGCGCGCGGTTTCTCGCTCAATGCATGCTCAAAAAAGAATTTTATGCAACAAATCCCCAGTATCATTAAAAGAAACGGAAAGTTGCTGATGTATGGAATAGGCAGGACAAACGGGCTTAATAAACCGAGCGCAATTAGAGGAATATAGCCAGGAAAAATTAGCACATAGAGAAAAATTGCGGCGTATGCAAGCAAAAACAGCATTGTGAAATCGCCTGTGGCAAGTAAAAAACCAAGCACCACAGCCATAATAAGCACAATGCCGATTATCAGAAGGTTTTTTATCAAAGACGGATTCATCTTATTGTCTTTATTTTAAGCACCCATAAGCAGTTCTAAAACCTATTGTTGCTCTCATCCTAATTAAGTTCCTAAATAGGAGAGCATAGGAAATTTAGTCAAAAATATATAGATAATCAAGAATATTGGTGGTTGGTTGGGTTTGAGTTTATTTAGATAAATTAGCACGCCTTGAGCTTAACTACAATTTTAGCAAATCTTCAGGCGCTGTCAGAAATTTTAAATTAATGATGATTTGCTAATATTAACCTTTGTCAAGTTTAGCAAGTAATTCATCATTTGTTTTGTGTTTCTTGCAGGCGGTAATCAATGTCTCCATTGCTTCAACCGGGTTTAAATCTACCATCATCCTTCTGAGTTTTCTGACTGCTTCAATTTGATGTTTAGGGAAGAGTTTTTCTTCTTTTCGGGTTCCGCTTTTAGGAATATCAATAGCCGGAAATATTCTTCTGTCTGAAAGTTTTCTATCCAGGACAAGTTCCATATTCCCGGTCCCTTTAAATTCCTGGAAGATCAGTTCATCCATTCTTGATCCGGTTTCAATAAGCGCGGTGGCGATGATGGTAAGAGAACCGCCGCCTTCAATTTTTCTTGCCGAAGCAAACATCCTGCGTGGTACTTCAAGCGCCCTGGCATCAATACCGCCTGTCATCGTTCTGCCTGTTCCACCAAATACATTATTGTATGCGCGAGCCACGCGGGTAATAGAATCCAAAAGAACGAATACATCTTTTCCAGTTTCAACCATCCGGCGGCAACGCTCAATCATAAAGCGCGACAACCTGACGTGGGTTTCAAGGTCTTGGTCGTTTGAAGAAGCCACTACTTCGGCTTTGACAGAGCGTTGAAAATCAGTTACCTCTTCGGGGCGTTCATCTATCAGCAACACAAGACAATACACTTCAGGGTGGTTTGTTGTAATTGCGTTCGCAATCTGCTTCAAAATTGTAGTCTTTCCCGTGCGCGGCGGGGCAACAATCAAGCCGCGCGTCCCTTTGCCGATCGGCGTAACAAGGTCTATTATCCTTGTCTCAATCAAATCAGGGGTTGTTTCAAGCTTAAATTTTTCAATCGGGTCAATGGTGGTAAGATTTTCAAACCGCACTGAGCGGAGAAATTGCTCAAATGGCATTCCGTCAACGGTCTCAATTGTTTTTAACTGCGGACTCACTCCGCGATGCGGTGGCTGTAATTTGCCAGTAATAAACGAACCTTCCCTAAGATAGTTCTTTTTAATTGTGTCCGGTGTTACGAATATATCAGTTGGTTTTGGCGCATAGAAGTTTTCGGGCGACCTCAAGAAACCGAAACCTTTATCTGATATTTCAAGATACCCTGAACCAACCTCAGGAATTGTTGAAGTATTAGTATTATTCATAATTTATTCTTATTACCAAGATTAATTTGATATATAATAAACCAATTATTTTATTGGAATACAACCCGTTTCACGGGTGAATTTTGAATCTGGAAAACCGTTTTGCCGAACCCGAATTAATTCATTTACGGCTCACGGTTAGACCTTTTGTTAATATAAATAATATATTATTTTGGCAAATGCAAATATTTTTTTAAAAAAAAATAAAGGGTAGTCACTCAGACTACCCTTTCTCATTTAACCCACCACTCATCTATCCTATTCTTTAGTCTATTGGAAATCTTGAGTGATTATTTCCATTATCAAGGTCAGACGCCTTGGCTTGTTTCCTGAGAGCCTGAGTATTTAATTGTTGCACACTTCCATCTCCCAGACAAATATTGCCTGCATTGACGTGCATTGTTTCATCCCACTCGCTATTTACCGTTATAGCGCCTGCCTGAGCGCCCTGCCAGGCACTACAATTTTGGTTGTTTGCCACCCCTCTGATATTTCTATCGCCGGAGAGCATACTTTGTGGCAAAGTTTCATCCGCTTCATATCCTACAAAATAACTGCAGTAGTTGTTATTAAATCTCGTCCAGTCTGTTACCGGAGATTTATTTGCATCACTGGGACAGGCAAGCACTTTAGGGGTGCCAACTTCATTTGTGACGGCAAGAAAATGTCTAAATGTCTGTTGGTTTGCAGGGTCCTGCGAGCCCCCTTCGTTTGTAGGGACTCTCCACGGAAATCTGCCATTATTGTCATTGGCAAATAACCTGAAACCTAAGCCGATCTGCTTTAAGTTGTTCACACAATTAATTCTCTGGGCTTTTGCCTTTGCCTTTGCCAATGCCGGCAGTAGCAATCCCGCCAATATAGCAATAATTGCTATGACAACCAACAACTCTATTAACGTAAACGCCGATTTTTTTGTTATCCGGTTTGTTTTCATATTATTACGTCTTTTTATTGGGGTTGTTAATTTAACAATATCAATTGATTTCTTTGCATTATTCGTGCCAAATATCGGTTAGTCAGTGGAAATTTTTTAAAATTTAACGATTTTTTTCTGATTTTAGCCATCTAAAAACAAAAAGGCGTCCGATAAATTCGGACGCCTTGAACCCAGTAGTAGGAGGAGGTTATGGAGTTTACGGATAAACTATTGTTATTACGTTACTCGCGCTTGATGACATTGATTGGAACGCTGCATCAAACTGACGAGCCAGTCCCGAATTGTTAACCTGTTGGACGCTGCCATCGGCAAGCGCAACGTTACCGGCGTTCACGTGCATTGTTTCATCCCATTTCGGATTTGGATTAGTGCCAGATACACTAACAGTGGTTCTTGAAATACTGGTTGGTCTACCGTTGATATTTCTGTCGCCCAGCAGAATCATCTGTGGTTGTGTTTCAATGGCTTCAGGAGAATAGAAGTAGCTTAGATATTTATTTGCATTTCCAACAAATAAGTTCCAATCAACTGTTGCGCTTCTGTTGGGATCACTTGGGCAAGCGCAAACCTTTGGTGTGCCAATCTCATTTGTGGCAACAAGGTATTGCCTGTCAATCGCTTGTCCCCTTGCGCCGCCATCATTTGGATCAACCATCCACGGGAATTTATCCCCGTTATCATTTGACCAGAGTCTAAAACCAAGCGCTATTTGCTTTAAGTTGTTAACGCAATTAATTCTCTGGGCTTTCGCTTTTGCTTTTGCTAACGCTGGCAGGAGGAGTCCAGCCAGAATTGCAATAATTGCAATAACCACGAGCAGTTCAATCAATGTGAACGCCTTATTATTTTTTATACCATTGTTTTTCATATCTCTCTACTGTTTTAAGTTCAACGTTGTTAACCGCGAAC
Source organism: Verrucomicrobiota bacterium (assembly GCA_039793825.1). GTDB lineage: Bacteria > Verrucomicrobiota > Verrucomicrobiia > Limisphaerales > JAKPVM01 > JAKPVM01. The sequence continues at coordinate 2,107 of JBAMMJ010000152.1, read as the reverse complement.
TATGCTAACTTTTTTATTTTTTGTCAACTATTCTTTACGTTTCTTTAACCTATTTTTTAGCAATTCCAATGCCAAATGTCATATAAGGTTAAAATTTTGCTTATTAAAATCATAAAAAGCCATTTTTATGTCAAGCATTATTTTTTAAATATTTTATAACATCCACATTATTACTATGTTATGACTATAAAAAATAACTTTTCTTGAAATAAAATTGTCTCTATTTGTTGTGTTATGAATACATTGAATGCGTCGTTTTGCCGCATTAGGTGATCAACTTGACGCAATTTAATGTTAGCCTTTCAAATATTGTTAACGCAGTCCAGCGTGGTGAACAAGGCAGGTATTCAAGGAGTTTAGCCCTTTAGTTGACACAGCTCTTTAGTCAGATGACTGTCTTATAATCATTCAGGGAATATTAAGGGGTTTGTCTGATAATTTTTTGGACAGATTAATCCGTGTAATTTAAATTGTTCTTGTGGGATTGAGTGGGATTGTTGATAAAAAAATGCGGCAAGATTGGTCAGAAATCTTTTTACAGCGATATGCGAACATTGATTATTGGGTGCGGTTTTGTTGGGTTGAGGCTTGCAAAGGAGCTAATTGAACGCGGGCATCAGGTTGTCGGAACAAGTAAATCACCGGAAAAACTTGTAGTTCTTGAAGCGCATAATATTATCGCTGTTCAACTTGACATTAGCGATTCATCTCAATTTGAAGCCTTGAAAGGATTTGAATTTGACTGGGTAGTAAATTGCGCGGCACCGAACCACTCATCGGTTCAAAACTATATTGCCGTTTACTATCAGGGTAATGCGAATTTGCTAAACTGGTTGAAGGGAAGGATGATTAAAAAATATGTTTTCACCAGCAGTACTGGTGTGTACGGGCAAAACGATGGTTCTACTGTAACCGAAGAGTCCCCTATATTTTCTAATACAGATACGGGAAAAATCCTTGTTATGACTGAGGAACTATTATCAAGGATGTATACGGCTTATAAATTGCCAATAGTTGTATTAAGGTTAGCTGGACTATACGGAGATGGACGTGGATATTATTTTAAGCAATTTGTAAACGGAGAAGCGGTGTTGCGCGGCGATGGGAACCGATATTTAAATATGCTTCACGTTGATGATGCGGTTGGGGCTATAATTGCCGCTTTAGAAAAGGGAGAACCGGGGGAGGTTTACAATGTTGTTGATGATGAACCTGTACGGGAGATAGATTTTTACACTTGGCTAGCTGAGACATTAAAAAAACCGATGCCCAGATCAATCCCGATGGAAAGTCAATATTTACAATCTGCGTCTGCCAGAATTAATACCTCAAATAAACGGGTTTCAAACCGCAAGATTAAGGAAAAACTCGGTTATCAATTTAAATACCCGACATTTAGAGAAGGCTATAAATCTCAGATTGAATTTGTATTGTCTGGAAAGGGTAAAATTTAGTTTGTCAACAAAAGTGATTTGTTGGTGTAATTTTTTGTATAGTTGTATATGGCATAAAACTGGCTTTAAATTTTGAATGATAGATTGAAACATATATGCTATTTTGATTGTTAAATAATAAATTGAAATATTTAAGGCAATGAGAAAGTTAATTTTGATAACGGTCGCCGTAGCGCTGGAAATAGCGTTTTTGAATCTCCCACTTGCCGCTCAATCGGCAGCGCCGGACGGTGGCAGTTCCACGAATAAATCCGACGAAATATCCTATTTAGATACAAAAACCACACTTGAAGAGGCAAGGATAGCGCGGCTCGTGGTTGGTTTGCTTGAGCGAACGCATTATAGCCAGCAACCTTTTAACGACACAGTTTCTTCAAAGTTCCTGGACAGATATCTTGATGCGCTGGACCCGGCGCGAATGATTTTTCTGAAATCTGATGAAGAGGAATTTGACGTCTGGCGCACAAGGCTTGATGATATGCTCATAAGATATGGCGATGTCTCGCCGGGGAAAATCATTTTCAATCGGCTCCTGAAACGATACGAGCAATTTGTTAAATATGTAACAAATCTTGTTGCCACAGAAAAATTCTCATTTGATACCGATGAAAAGATTCTTATAAGCAGGAAGGATCAACCCCGTCCAGCTGACC
>JBAMMJ010000151.1:0-4768 GCA_039793825.1 Verrucomicrobiota bacterium | reverse complement strand
TGCGCGTTCAGAAATCTACCTGGCTTAACAGATTCAGATTGTTCCACCGCGCCAACAACCCCGCTTGAAACTTTTCCATAAAATGTAAGCGCGAGTTTTGTGTTTTGATTTGTCCCTTTTACACAAAAGATTAAGTCGTTTGCTGTTGCAGTCTTTGCAATTGCTCCAAATTCGCTTATCTCCGACAGTGCCTGTTGTCCTGAGGGCTTCTCCGAAGGCAGCGGACTGGATTCCTTTCTTGCCAGACTATCAAAATAAATCTCCGGTTTTAATAATTCCCCTTCGTAAATTGAACCGTCTCCGTCGGTTATTACGATTTTTGACCCGTCAACCTTGAGTGAGAATCTATTTAATAGATTTTGATAAGACGTTTCTGATGTTGACGGTAATTTTTCAAACTCCACATCTGCAGCCGATTTTGTAACAGCGAATTTCGCCAGCGCTGCAGGCGCTGCAGGTTGCGGCGATTCTTCAATTACGGTAACTCTTTTTTCTGCAAGGGTAAATTTATCAACATCAGTCGCTTTTTTCTCTGCTGTTTCTACCGGTTTTGTTAAAAGCCCGGCTTTGCCTTCGTCCTCCCTATTCAGTTTTTCTAATGGTTTATATGCCATCGCCGAGTCCTTTACTGCCGCGCCTTTTTCAGAGGTTTTATCTGCCAATATAGTTTTGAGTGGTTGTGAACCATCCTTTGACAATATTTCACTCTTTGCTCTATCCGCAATTTCTGGCTGAGTAACTGATTCAGAAGGCTGTTGTGTGCGCGTATTGTCTGACTTTGCCATTGACATTGTTTGCGGCTGGTTCTGGACGAAAACCGATTTGATAACTATCGCTGCGATAACAAAAATTCCCACAGCGAGCCCGAATTTTAATAACGCCGACTCGCGAAACATTAGCAAAACCGTTTCCCAGAAGTTTCTGTTTTTTCCATAAACTTTTTGAACCTCGCAAAGCAGCTGTCGTCGCGCAGTAGTCTTTAATATAATGTCTTCTCCTGCCATTTCTTTTCTTGATCTGGCATACTCGCGGAGTAATTCGTCTATGTCTTTTTTCGGTTTATCAGGCATATTTCATTTAATCGTTATCCGTATCTCATATAATAGTTAGACGGATTTTCTTTCAACATTCTCTCGCTTAAGGTTCTCTTTTATGATAGATTCAAGTTTATCAAGGCATTTGCTCAACCGAGAACTGACTGTCTTTGGATTCATATTCATAACCTGCCCGATTTCGTCATAAGAAAGGTCTCCAAAATATTTCAGTTCAATCAGCTCTCTGCAGATACTGCCAAGTTTTTTTAAAGATGAAACAAGGATTTCGTATTCTTCGTTTTTTAAAATTGCCTCGTCGGGTTTAGGATTAGAATCGGGAACATCAAAACCGATTTGGCGGTTTTCGTTATTATTGGAATGAATGCTTAAGTGCTGAACGCCGCCGCCACGTTTTGTTGCTACTCGTTTTTCTAAAAAGTCGTGGGTTTTATTGATAGCGATTCTAAAAATCCAGGTTTGTAAACGGCTTTTTTTGTTAAATGCGTTTAAATTCTTAATTACTGACAAAAAGGTTTCTTGAGTGATTTCCTCGGCGTCTTCTAATGTTAATTCTGGACTGAACTGGAAAACAAATCTGACTGTGGCTGCGTAATGGATATCAAACAATTCATTCCAAGCCGATTCTTCTCCACTCAAACATCGGTTGATCAGTTCTAATTCCGAACTGTCGTTCATCAGTAAATATAAAACTTGCCGTAGACAAAAGTTGCAACTTATCGGTTAGTTTGTCTCTTCCTTCTTTTTGGACAGTTGTTGCTGAATTTCTCTCAATTCCGGGTCAAGGATTTGCACCTTTGCCTCTTTTTTAAGATTATCAAAATAATCCGGGAGCAACTTCTGAACCTCTTTTTGTTCAAGATATTTTTTGATGTCGTCTTTGACTTCCGAAAAAGGTTTTTTGCCAGCAGGTTTAATTTCAAGGACTTTTATTATATGGAACCCGTAAGGGGTATTTATCAGGTCGCTGACTTCTCCCGCCCCGAGTGAGAATGCGGCGACCTCAATCTCCGGCATCATAGCTGCTCTTGGATCATCTTTTGCTCTGGTTATAGTATATTCTCCGTTGCGTTCTCGGCTTGAAATGTCGTCAGAATATTCTTTAACTAATTTTCCAAAATCGTCTCCTTTTTTAGCCCTTGCAAGGATGCTTTCGGCTAACTTCTTCTTTTCCTGTTTCTGTTCGTCGGACAATTCCCGTTTCAGGCGAAGCTGGGGCGCTGGATCGCTCATATCGCGAGTGGAAATAAGCAGATGCGCTATTTTTCTTATCTCCGGAACATTAAACTCATCAGGATTATCGTCATAAAATTTTCTTATCTGGTCTTCGGTAATATTTACTTTGGCTTTTACTTCTCTCTGCACCACTTCATCGCAGATAGACTGTTCTAAGACGCGGGTTTTGAATTTCTCATAAGTTAAGCCGTTTGCCTTTAATTGCAGGATGAAAACATCTTCAGAAACGGTTCTTGATTTCACCTCATCTATGAATTTTTTTGCTGTCTCCTCGGCTTTTTTCCTGTCTTCATCGGTAGCCTTTGCCAGCAATAAATGCGTGGCAATTAGTCTATCCAACAAACGGGCTTCAAGAACCTTGCGTCGTTCTTCGGGTATGTAATACGACTGGGCGCCAGCCAAAAGGTTCGCCTTTACTAAAACAAACGCCTCGTCAAGCTGGCTTCGCTTTATCTCCACGCCGTCACCTTTAGCAACAACTTCGTCCGGGAAAAGGTCTATCGTTTTTGACGACTGGGCGGCGCTGGCGCCAGCGCTATTTTGAGCAAAGGTTAATGAACTCAAGGCAGCGCACAAAACAAGCGCGGTTGAGCAAAAGACTTTTATTTTGCTATTCATTTTAAAAATCAAACGAAAAATATGGTAAAGTAAAACCACAGAACAACCTTAACCATTTTTTGATGGCAATATAACACAATTTATTCAATTTGGGAGAAATTGAGACAAATCCCTTACAGTTTAACTACTTTTACATTGGTTATATCCGGGTCTTTTTTAATTTCATCAATTACCCTGCTGTCCGGCACATTATCAAGATTAATCACCGTCAGGGCTTTTCCGCCGACAATGTCCCGGTTCAGGCTCATACTGGCGATATTTATATTATATTTACTCAAAATTGAGCCGATATAACCGACGATTCCTGGTCTGTCTTTGTTAAAAAACAGGAGTAATACGCCCTCTGGCACAACTTCAATTGGACGTTCGTATAGTTCAACAATTCTCGGTTGTTGATTTTTGCCAAGGATTGTGCCAGCGGCGCTGTATTCCTCGCCATTTGATTTTACTGAAATATGAATCCACTCAAAATAGTCGGTTTCTTCTGAAGAACGAACTTCCTGAATTTTTATACCGAGCGAGTTTGCCAGGACCCTGACGTTGACCTGATTGACATCCTGTCCGACAATATGTTCCAGGAATCCTTTAAGCAGGCAACGGGTTATCGGTTCTGTTGGCAGGTCAACCGCCCGTCCACCATAAGTAATAACAATCTTCTCGTTTCGTCTGGGTGCGATCTGACCGACCAGTTTCCCCAATTTTTCGCCCAGATTCAAAAACGGCTTTACAATGGCATAGGTCTTCTCGTCAAGACTCGGCATATTCACGGCATTGCGGATAGTGCCATTGACCAGAAAATCAATAATAGCCTCTGCTATTTCTATTCCAACGTTGTCCTGAGCCTCTTCGGTGCTCGCTCCAAGGTGCGGCGTCATAATTACCTGCGGTAGTTGCCGCAACGGCGAATCCTTCGGCAAGGGTTCCACTTCATAAACATCAAGCGCTGCGCCAGCTACTTTACCACTCTTTATTGCTTCACAGAGGTCATTTTCAACCACGATGCCGCCGCGGGCGCAATTTATAATCCTAACCCCGGTCTTCATCTTTGAAATTGTTTCAGCGTTTATCATTCCGCGAGTTTCGTCGGTCAAAGGCATATGGACTGTGATAAAATCGGCTCTGGCGTAGATTTCGTCAAGGTCTGCCATTTCAATCTGTAGAGACTTTGCCCTTGTCAAACTGATATATGGATCGTAGCCAAGCACTTTCATACCAAAGGCTTGAGCGCGTTTTGCCACTTCGCTTCCGATTCTGCCAAGACCGAGTACCCCTAAAGTCTTGCCAAACACCTCAATGCCGGCAAAAGCCTTCCTATTCCACTCTCCAGCCTTCATTGATGCGTGCGCTTGCGGGATATTTCGCGCCAGAGAAAGAAGCATAGAAAAGGTCAACTCAGCCGTAGAAATCGTATTTCCGCCGGGGGTATTCATAACCACAACACCGCGCTGAGTGGCATATTCCACATCCACATTATCTACACCAACGCCGGCGCGCCCGACCACCTTCAATTGTCTTGCGGCATCAATTACGGCTTTTGTAATCTTTGTCTCTGACCTTACGATTAACGCCGTTTTATCCGCAACTAATGGCAACAACTCAGGTTCAGCCAACCGTTGCTTTAATACGGTAACCTTAAATCCGGGCTGTTTCTCCAGAAGCGCAATCCCTTTTGGAGAAACCGGGTCGCAAACTAATATGTTAATTTCATTCATATTAACCGTTACTATTTACGCAAACTTATCTAAGTTGGTCAAATACTGTTTAGAGAGTCGTTAACAGAATTATAATCTCGCGGTATATTTAAACAAGCCTTTGCTCGGCTATAGGGGGTCGGAGTTATTTCTGTTTTTGTAATAGTCTAA
>JBAMMJ010000150.1:0-4910 GCA_039793825.1 Verrucomicrobiota bacterium | reverse complement strand
TACCTGTGAGGGTAAAAGTCATCACAGTGATTGCTATGGTAAAGAAAATCGTCTTATCAACTGGCATTTTAAGGATATTGCAAGAAAGTAAAATCAATCCTGCGGTTACGATAAGGCAACAGATACTTGCCAGCCAATATTTCGCCATAATAATTCGTTTTAAACCCACCGGAGCCATTCCGACTATCCAGAGTCTTTTACCTTCAAGCGAAAATTGCGGAAAAATAAATCGTGTTGTAAGCGTTGTAAGATTTAACGCGCAAGCCATTAAATTCAGATATGAGACAAGATGTATCCAGAATGGATTTGTCAATTGGTGGGTAAAATGCCGCAAATTTACTATATAAACCGTCAAAAGCCCGAATAGAACGAGGGTTTGAGCCCATTGTGTAGTGTCTCTTAAGAATAAACGAATATCTTTTATCAGCAGCGACCTGATTGGAGGAGCTACCCACCACAACAGTTTAAAAAACCTCTCAAGCAGAGTTGGAGCTGGTTTGAATTTTTTATAATGCCTTTTCAAATTTACATACCATCGCCAATTTTGTAATATATGAGACCTGCCCTGAACAGCACTCGCTGAATCAAAGAAAAACCTACCAGCCTTTGTAAATGAGATCGTTGAAAACAATAATGAATAACTAAAAAGCACCATCGCATATAAGACTGCTGCCACAGAGGCTCCTTCTGCAAGGTTTATAATTCCAGACGATAGCCAATAACTCGGCAGATAAAACTCTTCAACAAAACTTGTTTTTGAAAGCAATCTATCAATCACAGCCAATACGCGGGATTCTTCCTGCGGAAGTGCTTCAGGTTTAAAATATTTAAAACAGGCGTAAATAATGGCTGCCGCAATGGCGAGTGTAAATAGTTGAAAGGCGCGGTTTTCTATATGTCTTGCGACCGCTATTGCCAGCCAGGCACCAATCACAGCCGGCAAAATAATAAAAAGGGCAACCATAACTATTATGCCAGGATAAAATTGCCACGAAACCCCGCGATTCAACCCATAAGCCGCAAGAAACGGCGCTATTAGAAATAAAAACGCCCAAGAAGCAAGAACAGTTGATTCAATGAATTTCCACTGAAAAATTGTGTTGGGATGTATTGGTTGATACAATAAAAAGAGCGATTCGCGGTTTTTAAATAAATTCGTGTAGCTTATTATAAGGTTACTAAAAAACAGAAGGATAAAAAGTATCGCGAACATCAAAAACAAAAGCCGTTCTATGAGCAAATTGCCAAAACCCGGAAATTTCCCAACAAATTCAAGCCCCTTAAAGAATAATGTATACGCCGCTATAACATATCCAATTAAAAATAGAGTTGTCAGTCCTGTCATCAAGAGAGACTGATTTTTTATAGCCTTGACCTTTCTGAGATACTGGATTGTGTTTACTCTTACTAATAATTTCAGGCATTTAAATTCGTTTAATGTTGCCGCGTAACTATTTGTGTTAATTAAATTGTCCGTCATAATATTTCATTCGCTAAATATAATAAAAACTTACGCATATCAAGATTTGCCGGGGTATGCGATACGTTCAGGGTTTTTTGCTCTGCTTAAGGCTACATCATAACTTATGATGGCTTTGGAATACAATTCCTTTAGACAACTATCCATTAATACCATACCGTCTTTTGCGCCTGTCTGAATTGTATTTTCAAGCTGGTGCAGGTTGTTTTCTCTTATGACGTTTCTGACTGCATTTGTTGCTACAAGTAGCTCATAAGCAAGCACTCTTCTGGTTCTATCAATTGATGGGAGAAGGTCCTGGGCAATAATTCCCTGAAGCGAATTTGCAAGTTGTAGTATTATTTGCTTTTGAGCGCTCCCTTCAAACACGCCGATTATTCTTTCAATTGCCTGATAAACGTTTGGGGCGTGCAAGGTTGCCATTACAAGGTGTCCGGTTTCGGCGGCGGTCAGGGCGGTTGCAATTGCCTGATGGTCGCGCATCTCCCCGATCACGATTACATCAGGGTCTTGCCTCAGAACGTGAATCAGGGCGCGGTTAAACGAGTGTGTGTCTGTTAATACCTCTTGCTGAACAACAATAGCTCGTTTATTTTCGTGAACAAATTCAATAGGGTCTTCAATTGTGATTATTTTGCACCTGCGTTCAGAATTTATGAGGTCAATCAGATAATTCAATGTGGTGGTTTTGCCCGAACCGCTCGGGCCTGTGATAATAATCAAACCATTTGGTTTTCGCGCAAGTTCATCTAATTTCGCCGGTAATCCGAGTTCTTCGCGGGAAGGAATCCGATGTCCGCAGAAACGAATGCTCATTTCAGGATGCCCATTCCGTTTATACAAAGTAGCCCTTATCCGTCCGGTAACAGGGTGATTTATAGAAATACACAACTCCCATTCTTCGGCAAACTTCTTTAATTGCTGCTCATTAAGCAGGGATGCGGTTATTTGTTCTAATTCGTATGGTGTCAATGCGTCATCGTCGGCAAGAATAATTTCGCCGTGAACTCTGAAAGCCGGCGGAACCCCACTAATCAAATGAAGGTCTGAAGCGCAGTAATCAACAGCAATCTGAAACAGTTTATCCAATTTTTCCAGAGTCATATATAAAATTTGCCGGTCATTTAATTTCCCAATATTTTTTTAAAAAACCTTAAAAGACGCGAAACACTACCCTGTTCATCCAGTTGTTTTATCGCCTCACGGATATGATGGCTATCTGGGCTAAGTTCAAGGGCGCGGGCAAATGAAGATTTTGCCTGCGGATACATCCCCAGTTCTAATTGACACAATCCGAATTGTAACCAGCAAATTGCGACCTCAGAATTGAGTTCAATAGCTTTTTTAGCATATTTAAAGGCTTTAACAAAGAACTTGTAATAGTAATAAATCTTTGAAGCCATCAAATGAACAAACCAGTCGCCCGGCGCTAAAGATAACGCTCTTTCCAATGAATATTCAGCGACCTTTTCTCGTTTTGCAAAAAGAACTTCCGCGCGCGCAAGCCAAACAACGGGCAAATCTCCGCGCGCTTCAACCGCAGAATCCGCATAAGCGAGAGCTGCACCTGTGTCATTTAACCTTGCGAGGGCAACCGCTTTTGCCGAAAGAATTTCAGGGTTATCAGGAAATCTCTCCAACGCTTTATCACTCCACAAATTTGCCTCTCGGTATTCTCCAAGTTCAATCAACGCATATACCTGTCCTGCCCAGGCGGAAGTATTCATTGGATTGAATTCAAGCGCCTTTGCATAGCCGCGTAGAGAGTGTTCAAATCTTGCGTTTTCAAATCCAAGCCTTGCCTCTTTTACGAAAAAACTTTCATCCCTCGGAGCGGTAAGGTCATTCTGCAAATAATTTTCAGACCATCTGTCAAATTCAAGATTTGAAAATCTACTCATTCTAAATAATAAGCGTTCGTTAACCTAATTTAATTGAAATATTGCCATCTGCAAAACCATTTTTTGGGTATGTACCCCCTGTAATCATCGGCGCGAACAATGCACCAATCAACAAACCTATCATAATTGAAATTATCAAATCTATTATACAATTTGAAAGACTCATTTTGAGGCAACACAAACAGGCAATCAGGGGGAACAACATAATCGGAAAAAGAAATGTTATTGATAAATCCGCTCCCTGGATAAGCATTGTTTTTTGTAACAATGATTTTTTCTTTAAACTCAATTTTATCGCCGCTCTTTCCAATAACTGTGCCGATCAACATTCCCGAATAAATTATCATCTGAGGATTATAAACACCGCCCTTATAGTATGCAATTTTGTCACCCGGCTTGAGTTTTTTAAAATCATATATACGTTTAATCACGAAAACATCTCTGTTCACTGTAGTTATTGGGGTATAAATCTTATCAAGCAAACCGATGATTATGAAGGAATAAAATAAATAAATAATCACAGAAATGGCTAATCCTGAAATAGCCCTGCCGAACAGGCTCAAACCGTTCAATTCTCTGTACAGGTAGTTCACTATAGAAATTGAGTGAAGAAAAATCATCAACGTGAATGCGTATTTTGCGGCGCTTAACCCGGCAAAAAAAATTAAGGCAAAGAAGCAAAAGCAATATAAAATAAAAATAATTCGCCACAGGAGCGGTTTTATAGACGCAAACGAAAAGCCAGGGACAAGGATATTCAAAAAAAAACCGGTGTTAAAATGGTGTAAATTATTTGCAGGCAAAAGCAACCTGTTTTTTAATCTAATCCAGGTTGTCAAAAGGCTCTTAATTTTATTTGCCCTTGATGGATAATAGGAATTCATATTGGGGGGTGTATTTGTTTCTTTCAAACAAACCCATCGGCTCTAATCAATGTCTCTGTTTTTGTTTTGAATAAAAAACCTTACGGTTTCGTCGGGTTCGTAAAATTCGGATGTGTATTTGACTTCGCGTTTGAATCCTACAATTTTTTCAAAATACGCAATTGCTTCCAGACAGGATTTGCCTTTATACCCCTGCAAGTGCAATTCAACGTCACCATTGGGCTTTATAGTAATCTCTATCTCTCTTTGTCTCATAAGGATTCATTCCCATAATCTAACCTTTACGTGGATAGAACTGTCTTCATCAACAGACTCCTCAACCGCTAAACCTTGCGCTTGAGAGAGTGACGCTTTTATCTTCTGGTAGACATATTCCTGAATGATCCTATGGCTTAATTTCTCCCCCACCCTGCGGAGTTGTTCTTCCGAATAACCGCTGCCTGCGACGCAAATGGATATCTTATTTCGTATGTCTTTGGAAAATGTAACGTATATGCCATCCTTGCAAACAACAATTTTTCCCTCCCTTGACAATCTATCAGAAACAATCTCCGCATTATCCATTTCAAGACGAACCTCCTTTATGTTTAGTTTATCACCCTCCTTTGCTTCAGTGTTTGTTAAACACGAATACCCCATTGCGGC
>JBAMMJ010000149.1:0-4928 GCA_039793825.1 Verrucomicrobiota bacterium | reverse complement strand
CCCAGAAGGAGAGATAGCGTTCAAAAAAATTCAGCTTTTTCTTTGTTGAACTTATTTGCCCTGAATTATTCATAATTGTTTCCATATCCCTGAGCGTTAAAAAAGAGTTTTAATTTTTCAAACAATGCTTGCCCCGGTTGCGGATATTTAAATATTTTTTAAGGCTTTTGCCTGGTCCCTGCGACCTGCCGCGTAGGCTTCAAAGACCATTTTTATCTGGTCTCTTACCTTGCGGAAAACGGCAAGTATTTCTTCTTCGCTTCCCTGAGCCTTTGCGGGGTCTTCAAATGGCCAATGATACCGATTGAGCTGACCTGGGAAAAATGGACAATTTTTGTCTGCGTTGTCGCACACGGTAATCACCGTTTCAATATTTGTGTTTAAAAATTCTTTGAGATGTTTTGAGCGGTGATGCGAGATATCAATCCCGATCTCTTTCATCACCTGAATCGCGAGCGGGTGGACATAACCAGCAGGGTTTGACCCCGCGCTATGCACTTCAATTAAATCCCCCGCTACGTTTCTCAATATCCCTTCGGCGATGTGACTGCGACACGAGTTACCCGTGCAGAGGATGAGCACCTTCGGTTTTTGGTTTGTGTTTTGCATAAATCATTTACATCTAATTTTAAGACTTTCTGGATATCTCCGGTTAATTGTGGTGAAACGGAAGAACTATTTATCTCTTTCAGAACCCAATCAAGAGCAGATTTAATTGATGGCGAAACGTTTTTCCTCGGCAGAAAATAATAGACCCAGCGCTCGGTTTTGCGGGAATCTACAAGTCCTGCCTGTTTTAAAATTGAGAGGTGTTTTGAAACTGTTGATGGCGCGAGTTTAAGAAATGCCGTTATCTGGCAGACACAAAGTTCGCCAGATTGCAGCGCAAACAGGATTTTCAACCTGTTTTCATCGGCTAAAGCGCCGGTTATGTTTAACAATTCTTTCATTCATCATATCTATATTTCGCCATACGACGAAATAAAATAATTGTCTTTTAAACCCTGTTAATATGGTATTCTTAAAAAATATTCTTCTTAACCACGAGCATCTCCAGAAAATGCAATTTCGCTTGGAATAATCAGGCTTTTCAAAACAAAACGTCAATTAAAGATTTTCCACTGGTTTTTATGAGTTGCTTGATTTATTCTTGGTGTCAGTTAGCCAGAGATTAACAAAGATGGTCCAAATGAATACTCGGTTTTTATTGTTATCGGTTATATTGTATTGTTGCGTTGTGTCAGCCGCTGTTCCTCCGCCGGCGCCCTTACCGCCGGTGCCATCACCCCGCCAGATTCAATGGCATGAAACAGAGCGTTACGCGTTTGTTCATTTTGGAATGAATACATTTACTGGCAGGGAGTGGGGGGATGGCAAAGAAGACCCTAAATTGTTTAATCCAACCGAACTTGACGCGCGGCAATGGGCAAAGGTCTTCAAGGATGCAGGGTTCAAAATGGTTATCCTGACCTGCAAACACCACGATGGTTTTTGCCTTTGGCAAACAAAAATGACGTCGCATTCGGTTGCGTCAAGTCTATGGAAGGATGGAAAAGGCGACGTTGTAAAAGAATTAGCGGAAGCCTGCAAAGAATACGGGTTAAAATTTGGCGTCTATCTTTCGCCATGGGACAGACACGAGCCATCTTATGGAGATTCGCCGCGTTACAATGAATTCTATAAAGCTCAACTCAGAGAACTACTTACAAATTACGGTGAGATATCAATGGTCTGGTTTGACGGGGCGTGTGGCGAAGGACCGAACGGACGCAGACAGGTTTATGACTGGGATGGATTTAGAAGCCTTGTGCGAACCTTGCAACCGAACGCGGTAATGTTCAGCGACGCAGGACCGGACGTCCGCTGGGTCGGGAACGAATCCGGTTTAGCCGCCGAAACAAACTGGTCTATGTATAATATCTCTAAGGTTACTGTTGGCGGCGGAGTATTGCCAGAAATGGGCAGCGGCGATATTAACGGACCGGACTGGGTGCCTTCCGAGTGCGATGTATCAATTCGCCCGGGCTGGTTTTATCACCAGTCCGAAGACGCAAAAGTTAAATCGTTATCAAAATTGATTGAGATTTATTTTAAGTCGGTCGGTCGCAATAGTTGTCTTAATTTAAATGTGCCGCCGGATAAACGCGGAAAAATTAGCGACGCGGATATCCAGCGGTTAACCGAGTTCAAAAACGCCCTTGACGCAATCTTTGCTACCAACCTTGCGGCAAAAGCAGATGCATCTGCAAGCAATACCAGAAGCAACGCAAAGGAATATGCCCCGGCAAATATCTGCGACAGTGACCGTTCAACCTATTGGGCGTGCGATGATAACGTTACTAACGGCTGGATTATGCTCAGTTTTAACCAGCCCGAACGGTTTAACGTAGTAATGTTGCAGGAACGGATTGAATTAGGTCAGAGAATCTCTGGCTTTGTGATTGAGGCATACATTGACAACGACTGGAAAACCGTAAGAACCGGCACCACAATTGGCTACAAACGACTTCTCTGTTTTCCGACGGTAGAAGCGCAAAAGATACGGCTAAAAATCACCGGCAGCAGGGCAACGCCCGTGTTATCTACATTTGCGGTTTATAATGCGCCAGAACAGTTACTGCCTGTTGGCAGGTAAAACGCGCTAAATATCGCAATAAAATCTACGGCAAATCATCCCGGTAGGGTCAAATAAATGAAGAGGAAAAAAAGAAAAGAAAGAATATGTGGAGATGGCAAAGCAGGAAGTGCTTGCTCAATGGCGAGGCATTGACCTGACATAGGAAGAGCGCGCTCAGGAGAAAACCGAAAAACAGGCTACCGACGTGGTAAAGAATGTCTTAAAAAAATCAAATTTGAAGAAAGGCGTTTGCACGCAGAGATATTAAACGTATGGAAAAACGGGGTAGACCCACTAATTGTCGCTCATACTCACCGGTTGCGTTAAAAAATGGCGTCTTGATTGTTTATGTAGATAACAGTGTCTGGTTAAACGAAATCAATTCATTCTGGAAACAGGAAATTTTGTTAAAACTCCAATCCGCTTTTGGCGAGAAGATGATTAAAAATATTTACTTCACTATCGGATAATATCCCTCGCGTTAATTGAAAAAGTTTCAAGAAAAATTATTTCACATATACAAATAGATACTTTATGATCAATCGGATAAAATACGTTACCAGAGTAACTCAATGAAAAAGTTGATTTATTTTTTTATATACATTGTCACAATTTGTCTTAATGCGGCAGAGAAGGTACCGAATATTATCATAATTTTAGCCGATGACCTCGGTTACGGCGACATTAGTTGCTATGGAGCTACAAAGATTAAAACCCCCAACATAGACCGCTTGTGTGAAAGTGGTTTGCGATTCACCTTCGCTTATGCAACCTCTGCCACCTGCACGCCATCTCGCTACGGCTTGCTTACGGGCGAATATCCGTGGCGTCAAAAAGGGACCGGCGTTTTAAGCGGTGAGGCTAATTTAATAATTCGTCCGGGTAGAAAGACTATTGCTTCAATGTTTAAAACCGCCGGCTATACAACTGCGGTTATCGGAAAATGGCATTTAGGACTTGGCGAGGGAAAAATAGACTGGAACGGCGAGATAAAACCCGGTCCGCTTGAGATTGGTTTTGATTATTCGTTCATCATACCGGCAACCGGTGACCGTGTCCCATGCGTATTTGTGGAAAACCACAGAGTTGTCGGTTTAGACACAAACGACCCGATTCAAGTTAGCTACACCGAGCCTATTGGGAATGAACCGACAGGGAAGAGCAATCCCGAACTTCTCAAAATGCGACCGAGTCACGGTCACGACGGAACGATTGTCAATGGCATAAGTCGGATTGGTTTTATGAGCGGTGGAAAATCTGCCCGATGGGTTGATGAGGAGATTGCAAATGTTATAACAGGCAAGGCAACAGAGTTTATTGAGAAAAACAGAGACAGACCATTCTTTCTCTATTTTGCCACTCACGATATCCATGTCCCCCGCGTTCCGCATCCGCGGTTTGCTGGAAAAAGCGGGCTTGGTCCGAGGGGCGATGCGATTTTGCAATTGGATTGGTCTGTGGGCGAGATTTTAAAAACAGTTGAACGATTGAACCTTACAGATAACACACTTATAATTTTCACAAGCGACAACGGACCCGTGCTGGATGACGGGTATCAGGATAGGGCTGTTGAACTTGCCGATGGGCATAAACCTGGAGGTCCATTACGGGGCGGAAAATACAGCCTATTTGAAGCTGGAACCCATATACCATTTATCATCTCGTGGAAAGGAAAAATAAAGTCGGGCAAGTCCGAGGCGATAATTAATCAAGTTGACCTGTTTGCATCATTTGCAGCTCTAACGGGACAAAAATTATCCCCTGGCGATGCCCCTGATAGTATGAACATCTTGCCTGCGCTTCTTGGAAAATCAAGAATTGGACGCGAGTTTAATGTGGAACATGCTGGCAACCTCGCCATTATTAAAAACCAATGGAAATACATACCGCCAAACAAAGGTCCGCGGTTTAACAAATTGGTTGGGATTGAACTGGGCAATTCTCAAATAGATCAACTCTACAATCTTAAAACCGACATCGGAGAAAAACAAAACCTTGCCAGTGAAAATACAAATATTGTGAGCGAACTATCGGAATTGTTGAAGAAGATAAGAGATAGATAGTTAGAGCCTGAATCATTAGCATTTCAAGAAAAGCGTACTTTTGGGTGAAATAAGATTTGTCAATATTATTCAGTATTTGGCTGAACCGACTCCGAAGGCGTCATACACTGGCAACAACCCATAAACAGGTGGATAGGAAAATTGAAAAAATCAATATGACTCTGACGGGTGTAAACAAAATGGTTTTCCTCTGTGCCTCTCTGTGTTCTCTGTGGTTTATTTATCATTCACCACAGAGGGCACAGGGG
>JBAMMJ010000148.1:24834-34016 GCA_039793825.1 Verrucomicrobiota bacterium | reverse complement strand
GTTGGAGATTCTGCTAATGGCGGACTCCAGGTATTGGCATTGCCGCCTCAAAATGACAATCAAGATTCATATCTGCTTCGGATAAGGTCAAATATAGAAAACACTATGTTAAATAATGCGGTATCGGCATATATAAGGATACCATTTACTATAACAAATAAAAATGATGTTGAATCATTATTCCTTAAAATAAGGTATGATGATGGTTTTGTTGCTTATTTAAACGGCGTAGAAGTAGCGCGTTCAAATTCTCCGCAGAACCCTGGCTGGGATACACCAGCCACAGGTGTTCATAATGGCGCTATGCAGGAGATTTATCCGATTATGAATCCAAAGTCTATTTTAGTTGATGGGGTTAACGTCCTGGCAATCCATGGAATGAATGTTAATCAAACAAACGCAGATTTTTTAGTAGAAACTGAGCTGGTTGAATTTAGGTTGTCTGGTTCTTCTTATGGTTATGTTTCGCCACCGACCCCGGGTCAGGTTAATATTGCAGGCTATCCCGAGGTAGCGCCGAAGGTTCAATTTTCACTTGTTGGCGGCGTTTATACAAACGATGTTCTTTATCTTGATTTATCGTCAACTATTCCTAATGCAACAATCAGGTTCACTCTGGATGGTTCTAATCCGACGAGCAGTTCAATGATATATACAAACGGCAATCCGATTAAGATTACGAATTCAGCGCTTGTTGTTGCCCGGGCAGAAGTTCCAGGTTACTTCCCGAGTCCATATAAATCAGAAGGTTATACCTTGCTTGATTCAACGATGACAAATTTCACATCAAATCTGCCTATATTAATTCTTAGTACGTATGGATATACCATTGTGCCGGATATGGTGGAAAGAGCTCCGGCGATGATAACGACTTTTGAGGTGCCAAAAACTACAGGTCGCGCAAGCGCTTACATAAGACCCCAATTTCACGGTCGCGCCGGAGTTGAAGGTAGAGGGCAAACATCGTGGGGATTCCCGAAGCGACCCTACAATATTGAATTGCGCGATGACAATGGAGACGATTTGCCCGCCCCGCTGCTCGGAATGCCTGCAGAATCTGATTGGGCATTGTTGAATATTTACAATGACAAAAGTTTTATGAACGATTTTCTTGCCCACGAATTGTTTGAAAAAATGGGCCACTACGCTGTGAGAAGGCGTTATGTAGAGGTCTTTTTAAATGGAACAAGGGGCGAGGGTGGCACAGACCCGTCGTGGCGAGTTGGCACCAATGATTATGTCGGAATTTATCTATTGATTGAAAAAATTAAGATAGGTCCGAATCGGGTTAATATTTCAAAACCTCAAAGCGGTTTGCCGGGAGACCCAATAACTGGTGGATATATTTTCAAGAAAGATAAAGCGAGTCCGGGCGATGTACTGTTTTATACTATCAGCGGACAGGATATACGTTTTCATGATCCTAAACCCACACAACTTTCTCCAATTCAACAGCAGTGGTTGCAGAACCACCTTAATGAATTTGAATCGGTGCTTTATGGAAGTAATTGGAGAGACCCAATCAATGGTTATGTGAAATACATTGATGTTGATTCATTCGTGGATAACCACTGGATAGTGGAATTTACTAAACAGATTGACGGCTTCAGGTTGAGCAACTATATGCAAAAAGACCGCGGTAAAAAGATCAAAATGGAGCCGATATGGGACTGGAATTTGAGTTTTGGCAATGCAAACTACCTTGAAGGACAGTATACAAATGGTTGGTATTGGCCCCTTATAAGCGCTAATGAACATATCTGGTTGAGAAGACTGATTGCTGAGCCGGGAGATCCTGATTTTAAACAAAAATTGATTGATCGTTGGGATGAATTAAGAAGGGGTGTATTTGCAACATCAAATCTTCACGCAAGGATTGATGAACTGGCGGCATATTTAACAGAAGCGGTAACTCGCGATACCAACCGTTTTCCAAGGATGCATACTTACATCTGGCCAAATCCTGATCCGATTACAAATGTAACCTTTGTTGATATGGTTAAGTGGATCAAAACATTTGTGGCTGGACGCGGAGACTGGATAGACAAACAATTCCTGCCTGCGCCAATATTGAGCAGATATTCAGGACCTTATGCCGCGCCTTTTGCAATGCGGACAACTATCGGAACAATTTATTATACATTGGACGGAAGCGACCCGCGCTTGCCTGGTGGATTGATATCGCCAAATGCAATTCCTTATACAGGCGAGTTTATTCCACCTCCAAATTCAGTAATTATGGCTCGCGTTTATCATACAAACCAATGGAGCGCTCCAAGAAAGGCTATTTTTGGATACAAGGCGCCACCGATTGCGATCACAGAGATTATGTATAATCCATCTGATTTTCCATACGCCTCATACGATGCGCAGGAGTATGAGTATATTGAACTCACTAATACCGGGACAAACGCGATTGATATAGGCGGGATGCGGATTGCCGGGGGGATTGACTTTATATTTACAAGCGGTGAATCTCAGCAAATTGGTTTAGCCACTACAAACGACTTTGATAATCCGGGGACTATATATACTTTGAGGAAACTTGGCGATGGTGCAGGCGCCCAGGTGCTGAGTGGAGGTCCTTCTGGCAGCTTTTTGAGGTTAACAACTCAGGACACGGGAACAAATAGAAATCGCATTGCCTTTGACCAAACGGCTTCTGGATTTTATGATAAAGTAACACTGGAATTTGATTTTAGAGGGATTAATCTATCGCCACCGCCAGCGGCTGGAACCCCTACGCTTCAGGATTTTGACAATACCCCTGTGAATTACGTTCTAACAACCGGCGCTACTCCGCCTCAGGTTATGCCAGCCGATTCAGGGTCTCAGGGTAAATTCTTACGTTTGACTCCACAGGTTGGGAATCTTAACAATGGAGTTTATTTCAATCGCACGGCAATTGGAACTTATACTACGGTAACTATTACATTTGATTTTAGAATGATACCGCCTGCCGGGGGAACTCCGGCTGATGGCATAGGTGTTGTGTTTATGCCGACGTCCATCTACGGAACCAGTGGAGAAGCCGGGGCGGCATTCTCTGAAGAACCAAATCTGGCAAATGCGATAGGTATAGGGTTTGACAACTACAATAATGGTGGAACTGTAGACCCCAACGCAAATCACGTATCATTGCACTGGAATAATACCTGGTTAGCTTCTATGACGCCGACATTCTCTATGACATCTGGGAAATTCCACAGGGCTCAAATTGTAATCAATTTTGAATCAACGCGCGCTTTAGTGACTGTAAGAATGGCACCGGATGTTTATGGCGCTGGTGGTCCAACTGAAACCTTGTATACAAATTATGTGATAAATGGAGTTACGCCATACGAAGGTAGAGTTGCATTCAGGGCGCGAACTGGTGGCGCTTATGCACATCAAGATATTGATAATGTCAATGTTCAGTATGGGGTAGGCCAATTTCCAGCTGCGGCAGGTTTATCGGTCGCGCTATTACCTGTGATGAGATATGGAACTAACGGTGTAGGGACTGGTCTTTCTGATTATCTTGATACTCCGGATGGAACTAACATATTCGGCATCAATTTCAATATGCATAGCGCGGATTATGTAAACGATGTTTCTATTCACTGGAATGGCGCCTCGGTTGGGTCCACTTTTATTCCTCTATCTACTTTAAATCTTGATAATGGTGAATTCCATAAGGCGCGAATTGTTATAGAACCTTTCCTTGATGGATCAAAGGTTAACGTTGTTTTATTGCCCAATTATTATAGCAATCCTGGAAATCCGATTGTTGTATTTTCCAATTTAGTTGTTAGCGGATTCGCCGCAAACAATGTGCGGCTTGAGTTTGCTGGACGTTCTGGTGGTATGAATATAAATATTGACGTGGACAATATTAAGGGTGTGTTTGAGAAATTTGCACCCGTTTGGCTCAACCCTGGCCAGAGTGTGCTTGTTGTAAAGAATATGCAGGCTTTTGCATTGAGATATGGAACAAATTATTTCATTGCAGGCGAATATTCCGGGTATCTTGACAACAATGGTGAAAAAATAGGGCTTTATGGTAGATTTGGTGAACCGATTCTTGAATTCCGATATAATGATAGGTGGTATGATATAACCGATGGGCTTGGTTTTTCGCTTGTAGCAAAAAATACATACCTGCCTGCCAATGAATGGGATAATCCTGAAAATTGGCGACCAAGTTCACAAGAAGGCGGTTCTCCCGGCAGACCTGATGGAACACCTCAGACAATTTTACCTGTTTTCATTAATGAACTTCTGGCTAATAGCAATCCAACAAACCCGCCGGGTATGGACGCAGTAGAGATTTACAATCCGAACAATGTGTCGGTAGATATTAGTTATTGGTATTTGAGCGACGATTTTAGAACACCAAAGAAATATCAATTCCCGCCCAATACTATAATCCCGGCAAATGGTTACCTTGTGGTCTATGAGACTAATTTTAATGCAAATCCAAATTCACCACAATCGTTTGCGTTTGGTGCTAATGGTGATGATGTCTATATTTTCTCTGCTGACGTTAATGGAAATCTAACCGGTTATTATCACGGATTTGATTTTGGCGCTTCGGAGGAGAATGTGACATTTGGCAGATATGTAAAGAGTGATGGGGATGACGCCTTTGTTCCACAAATGACGCCGACTCTTGGTTATGCTAATTCGGGTCCAAGAGTCGGTCCGATTGTGATAAACGAAATTATGTATCACCCGCCAGATTATGCTGATGGTTCGGATAACACAGATGAAGAATTTATTGAGTTATTTAATAACTCGGATGTTGCAGTACCGCTATATGATGTAAACGCGCCAACAAATACCTGGAGGTTGACGGGGGCTGTGGATTTTGAATTTCCACAAAATGTGATAATACCACCGCGCGGTTATCTGTTAATTGTTAGTTTTAATCCGATTCTTGATATACAGATGTTGGATTTATTCAAGACAAAATATGATGTGCCTGATAATGTGCAAATTCTTGGTCCTTGGGATGGGAAATTGAACAACGCTGAAGATACGGTTGAATTGAAAAAACCGGGACGCCCGAGTGTTGAGCCTGGAAATGTTGATTACATTCTTGTTGAACGAGTCAGATATAAGGACAATGCACCCTGGGCGTTATCGCCTGATGGTATGGGACATTCTTTACAAAGAATCAATCCTGACGCTTATGCCAATGATGTGATTAATTGGACAGGCTTGCCGCCTACCGTGGGGAGACAAAATGGAGTTGCAGCGCCGCCTCTCATTACGGTCTCCCCAACAAACCGGGTTCTGTATGCCGGAATGACTTTGACGTTGAGTGTAGAAGCCACCAGCAATTTACCATTGAAGTATCAATGGCGGTTTAATGGAAATAATCTGATTGGGGCTACTAATCAATCTCTTGTTATACCATTAATTACAGCTCAAAATGCCGGCTTCTATCAAGCGGTGGTTTATAATGATTACGGCTCGGCAAGTAGCGCCATTGCAACTGTAATGGTGCATCAGGCTGCAACTATTCTAACGCATCCACAAACGGTCGCTGTTTATGTGCGAACAAATGCGACAACAAATGCAACCTTCAGCGTATCTGCATTTGGAAATGGACCCGTATCATACCAATGGGTTAAAGATGGAGTGCCAATTCCTGGTGCAACGAATTCTACTCTCACAATAACAAATGTCCAGGTTTCAGATGACGGTCAGTATTCAGCGCTTGTAAGTGACGCAGTTGCAACAATATCTACCTTACAGGCGAGGTTGATTCCAATGGTGACGCTTACTATTGTTCAGCCGATGAAGAGTGTGACTAATTTTGCGGGAAGCGATGTTTCATTTTCAATTGGAATATCTGGATATCCTCCGCCGTTTGGTTATCAATTGAGAAAGGGTTCAGTTCCATTGACACCATACATTATAACAACAGCAAGTAACTATACATTCACTTTGACTAATATTCAGGCGACAGATGCTGGTTCATATAGAATTGTTGTGACTAATCTGGCGACACCCGGTGGCGTGGCTGGTGCAGCCTCGCTGACTGTTTTGTCACCGCCGGTGATAACAGTCCAGCCCATTAGTAGGACAGTAGACCCGGGTGCGAATGTAAACTTTACTGTTACAGCGGTTGGAACGACACCATTATATTACCAGTGGTATCGGAATAACGTGCCAATTTCCGGGGCAACATCAACCACGTTGAGTGTGTCAAATGCCCGTGTTGGGGTAAACGATGGAGCCTATACAGTTGTGGTGACGAATATTTATGGGGCGACAACGAGTCAGGTTGCTATGCTGATAGTGAGAGAGCCAGTATTTATTGTTGAGCACCCAACTAATCTAACTGTTGGTGTTGGTGGCACGGCGATGTTTACTGTTGTGCCAGGTGGGGGAGAACCATACGTATATCGCTGGTTCTTTAATATTACAAACGAAATTGTCGGTCAGACAAATTCAACGCTCGTTTTAACAAATGTTCAACTGTCTCAGGCTGGATATTACAATGTGATTGTTTCAAATCCAATGGGTTCGGCAACAAGCGCCGTGGCAGAACTAATAGTCGGTACGCCACCGGTCATCGTCACTCAGCCTTCAAACCAAACAATAAATGCAGGCTCATCGGCTGAATTCATAGTTGTGGCGACAAGTCAAGAACCAATAACTTATCAATGGTATTTTGAAAATATGCCATTATCAGCCGCAACCAACAGTTTGTTGCATATTGATTCAGTAAGCCAGAATAATGTCGGTTCTTATTATGTAGTTGTTGAAAATATATACGGGAGAGTGACCAGCATTGTCGCAAGATTAAGCATAACTGTTTCAGATTCCGACAACGACGGAATGCCTGATGATTGGGAGATTTTGTACGGGCTTAATCCGCAGGATTCATCCGATGCAAACATAGATTCCGATAACGATGGTTTGACCAATTTGCAAGAATACATTGCCGGTACTAATCCAAAAGACTCAACAAGTGTATTGAAACTCAGCGCGATAAATGGGACTGACGGAAAGATTTCTATCAAATTTGAAGCTCAGTCTAATAAAACTTATTCTGTTTTGTTTAATACTAATATGGTAAGTACTAATTGGAATATTCTTACAAACATAGATAATGCCGCTACGAGTAGAATAATTGAGCTCAAACTATTACCTGAAATTGATAAATCGCGCTTTTATCGGGTTGTTACACCGAGAAAATAAATAGGATTGAAGAGCAAGCGCGACAATTATGGATTTGGATCAGACCATTTCCCGTGTTCTTTAATTAAATCAACAAGTTTGTCAACAGCCTCATTTTCGGGGATATTAAACTTAACTGGTTTTTTGCCTACATAAAGATTCACTTTGCCAGGGGCGCCACCAACATAGCCGAAATCTGCGTCTGCCATTTCGCCCGGACCATTTACAATGCATACTCGGTTTTAAATGAACGGCATCCAGCCGATTGTAGAATGTTATAAGATAGGGTTAAGGCTTTCAATGGCTCGGATTCAGAGCGAATTAAGATAGCGTCACCAATGCCATCGCAAAGTAATGAACCTATGTTTATAGAAGAAAAGAGCAGGGGATTTTTAATTTGATGACGGGTCTGTTCAGGGTTTAATGTGTCTTTCAAAAGGATTGGATTTTTTGAACCCAGTTTGTTTAGTCTTGCAACAAGAAGTCTATAAGCGACAATAACCGGGAGTGGCGTATCGTCCGAAACCGCGATTAGCTTATTCTGCGGCGGGGCTGGAAAGTCAAATAGCGGGTTTAGTTCTACAATTTCTGAATCTTCATATATGCCTTCGGGTTTGACATCGCCAGTGTCTCTGTTCTTGATTGATAGATTGGAATATTGGGATTTAGTTACAAAAACGCGGATTAATTCTGTTCCACCAACCGGCACGCCGAGAGAGGAGTTTACAATGAATGAGTTTCTTCTCTGAAATTGGTAGGGGTCAAATGGAAAGTCAAATTGATTTAAGACATTAGCGATTTCTGCAGTTAAGCTATCGCGTTTGAGTGTTAAGTGGTCAATCAAATTGATAAGGTCGTAACATACTGGAATTTCATAAACAGAATCCTCTGTTAAGGATACCCGGATTGTGTCGCCAATGCCATCACACAACAAAGAACCGATTCCGATTGCGCTTTTAATTCTCCCATCCTCGCCCTCACCGGCTTCTGTAACTCCAAGATGTAGCGGATAGTTCCAGTTCTCTCCGAGTTCATTTAAACGCGCCACAAGCAATCTATAACACTGAATCATTATTTTTGGATTGCTTGATTTCATAGAGAACTTGAAGTTGTGGAAGCCGTGTTTGCGTGCAACGTGGGCGAATTCAAGGGCGCTTTCAATCATTCCTTGAGGTGTGTCCCCATAACGATTCATTATTCTATCGCTTAGAGAACCGTGATTGACCCCGATCCGCATAGCGCGGTTCAATTCTTTACAGAGAAGAACAAGGGGGGTGAATTTTTCTTCTATTTTTTTCAATTCAGCGGCGTATTGCTCATCTGTATAACTCTTAATGGCGAATTTTTTTGAATCCGCGTAATTACCTGGATTTATTCTTACGATTTCCACCCATTTTGCGGCTTCCATTGCGGCTTCTGGTTTAAAATGGATATCGGCAACTATGGGAACCTTACAGTTGCGTATTCTTAGTTCTCTAACTATGTTTTGCAAATTTGCCGCATCTTTGACGGTAGGAGCTGTTATTCTCACGATCTGGCAACCAGCCCTGACAAGGTCAAGTGTTTGCTGGACGCAAGAATTAGTGTCCATTGTGTCAGCCGTTAGCATTGACTGAACCACGATTGGATTACAACCACCGATGATTACTCCACCGTCCTCTGGATTGCCGACGATTAATTCGCGAGTCTTGCGCCGGTTATAAATGAATGGTGACTTTGTGAATGCTTGCATCTTTGTGAAAAACTACTTCTGCGGTTTATCTACCTGTTCAACAGGCGATTTAAATTCAATTTTTGTTCGTTTTCTGGGACTCAGTTCGCTCGTGTCAAAAATTGATATATAAATTATGTAACTAATAAGTAGCACGGCGCAGGCTGTCTGGATTTTTTCAAGTATTTTAATATTTATCGGTTTTTTGCGAACTAATTCAATAAGAGACATCAGTATGTGTCCTCCGTCAAGAACCGGTATTGGAATAAGGTTTAACAAAGCCAGGTTAATATTGAGA
>JBAMMJ010000148.1:3822-24824 GCA_039793825.1 Verrucomicrobiota bacterium | reverse complement strand
ATCTCCACCCGTGCTCGCTTTCAAACAATCGGTAGTAAATTCTTATAATCCCAACAGGTCCGCTTAAATGCTGGAGTTTTACATCTGATTTTGGGGTTGCTATAACTTTTATTGTGCTGACCATAGCGCTCACTCCAGTTCGTATCTGCTCAATCGGATTAGGATGGTCAATGTTTACGAGTCCGCCTTGTTCCCATATAATTCCAAGCATCGGTCTGATTTCATCTTTTATAGCTTTTGCAGTCTTTTCATCCGGGGCAATCACCTGAGGAATTACTGGTTTAACCTCTTTTGTTAAGATTTGGTCCCCCCGTTTTATTTTTAACGTAATCGTACAATTTGAGTTGGCAATTACAATGTCTGAAAGAGATGCAGGACTTAACAATTTAACGCCGTTGGCTTCAAGGACAATGTCATTTGGTTTCAATCCGATCAGCGCTGCAGGACTATTCTCAAATAGTTTTGCAATAATTGGGGTTTCTTTTGGAAGCATCTGCAACTCCCTCAATCCTTTACGTTCATAGAATTTGGTTTCTTCAATGTATGGGACAGCTTCAACATTTGTTAGAACGCCGTTTCTTAACAGGGTTAATTTAATTTTCTCTCCCTGGCTGCTAACGATGAGCCATTGAACTGTATTGCCAATACCTGACCATCTGGCGACCGGGTGTCCGTCAATGTTAACAATTTCATCCCCGGGTTGAATGCCTGCCTTTTCTGCCGGAGAACCTTTTAGAACATAGCCAACTATGCGAGTGGTCTCGCTCTCACCAACAGGTCTGCCCACGCCCCACAAAACAAGGGCGAAAACAATCGCAAGAAGAAAACTAAACAATGGTCCAGCTGCTGCGACTATGATTTTATCTATGGGAGAAACAGGAGGGAGGTTTTTGACATTTTCTTCAACTTTTCCTTCAATCGCTTCCATTGGCGCCATTTGAGGGATTGAGACAAATCCGCCGGCGGGTATGCAACCTAAAGAGTATTTGACACCCTTTATTTTTTTCTGCCATATAGGTTTTCCAAACCAGACGCCGAATCTATCCACGTATAAACCTCGCCAGCGCGCAGCCAGAAAATGCCCTATCTCGTGGACTATTATAAGGAGATTAAATAGCACGAGAACTTCAATCAGTATAAAAATAAATTTTAAAATATCCATTTTACTCTCTAAATTTCTATTGAATATAGCAGTTTTTTGGGTTAAAGCAATATTTCTAATCTTTAAATGAATTAGTAAGTTTGCTTCTGGGGAAAATTCAATTTTGACAAAGGTTTAATTTATTGCAGTTTTTACCATAATAGACTAAATTATTTTTATGAACCCGGTTTTTAATAAGCGGTCTTTTACGCTTATTGAATTACTTGTTGTTATTGCAATAATCGTAATTTTGTGTTCGTTATTGTTGCCGGCGATTAGCGCAGCCAGGGAACGAGCACGACGTATAACTTGTTTAAACAATTTAAAGCAGATTGGAACTGCGTTTGTATTATTTGCAAATGATTATGGCAAATATCCCTGGCGGGTGCCGACTAACGAAGGTGGTTCACGGTCTAAAACGAATGTATATGAAACATTCAGGCTATTAGAAAAGGAATTAGCAACGCCCCGTATACTCAAATGCCCCAGCGATGAAGATCGTAAACAGGCTATGAATTTTCAACAACTTTTTAATTCAAATATTTCATACTTTATAGGAGTTGACACAAAGGAAAACAAAGTTGGTATGATGCTTGCCGGTGACAGGAATCTTGAAGGGGGGCGACCGGGCGCTGATTGTCCCATTGCGAATGTTAAAAAAGTTGCTTTTGAATTTACCAGGAAAAGGGCGGAATCAGCATACTGGACAAATACAATCCATAAAGGGATAGGGATTGTCGTTATAGGAGATTCAAGCGCACATATAGTAAACAATAAAAAGGTTCAAAAACTGATCAGGTATTCCGACGATGATGCAAATGCATTCAATAACCATATCCTGAAACCCTGATTAATTCGTCAGAATTATTTATATTGAGTATTGAGCCCCTGCCTGTTAGTTTTTATTTTCTGTTGTAACTGCTAAACAGGTGAAGACTATTTATAAATACATAACAAGGGAAGTGCTCATCACATTAGTGATGACTGTGTTTGTTTTTACCGGGATTTTGATGCTCGGCAATATTATTCGTGAGGTTTTCACCCTGCTGTTTAACGAGTCAGTCACAATAAAAATTGTTCTTAAAGCAATCCTATTGCTTATACCATATATTTTAGTTTTTGCGCTACCAATGGGGATGATGACTGCCTCAATTCTGGTTTTTGGCAGGTTAAGCGCTGAGCAAGAACTTATTGCAATAAAATCAGGAGGCATCAACCCTCTTGTTTTGACAATTCCTGTTATATTCATCAGCATTTTATGCAGTTTTATTTGCGGTTTTATAAATCTTTATTGGGCTCCAAAATGCAGGGTTGCTTACAAAGATTTGTTATATGAGATTGGCGCTAAACGACCAGCAACTATTTTCACACAGGGACGATTTGTAAAGGATATCCCCGGATACATAGTTTACGTTGGAAAGATTAACGGGAATGAGTTGGTTGACATTATGATTTCAAAAGTTGAGGAGAATGGAATGATAAGCGGCAGTTTAAGGGCGCCAAATGGTAAAGTGCAGCGAGCTGATAAGTCTGATGAATTCACGCTGACACTATATGAAGCCAGAGGGGCTACAATTGAGCGTGGCGGCTGGCAACCGTTATTTTTTAAAGAATGGTCGCAGCAGATGAAATTGCCGAAAAGAGGTTCCCGACGAATCAAATTAAATGAATTAACGTTTTTCCAATTGCAGGAAGAGGTGGATAAGATGAAAGACCTTTTAAGGGCAACTCCATCAGTTCCGCATTTGTTGCCCGGCGAATTGAGAGAGAAGTTGAATGAGTTTAACAAACCGATTTATGATTTTGCCTGCCCGATAAAGGTTCAGATTCATCAGCAAGTATCCTTCTCATTCGCCTGCATAGGATTCACATTGCTCGGTATTCCCCTGGGCATAAAGACGCACCGCAAGGAGACAAGCATCGGTGTTGCAATCGCTTTAGTCCTTGTCTTGATTTATTACAGTTTTTACATCTTATCTTCGGCAATTGAAACTCAAAGCCAGTATGCCCCTTATTTAATTGTATGGATACCGAATTTTTTGTTCCAGATAATTGGCGGGGTGTTATTGTGGCGAGTTAATAAGAGTTAATGAGGGTTGGGTTTGCTCTCATTAGATTTTAATACCTCTTTCAACTTTTCTAATTTTGGTTTAATCACTGCCTGACAATAGCCATATTCAGGATTGTTTTTGAAAAAATTTTGATGATATTCTTCCGCTTTATAAAATGCGGTAAACGGCATGATCTCTGTAACGATTGGTTTTGCAAAATCCTTTGATGCTTTCGCCCTGGACGCCTCTGCAATTTTTCTCTGTTCATCGTTATGATATAAAATTATTGAACGGTATTGAGTGCCGATATCCGCGCCCTGGCGGTTTAAAGAAGTTGGGTCGTGTGCTTTCCAGAAAATATCAAGAATCTGGCTGTATGAGATTTTCTCAGGATTAAACTTAATCTGTATAACTTCTGCGTGTCCTGTGTTGCCTTCGCAAACTTCTTTATAGGTTGGATTTTTTGTAAATCCGCCGGAGTAACCGCTTGTGACGGATATTACACCAGGGATTTGCTGAAAAACGGCTTCCATACACCAAAAACAGCCACCTCCAAGCGTTGCCAATTCAGTTTTTGTGCTATCACTCATAGATTTATTTGAACAACCAATAATTAATGTTAAAAAGATAAAAAATGGCAGTTTACTATTGTAAATTCGCTTATAATCTATATTATTTATCTTAATATTCAACATTGACTATTTTTATTGCGCCGTCCAGCCACCGTCAATTAAAATATCTGCACCCGTTATAAAGCTTGCATCTTCTGAGCAAAGATACAGTGCAAGTGCGCCAACCTCTTTTGGCTCACCCCATCTTCCAAGCGGTATTCTTGAAAGAAAAAATTGTGTAATTTCAGGATTGTCCAGCAACGGTTTGTTCATTTCTGTAAGAAAAGGGCCGGGAGAAATTCCGTTTACGGTTATCTTGTCAGGCGCAAGTTCAAGGGCAAGAGCCTTTGTAAAACCAAGCAGAGCGCTCTTACTTGCCGCATAGATAGACCTGCCGGGCAATCCAACGTGGCTCATTATAGAGGTTAGATTAATTATTCTTCCGTAGCCATTGGCTCGCATATATGGAACAAAAGCGCGGCACATCAGAAAAGCGCCTGTCATATTTGTATCCATTACTTTACGGTATTCATCCAGCGAAAAATCGGTGATTGATTTTCTAAGATTAATTCCCGCGTTGTTAACGAGGATATGAACGGTTTTAAAGTCCTGAATTATTTTTGTCGCCACACTATTCACTTGCGACTCATCTGTAACATCAGCTTTGTAGCAAAGCGCTTTGTTTCCAAACCGAGATGCTTCTGCGGCTACTTCATTTAATTTTGAAATATCCCGTGAGATCAAGGCAATGTCTGCCCCGGCTTCTGCCAGTGATAATGCTATGGATTTTCCAAGACCTTTGCTTGCCCCTGTTATTACCGCGACTTTCCCTTTTAGATTTATTGATTTCATAACCCGTAATCCTTTTCTTGATATTGATTTTAGCCTACATTTTATTGATGTTCAAATACCATATTTTTTTAAAACTTTTAGACAAAATGCTAAAGATGGACAAAATTGATATAAAAAATCTATTGCGAAGGCATAATGGGAAAAATTTTGTTAAAGAAATGAGTTCTTTAAGGGAAAAAATGATAGTTTGTATAATTTTTTATGGAATTTTCATTCTTCCGACAACTCTATATGCACAGGTTGAATTTAACATTAAAACAAATCACTATTTGATTTCTGGAAGCACTTATAAAGAATTCATTGACTCAATAGTATCCAATAGGCCGTGGAAGACGAATTTGAATTTTCTCGCCTATACAAAATGGTGGGTTGAATGGGTGGCTGATGTTGAATATGTGGATGGGCTGTATAAACCCGGCAGGGTTAAAGTGTTAGTAAAATCTGATATTATAATGCCAGCATACAAACCGTCGACAAACGGCGTTTCTTCAGAATTTCTGAGACAATGGGCGTTATTTTATAAAAACCTGCTGGATCACGAAATCGGGCACGTCAATATAGCTAAAAAGGCAGGAGAAGATGTATACTCAACCGTAATGAAATTACCTCCGATGGCGTCAAGGCGTGAGTTATTGCTATTGATTGATCAGACGGCTAAAAAGGTTGTAGACAAATACAGGGATAAAGAGATTGAATATGACAAAAAAACCCAGCATGGTTTAAAGCAAATTAAAGGACAATAAAATTGCTTCTGATAGAATATTCCATTTCTGAACAATGAATAGAGGGTTGCCAATTTACGATATTGAACAGGATATCCTGCGCAGTTTGCGCGAGAACAATAGGTTAATTATCCAATCACCAACTGGCTCTGGAAAATCCACGCAGGTGCCACAAATTATTCTGCAGCATAAAATTAACCGCGATGGGGCGATATTTATATTGCAGCCGAGAAGAATAGCGGCGCGGCTGCTTGCTGTGAGGGTTGCAAAGGAGATGGGGGCAAGACTTGGTGATGAAGTAGGTTATCAGGTGCGGTTTGAAGATGTATCGTCTGAAAAAACAAAAATAAAGTATGTAACTGAAGGTATTTTGCTTCGGTTATTAATTTCCAATCCATTATTAAATGGTATAGATGTTGTGGTATTTGATGAATTTCACGAACGACACCTTTATGGTGATATAACACTTGCAAGGGTTTTAGAAATTCAGAGAACGACACGCAAAGATTTGAAGATTATAGTAATGTCTGCAACGGTTAACCTGGGATCGCTTCAGAAATATCTACATCCTTGCCCTGTGATAACTTCGGAGGGTAGAACATATCCTGTCAAAATAGAATACTTTGAACAGAGGAATCTGACTGTCTGGGAAAAGGCGGCGAAAGCATTTGCTAAATACCGAGAATCTGGAGGAGAAGGGGATGTATTAATTTTTATGCCCGGCGCTTATGAAATAAGAAAAACAATAGAAGCGCTGGAACAGACGCAATCTGCCAGAGGTTTTATATTGCTTCCACTTCATAGCGAATTGCCCAATGACTTGCAAGAAGCGGCGCTTGCCAGATACGAAAAACCAAAAATTGTTGTGGCAACAAACGTTGCCGAGACATCAATTACAATTGATGGTGTAAAGTTGGTGATTGATAGTGGACTGGCAAGAATTCCAAGATACGACCCACACAGGGGAGTCAATATTTTGAACATTGAAAAGATCAGTCGGTCTTCCGCCGAACAACGCGCCGGCAGGGCTGGAAGGACAGCGCCCGGCGTATGCATTCGTTTATGGGACGAGAATGAACATCAAAGACGCTTGCAAGAGGAACAACCTGAGATACTGAGATTGGAATTATCTGAGGCGGTATTAATCTTAAAAGCAACCGGGATAAAAGATTTAAGAGATTTTCACTGGTTAACACCGCCACAGGAACATTTATTAAAATCGGCTGAGACATTATTGTATGACCTTGGGGCAATAGACGAAAAGGGGAATATTACAGAAATCGGCAGAAAAATGATCGCCTTTCCAATTCACCCTCGTTATTCGCGTATGCTTATTGAAGCCGGGAAATTGGATTGTGTTTATCTATGCGCAATGATAGCCGCGCTGAATCAAGGCAATGATATTTTTGTTCGTTCAGCCGGCAGTCAGATGCTCAAGGCAAGAAAATCTGAATTCGGCAGAAATGGGACATCCGACTTTTTCTTAATGGTTATGGCTTATGAATATGCGTTGAGTAAAAACTTTGACCCACGGGATTGCTGGAGTGTCGGGATTAATTCAAATAGCGCAAAAAACATGGAGCGCCTATTCCGTTATTTCCTGGATATAGCAAAAAGAGAAGGGCTGAACACAACTCCAAAAGAGGTGGAAGATGAAGTTATAAGAAAATGCGTTTTGACCGGATTTTCTGACCGTGTTGCTAAACGACTGAACGAGGGCAATTTAAAATGCGAAATGGTTCACGGAGGACGTGGCGAACTCTCAAAAGCCAGTGTGGTTCAAAAATATCCGCTTTTTGTTGCTGCTGAAATTAATGAAATAGGAAATCATAACGGAGTTGGAGGGGTTGTTCTCTCAAAGGCTACCGCAATAGATGAAAAGTGGTTAAGCGAATTATATCCGTATGAAGTCAAGAGAGAACAGACAAAATATTATTACGACCGTCAACTTAGAGCTGTATTATCTGAAGAAGAAATTACATTTCGCGGTCTTTGTTTGAGGAAACAACGCAAAGCGGCAGTTCCATGCGAGGAGGCGGAAGATTTATTGGTAGATGAAATAATATCAGGTAATTTAATTTTGACCGATTGGGATGAGTCGCTTGAGCAATGGATTTTAAGAGTTAATTTGTTGGCGCGGATTTGTCCTGAATTTAAAATTCAAGAAATAGGTGAAAAAGAGAGGATTGGTGTCTTAAAGCAGGTATGTTCAGGGGCAACCACTTACAAAGAAATTAAAGATAGAGAAGTAAAACCCCTGTTTTTCAAGATGCTAAACAGCGAACAACATCGGCTTTTAGAAAAGCACGTACCTCAACGTTTAATATTATCAAACGGTCGGACGCCAAAGGTTATCTATGTTAAAGACGGCACGCCATATTTTTCATTAAGGATTCAAGAATTATACGGTGTAGAAGAGATTCCCAAAATTGCTATGGGAAGGGTTGAGGTTCTTGTTCATATTTTAGCTCCGAATATGCGACCGGTGCAAATCACAAGCGATATTAAAGGTTTCTGGGTTAATCATTATCCGGGCATAAAACAACAACTTCAGAGGAAATATCCTAAACATCTATGGAAATAAATAATGAATACGGGAGTTTGTAAAATAATCTAATTACTTGAATCCATTATGAAATGCCTGACAAGAGCAAGTTTTATCCTGTTGTTGATTTTGGTTGTTTTACGACTCACTGTTATTGCGGCAGAATCTGATTTAACCGCATTAGCTCGCAAATACAGAAACATCCATAAATATTCAACGTTATTTACCGCTCAAGATGTTAAAAATTATTTATCAAAAGAAGAAGGATTGAGGAATGCGGTTGAATGGTGTAGAAAAACAGGCGTTCTCAAGGTCTACATTGAGTCATATAGAGACGGTTACCAGGCAGATAGAGATACTTTAATAAATGCGCGTGATTATTTCAAAAAAGAGGGGTTTGAAGTATGCGGTTGTGTTACAACAACAAAAATCGGAAAACCTACAACCGGGTGGGGCAATGTAATCTCCTGTTATACGGATAAAGAATCTCAAAAACGAATTAAAGCCATTTTTGAATATACCGCAGGGATATTTGACGAGATAATGATAGATGATTTCTGGTTTACCGATTGCACCTGCGCGGAGTGTGATGCCGCAAGAAAAGCGAAAATTGTGACGATTGGAGATAAACAATATCCGGTTTCTGGCGATAGTTGGGAAGATTATAGACGCGAATTAATGTATAACCTTTCAAAAGATTACATCATAAATGCAAGCAGAAAAATCAATTCAAAGGTCAAAGTAATTATTAAATATCCACAGTGGTATGATAGATTTCACGAAAGAGGATACGATGTAGTAAAAGAGACCGAATTATTTGATAAAATATGGGTTGGTACTGAAACGCGTGATTACGAGGATAAACGTTGGGGCGGCACTGTTCAATATGAAGCCTATTTTATAATGAGATGGCTTGGCGAGATAGGAGGAGAAAAATGCGGCGGTGGATGGTATGACTGGTTGGGGACGACAGAAAAAACCTATATTGAACAGGCTCGTCAAACAGTACTTGCCGGCGCTAAAGAGTCATTCCTGTTTTGCTACGGCGGATTGCAAGGAAGCACCGGACCTAAAAATATAGAAGTTTTACGCCAAAATATTCCCGAACTTTTAAAAATCGCATCAGAGGTTAGAAAAAGAAAACCCATTGGAATTGCGGCATTCAAACCGCCCAATAGCCACCCTGCAGAAGAAGCCTATATCTTTGATTACGTTGGAATGTTGGGTTTGCCACTCGTGCCATCTCATAAATTCACGGAAAGTTCCCCGACAGCCTTTTTTTCTGTTCATTCTCTGAAAGAAAACGGTTTTGTAGATAAATTGAATAGATATATTCAAAACGGTAAAACTGTTTTAATCACAGACGGACTGGCTAAGAGAATCGGCAATAAGATTAATTTAAATTTGCCCAACGTGGTTTTGTTAAAAGTAAATGGCGCGCCAAAATCACTATTACAGTTAAGTCAACAGCAAATAAATGAACTGCAGGCGAAGGTGTTAAAACCATTTAAGGTCAATTTTAAATCCGGAAACAAAGTTGGTTTTTATCTTTATTCAGACGGAAGTTATGTGATTGAAAATTTTAACAATGAGCCGGTTGATGTGGAACTAAACGGAAAAATATTAAAAATAGATTCAAGAGGATGGATTTATGAATGGAAATAATAGAATTCGCGCTGTGTACATAATGTTGATGATGTCTTGTTGTATTGCGTATTCAGCCAGATATGAAGATAGAATTGTCTGGATATTTGGTTGGGGACTTGGTTCAGACAATGATGTTGCGGAGATCAAGAAAGTGCTCAAAGTTGCAAGCCAGAATGGATTTAACGCGGCAATGATGTCCGCCGGTCTTGATACGTTGTGTAAGCAAAATACGAACTACTTCCGTAGACTCGGAGAAATTCTACAATATTGCAAAGAAAATAACCTTGAATTCATACCGGGTGTCTTTTCCGTTGGATATGGCGGCGGGGCATTATCTCACAATAGGCAACTTGCTGAAGGTTTGCCAGTTGTGGATGCTCCATTTGGGGTCAGTGGGAAAACCGCTTACTTTCAAGGCGACGATTCAAATCTTTTGAAGAATGGCGGGTTTGAGGAATCTCGCCAGAATAATGCCGTTGGATACAACTTTCACGATCAACCCGGGGTAGTCAGTTTTATTGATAATAAAGTATTTCATAGTGGCAAGGCTTCTTTAAGGTTGGAAAATTTTACCGCCAATCAATACGGGCACGGTCGCGTTATGCAGGAAATAAAGGTTAAACCTTATCGCTGTTATATTGTTAACTTATGGGTCAAGACGGAGAATTTGCAGCCGACTGGCGCTTTTAATTTACAGGTATTAGTCCAAAATAGAAGCCTTGCACCGAGAGAATTTAATCTTCCAACCACAACGGATTGGAAAAAGCTTACTATGGTATTTAATAGTATGGAATATGATAAGGTTCGGGTTTACGCCGGGATGTGGGGAGGGAAAACCGGGAAACTCTGGCTTGACGATTGGGAGGTTCGGGAAATTGGTCCAATCAATGTTTTAAGAAGACCAGGAACCCCAGTCGTAGTTAAGAGCGAAGAGGGCAAGATTATATATGAAGAGGGCAGAGATTATGAACCGTTGGTTGACCCTGAATTTAGTCTGTGGCGATGGGATCATAAACCGATTAGCACTTTAAAATTAACTTCATCAAGCAGAATAAAGGATGGTCAGAGGTTGTTAGTTAGCTGGTATCATCCGATGGTAATTCACGATTCACAGGTGACTGTTTGTATGGGTGAACCGGAGTTGTATGAAATTTACGACCACGAGGCAAAATTGCTTGCGCAGTATGTTAAACCAAAGCGTGTAATGCTCAATATGGATGAAATCAGGATGGGTGGGACCTGCAAAGCCTGTGAGAATAAAGATATGGCAAAACTGCTCGGCGAGTGTGTTACCCGACAGGTTCAAGCGTTGAGAAAATACAATTCAGATGTAAAGGTCTATATCTGGTCTGATATGTTTGACCCCAATCACAATGCCCGTCCAAACTATTATCTTGTGAGAGGGGATTTCAGCGAGTCATATAAATATATACCAAAAGATATAACAATCGCCGTTTGGGGAGGCAGGCCGAGAGAAAAAAGCCTGAAGTTTTTTGAGTCTCAAGGGTTTAATATGCTAATTGCTTGTTATTACGATGCGGACAATCTGGATGATGTTAAAGGATGGATTGAGATCGCAAACAGGACGAAAGGAGTGCGTGGCTTTATGTATACCCCCTGGCAAAAGAAATATCAACTACTGCCTGAATTTGGAAGACTTATATCCCTTCCATAATCACGTTTATAAAATTGTTTTGATATTTAGTGGAGTTTTTGCATACCATTTTCAGTATTGTAGTGTATTTATTGAATAATATTTATGTTTCAAAATATTGGCGAAATTGTGATTTTATTCTGGCGAACGGTCAAAGACCTTCCGCTTGTCTGGAGAGAGCGGAAAAAGGTATTTGATCAGTTGTATGAGATTGGCAATGCCAGTCTATTGATGGCTTGCATATTGTCGGCTTTTATTGGTGGTGTTGTTTCATTGCAAACGGGTCCGGTTCTTGTGGAGAGGGGGTTGGGCGGAGTTCTTGGGGGTGTGGTGGGAGTTTCTATATGTAAGGAATTGGCGCCAGTGATGATGGCGGTATTGATTGCCGGGAGGATAGGTTCTGCAATGACAGCCGAAATTGGGTCTATGCAGGTTTATCAGGAGATTGACGCGCTTAAAACTATGAATATAAGTCCAATAAGATTTCTGGTTCTACCAAGAGTAGTTGCAATTAGCATTGCCCTGCCAACGCTTGTAATTTTCTCTATTCTGGTTGGCTGGTTTGGCGGCGCAATAGTGGCAGCTTACAATACTCAGATAGAAATTCCGATGCGTTCATTTTTTAACAGTCTAAAAAATGTGGTTGAGTTGCAAGATGTCGCTCATGGACTTATAAAGACGTTCATTTTTGCTGTGGTAATTGGATTGGTTTCGTGTCATCAGGGTTTTGCCACAATAGGCGGACCGAGAGGCATAGGTCGTTCGGTGACAAAATCGGTTGTTAATTCAATTGTCCTTGTCCTTATTCTTGATTATTTTATAACCCGGTTTTTAATCTACTTTGAAAAATGAGCAA
The DNA here is from genome assembly GCA_039793825.1 of Verrucomicrobiota bacterium. Classification (GTDB taxonomy): domain Bacteria; phylum Verrucomicrobiota; class Verrucomicrobiia; order Limisphaerales; family JAKPVM01; genus JAKPVM01. Next base: position 12,745 of record JBAMMJ010000148.1, on the reverse strand, counting down.
CATTTCAAACAACAACGCTGTTGGGGTAAAAATCATTAATCTGAAAAAGAGATTTGATGGGATGGAGGTCCTGAAAGGTGTTACGTTTGAGGTGAATCCGGGTGAGATTTTTGTCATAATCGGTCCAAGTGGAAGCGGTAAAAGCGTTTTATTAAAACACATCATTGGGCTGGAAACACCAGATGAGGGAGATATTCTGATTAATGATGAATCGGTTTTGGAAAAAAATATTTTTGAAAAATACAGAATTGCTATGGTTTTTCAGTCATCTGCTTTGTTAAATTCGCTGACTGTTGAGGAGAATGTTGGACTATATTTAAGCGAACACCACTTAAAATCACCATCAGAGATAAAGCGAATTGTTTCAGAAAAACTTGAACTTGTTGGTCTTAAAGGGACTGAAAAAAAGATGCCGTCTGAATTGTCAGGAGGGATGAAGAAACGTGTGGCGATAGCGCGCGCTCTTGTTATGGAGCCGCAACTAATTTTATACGATGAACCAACGAGCGAACTTGATCCATTAATTGCGGTAACTATATCGGAAGAGATTTTGAATTTGAAGAAAAGAATCAATGCCACTTCAATCGTTGTTACTCACGATAGAGACCTTGCGTTTGCAATTGCCGATAGAATTGCTATGCTATATGAGGGTAAGTTGCTATTTGTGGGAACGCGAGAGGAAATAAAGAGATGCAACAACCCAATTGTGAAGAGATTTATAAGCGCTGAGTTAACATTAAACAATAATCATTAATAATTTGATATATGCGAGACACATTGGAAACACGGTTGGGAATATTTTTTGCTCTTGCAATCATTGCTGGCATTATCGTCCTTGAGATGGCTGGAGGATTGGAAAGACTCAAAGGCGGGTATCGTATCTATGCCTATTTTAAAAATGTTCACGAGTTGAAAGAGGGTGACCCGGTTAAAATGGCTGGTATGCAGGTTGGGAGGGTTGAATCAATGTCAATCACGAACGAGAGGGTGCGGGTTACTTTAAAACTAAACTCTGATGTTGTTGTAAAAGACGACAGCAAAGCCACGATAAAATTTACCAGTGTGCTTGGCGGGCAAAATTATATATCAATAGATTTTGGAACAGAACGGGGGGTTAAATTAGAGCCAAACTCGGTTATTGAAACCTATGAACAACCTGATATTAACACGTTGATGGCAAAATTGGATAATGTGGCAACTGGTATAGAAAATGTAACAAAAAGTTTCAGCGGGGATAGGATTGACAATTTACTTGGTCCCCTTACCGATTTTGTGAAGCAAAATAGCGGTAAATTAGGGGCGATTTTTGGGAATCTGCAAACTATTTCTGAAAATATAGCAAACGGTAAGGGAACTGTTGGCAAACTTGTGACAGACGATGCATTATACAACTCGGTTTTATCAACTGTAACAAATTTTGAAGCTACAGCTGTTGACATCCGGGCAGCGGCTTCGCAGGCAAGCAATATGTTAGCGAAAGGCGACATTGCAATAGACAATGTTAATTCTTTAATAACAAATGCAAACAGCATTGTTCAAAGAATAAATTCCGGTCAAGGCACCATCGGTAAGTTTGCTACGGATGAAAAATTGTATACTGACGCTTCTGAGGCTATGTCAAACCTCAAAGAAATACTTATTAAAGTAAACAAAGGCACGGGAACTGTTGGAAGACTGATAAACGATGATAGTCTGATTAAAAATGCGAAAACTTCATTGCAAAAGCTTGATAAAGCTATGGATGGCTTAGAGGACCAAGGACCGTTAAGCGTTATCGGTATGGCTGTTAATAGTTTGTTTTAATCTTAAAGTTGGTTGTATTTGAGTTTATATTGTTTTTGAGTATGGTGGAAATCAGAGGTTTTCTTTTATTATATTCTCTAAAATTTCCGAAGCGGATCGGACAAAGTCGGGACATTTTGTTTTGATAATACCCAGTTCGTGGGCTTTTTTAAAGTTTTCAGGGTTGCTTATATCTATGCCGAGTAAATCCTTGCAATCAGTGGAGTGATGAATGGAGTTAAATCTTTCAAATAGCTGTCTCACCAGATTATAAACTCTTTCTTTTGCCATTTTGTCTTCGGGTCGTGAATTGCCGAAATAGAGCCCGATTACCAGAGCCGCGCCTGTGAGTGCGCCGCAGGTTTTTGCCTGTCTGCCAATTCCCCCGCCGAGGGCTGAACTTAATTTACAAGCCGCTTCATACGGTATCCCTGAATTTTCGGAATATGTAGAAAACACAGATTGAGAACAGTTATAGCCAGTTTTAAATCGTGATACTGCGATTTGCACTTTATTAAATTCCATATCGCTATGATAATTCGGTAAAAAAGTAAGGCAATAGTAATATTTTGAAGTGGATACCGAAGTTGGTATGTGGATGAGAATTGGTTCATTGCAATTTTTTCTCTTCCATTTAATATTATGATTGTGAACTTTTGTGTTTTTAATAAGATAGATTAAGAGACAAAATGAAGACTTTTGGAGAGCTGGGGTATCCTGGCAGGTTGATCGCTGTAGAAGGACTTGATGGTTCTGGAAAGTCCACACAGGTATATTTGCTTAAACGATGGTTGGAAACCCAGGAATTAAAGGTTTATTTCAGTGAATGGAATTCTTCTGAACTTGTAAAATCCGCCACGAGCAAGGGGAAGAAAATGGCGTTATTGACTCCCACAACATTTAGCCTGATCCATGCGACTGATTTTGCCGACCGATATGAACGGCATCTTGTTCCGTTGTTAAGGGCTGGCTATATTGTTCTTTGCGATAGATATATATTTACTGCGTTTGCGAGAGATGTCGTAAGAGGATGTCGGCCTGAATGGGTACGTGGTATTTATAGTTTCGCAGCACTGCCTGATATAGTGCTGTTTTTTAAAGCCGATTTGGAAGTGTCACTTCAGAGAATTCTGGATGGAAGACCGCAACTCAAATATTTTGAAGCCGGGATGGATTTAGGTCTTTCCGACAATCCGAAAGAGAGTTTTAGAATTTTTCAAGGTAAATTACTTGAACAATACCTCATTATGAGTAAAGAGTTTAATTTTGTTGAGATAAATGCCAATGAATGTGTTGAAATTCAACAGGAGCAAATACGGAAAATTGTTGCGGAAAAGATACCGTTGTCTGAATTCAAGAAGGATAAGAGTATAATTTACAATAACCCAGAGCCTTGTGAGCAATGATGAAGATTAGAAATTTAGAACAGAAGATTCCCAATAAAGTCATAGTGCCCAAGCCGGTGCATCATAAATTTTATGGCTATGGACTTCCTGGGGTCAATCCAGAGAAACTAATTGGAACATTGATAGTGATAGAAGGAGCCGATGGTTCAGGCAGGTCTACTCAGATTTCAAAACTCGTAAATTGGTTGGAATGTTCCGGGCACGCCACAGTACAGGTTGGGCTTAAAAGATCAACATTGGTCAGCGAGGAATTGAATCAGGCTCAGAAGGGAAATATTTTGAGCCATACGACATTAAGCCTTTTTTACGCCACTGATTTTGCCGACCAACTTGAGAACGTGATTGTCCCTGCCCTAAAAGCCGGATTTGTAGTCCTTGCTGACCGTTATATTTATACGTTAATGGCAAGAGATATGGTGAGGGGGATGGATGAAGCGTGGTTAAGAAATTTGTATGGTATTGCTATTGTTCCCGATGCTGTCTTTTATCTGAATGTTTCTCCCGAAATCCTTGTTCAGCGCAATTTTGCTAAAAAATATTCGCTTGATTATTGGGAAAGTGGAATGGACCTGGGGCTTTCAAGAGATATGTTCAATAGCTTTTTGATTTATCAGAGAATGATGCAGGATGCCTTTAAGAAATTACAAGGAATCTACGAGTTCACAGTAATTGATGGAAATCGCGGTGTTGATGATATAAATGCTGAATTAAGGAAGAAAATAGAGGCTGTTTTGAAAAGAAAAAGTATAAAAAGATAATTGTGAGATCTATATAAAAATGGGCAATTCAAATAGAACAAGCGGGAACGGTTACTACGTAGGGGTTGATTTTGGGGGCACAAAGATATTGGCTGGGGTGTATGACGAAAACCTTAAATGCCTGGGGAAGACAAAGATAAGCACTAAAGCTTATAGGGGGGTTGATGCTGTAATTGCACGGATAGTGAGGTGTATACTTGAAGCCGTAGATGAATGTGATTTGAATATTGATCGTATCAAAGCCATCGGCATCGGAGCGCCGGGCGCAATTGACACTTCAAGCGGGGAGGTCATTTTTGCTCCTAACCTCGGCTGGCAAAATATCCCTCTGAAAAAGGAACTTGAAAAGGTTGTAAATGTTCCTGTCTTTTTAGATAACGATTGCAATGTTTGTACGCTCGGGGTATATGAGGTTGAATATAATAGAGAACCCTCAGTATTGATTGGAGTTTTTATAGGGACTGGCATCGGTTGCGGAATCATAATAAATGGAGAGTTGTATTCAGGTTTCAATAAAACAGCAGGCGAAGTAGGGCATATGGTGATTGATATAGATGGTCCAAAGTGTGGCTGCGGAAATAAGGGTTGCCTTGAAGCATTATCAAGCCGTTCTGCAATTGTTAAAAATATTCAGCATGCAATAGATAATGGAGAAAAAACAATTTTGACCGAAATTGCGGACGAAGGAATAGAAGACGTTAAGAGCGGAACATTGCGAAAGGCGGTCAAAAGAGGAGACGAACTGGTGGTTAAAGTGGTTAAAGAGGCAGCGTTTTATATCGGTGTGGCAATGAGCAACCTAATTAATGTTTTGAGCCCGGAGATACTTGTTCTCGGCGGTGGAGTCATTGAAGCTTTGGGAAAATTTATGATGCCCGAAATTTTGAACACAATAAAGGATTATGCATTTCCGGGAACTTTGAAAAATGTCCGGATTGAGAATTCAAAGTTGGGGGACGATGCAGGGATTATAGGGGGAGCTGTTCTTGCGAAAAATATGTTCAAATAGATTTGCGTCTAATAGTTTATAAGTGCAATGAATAATTACCAATCTCTTCCAATTGAGCGGCGTTCGGTGATTGATGTGGGAACTAATTCTGTTAAAGTACTGGTAGCAGATTTAAAGGGAGGGGATGTAATTCCTGTTGAAGAAAGAGCAATTCAGACAAGATTGGGGGACGGGTTTCACAATGGGAATGAATTACAAAAGCATTCTATAGAGAAAACCGTTGACGCTATAGAGAAATTTGTTTTGCTGTCAAAAAGTCTAGGAGCTTCACGAATTAGAATAATAGCAACAAGCGCGGTGCGGGAAGGGATTAATTCCAATAAATTGAAACAAATTGTAAGAGAGAAATTGGGACTTGAGATGGAAATTATTTCGGGGGAAAGGGAGGCTGAATTGGTATTTGAAGGAATTGTTGATCATATCAGTGATGCGAGTAATGAAAGAATATTGATTGCGGATATCGGCGGCGGGAGTAGCGAGTTTATATATGGGATAGGGAAAAGGATTGAATTCGTCAGGTCTTATCCATTTGGCACGGTTAAGTATTTGAATAGTTGCAGAGTTTCTGATCCTCCATTAGAAAGTGAATATTTACATTGTCGTAAAAGGATAAACGATGACTTAAGCAATAGCATCGTTAACGATCTAAAAAATCTGGTTTCTTTTGTCGGAAAAGGAATTGATAAATATATAGCGACGGGTGGAACAATCACAATTTTAGGGAGAATTGTGTTGCATAATGATGAGTTCATCAGAGAAAGGCTTGAAAACCTTAAAATCAATTATGAGGAAATAAAAAATATTTGCGATAATTTGTGGACGTTACCTTTAAAAGATAGGGAAACAATACAAGGAATTCCCCCTGACAGAGCGGATGTAATTCTGTTTGGCGCTTTGATGTATGAGGTTATAATGAAAAATCTCTGTTTGGATTCCGTTTATGTAAGCACCAAGGGACTCAGATTTGGAGCAATTAAAAAAAATTAGGGATTCGTGTAAAAAATACTTGCAATTTTGTCTGAATTGAATATAAATAATCGGTGTAATTGGTGCGAGCGTAGCTCAGCCTGGTAGAGCGTCACCTTGCCAAGGTGAATGTCGAGGGTTCGAATCCCTTCGCTCGCTCCATTTTTATTTTTGTTAAATTGTTGGTATAACAGTTTATCAAACAGCCACCATAATAGACTCCGATGATTCCATTTTTAAAAAGCATTTTCATTGAGTTTTTTAATACTTTCTCCTAGACTATAGTTATGACAAAAATAAAGCATCAAAGAAGACACCTGTTATTCATAGTGTTTTATGCATTCTTTCAAATCATTGGGTTTTGCGCAATAAAACCGATACAATTGCATCCTGAAAATCCTCATTATTTTCTCTGGCGGGGCAAACCGACAATTCTAATCACATCCGGTGAACATTATGGTGCGGTTCTGAATATGGATTTTAATTACAGAAAGTATTTAGAAACGTTGGCAAAGGATAGACTAAATAATACGCGCCTGTTTACAGGCGCCGCTTATTTAGAACCAGCCGGCTCTTTTAACATCGTTAGCAACACGCTGGCGCCGCATTATGGGCGTTATATTGCCCCCTGGAAGCGGAGCGAGGTGCCGGGTTATGCTGGTGGAGGAAATAAGTTTGATCTAAATCAATGGGATGAAAATTATTTTAAACGATTAAAAGATTTTATCTCTTACGCATCCAGATTAGGCATTGTTGTTGAGGTAAACCTATTTTGTCCGTTTTATGGTGAATCGGAATGGAAATTGAGCCCTTTTAACAAAAACAATAATATCAACAATATAGGGGATGTTGCGCGAACGAATGTATATACATTGGATAAAAATGGAGGATTGTTGGCTTACCAGGAACGATTTGTAGGAAAAATTGTGGACGAACTCCGTGATTACGACAATATCTATTATGAGATTTGCAATGAACCTTATTTTGGGGGTGTGACTTTAGAATGGCAATATCGTATCGCCGATGTAATTGAAGATGCACAAAAGAATCATAAGTATAAGAAGCTGATTTCCCAAAATGTTGCTAATGGTAAAGCAAAAATTACAAATCCACATCCTGCGATTTCAATATTCAATTTTCATTATGCCAATCCACTGGATACGGTTGAGATGAATTATCATTTGAACAAGGTAATAGGGGAGAATGAAACTGGATTTCGTGGAACAAATGATTTTCCGTATAGAACAGAGGCGTGGGAATTTATCATCGCTGGGGGTGGATTGTTCAATAATTTAGATTATTCATTTGCCGTTGGGTATGAAGACGGCACGTTCATTTATCCTGCGAAGCAACCTGGCGGTGGAAATCCAAATTTGCGGAAACAATATAAAGTTCTTGTAGAATTTATAAACAGTTTTGATTTTATAAAAATGAAGCCCGATAATTCAGTTATCAGGAAACCATTGCCCCAGGGGATCATTGCGCGGGCTCTTGTTCAACCAGAAAAGGCTTATGCAATCTACCTCAGAAAATCAAAACCAAATCAAAAAGTGTAAATTGATAGTCTGAAGTTGAATTTAAGACCCGGGACGTACACAGTTGATTGGATTTCTCCGTTGACAGGAGAAAACATTCAGAAGACAAAAGTCGCTCACAAATCAGATGTTCTGGAATTGACGGTGCCTGCATATGACGAAGATATTGCTCTAAAAATCAAAAAACTTTAATAGTTTGGCATAGTAAATTTTCAATATCCTGTTCTTCTTTACAAGGACAATAGAGGTATTATTATTTTTCAATATGAATGATGGATTCCGTAAGACGCTGAAATGGATTGAACTGACTGGATTAGCGGTTTTATTTTTATGGGTTAAAACTCTTTATTCAGTGGATCTGTTTTATCTGCCTTCAGAACCACTTGGTCCTTCATCTAGAAATACAGGTCTTGTTATTAGCGAAATAATGTACAACTACGGGTATCGTCCAGACGGCAGGATAATTGAGTATATTGAAATTTACAATACAAGTCCGTATCCTGAAGATATATCAGGATATAAAATTACCGGCATTATTGATTATACATTTCCATCAAACACTGTAATCGGAAGCCGTGAGTATATAATTCTGACAAGGTCTGCAACGGATTTACAAGCCGTATATGGATTGAGGACAAATGTTTTAAGCTACGGTGGGGTGATCTACAGAACAAATGTGGTTTCGGGAATAACAAATATCATTCAGGAACAGATTACAATCAGCGGAACAGGAACAATTCAATTAAAAGACAGAAAAGGGAAGTTGCTTTTGAGTGTTAATTTTTCTAATGATGAGCCATGGCCGGTGGCAGCAGATGGAACCGGGCATTCATTAGTGCTTGCGAGACCGTCTTATGGTGAGAATGATTATCGGGCATGGACAATAAGCGATTATCGTGGAGGCTCTCCGGGAAGAGGGGAAAATTTTAGTCCTGAAACAATTTCGCCTATTGTAATTAATGAGGTTTGCGCGAATCCATCCAGCGGGGAAAAGTTCGTTGAAATATACAACCGAACACCTAATTCTGTTGACCTCACTGACTATGGTTTAAGCGATGACCCGACAAAGATAAAGTATAAGATTCCAAGGACAGTTCATATTTCAGGTTATGGAATGTATTCATTTCCAGCAAGTATGCTTGGATTTTCTCCAGCCACTATGGGCGAAACTATATACTTGTTTAATCCCACCGGGACACGAATATTTGATGCTGTTAAATACACACCACATCCTGTCGGAATGTCCTGGGGAAGATATCCTGATGGGGCTGATGGAATCTTTCTGTTGTCCAGACAGACCTCGGGTAGTTCAAATGCGCGGTTTTATCGGTCTGAGGTGGTGATTAATGAAATAATGTACGCACCTATATCGGGTGATTCTGACGATGAATTTATTGAACTTTATAACCGTGGAACGAATTCAATAAATTTGGGGGGCTGGCAAATTCAGGGTGGCGTGAATTTTCT
>JBAMMJ010000148.1:0-3812 GCA_039793825.1 Verrucomicrobiota bacterium | reverse complement strand
CTTTATAGTCGTTGCAAGGAATATGACCAATCTTTTTGAAAAGTATAATCGTCCTGATAAACTGTGTTGTGGAAAGGTGGTTGGAAATTACGCGGGAAGTTTGAACGATAGAGGCGAGAGAATTGTCCTGGCAATGCCATTTACAGTGGTAACTTTAGACCAATCAGGGAATTACAAGACAAATAAAGTAACCGTACCGGTAGATGAAGTAACCTATGTCCCCAGCGGCAATTGGGGGAAGTGGTCCCACAATGGTGGCAGCAGTATAGAACTTGTAGACCCACATAGCAATGGACGGGAACCGATGAATTGGAAGGATAGTATAAATACGACAAATACTTCCTGGGAGTGGATGATTTCTTCTTTGCAGTTAGAAAAGGGCAGGGGACCAATTGATAGAATACAAATCTTTCTAAGAGACAGTGGAGAGTGTTTAATAGATAATGTTGAAGTACTACTTTTCCCGTATAGTGTCAATGTAGTAAGTAACTCTGATTTTGAGACCGGACTTAATGGATGGCAACTGAACGGCAACCACTCTAAATCAAAACTTGATATTAATGGGTATCAGGGAACAAAATGTTTACGTATAATAGCGGATGGACAGGGTGATATATTAGGTAATAATATTAGTGGATTTTTAACAGCACCTTTGTCACCTGATTCAATCATTACAATAAGAGCAAGGGTAAAGTGGATATCCGGGAATACCAATCTTGTTATCAGACTGATTGGAAATTATGCGGAATTTAGAATTAGGATGCATCCTTCACAATTATGTGGCACTCCAGGAGAAAAAAATTCAAGGTATATCGCTAATGCCGGACCCACGATTAGCAGAGTATGCCATAGTCCTGTATTGCCAAGGGCTTCAGATAATGTATTAATCCAGGCAAAAATTGACGATCCAGATGGAATATCAAATGTATCTTTATATTACAGGATTGATCCATCTACTAATTACTCCATTATTCCAATGACAGATAATGGACTTAATGGTGATAAATATGCTTATGATGGAATCTATACAGCGAGACTTTCTGCTCAACCCTCTAATACAATCGTTGCATATTTTATTGCCGCAACAGATAATTCCTCAAATAGGATTACTTCATTTTTTCCTTCACCTGATTCAGACTATGAGTGTCTGATAAGGTATGGCGATGAAGAAATAATAAATTCAGCATTTGGAAATTATTATATCTGGATGACAGCGGACAATTATAATTTGTTTACAAATACTACTGCTGAAAGTAAAAAATTCTTTCCAGTAACGTTTGTTTATAATAATCGGATTATTTATGGCGCAAAGATACGATATTCAGGAGAATTATGTTTTGACCAGAACAATAATCCATTGTTTAACAAATATAGTTATACAATAAGCTTTCCTGAAGATGATTTATTGCTTGGTTATTCGCTTATAGAAAAGCTTCGTGTACCAGGAGATATGTTGAATACCGACACGACATTAATAAGAAATCTGTGCGCAAATATAATGGCTAAATATACAGACCAACCATATTATAACGTCAGATTGGTCAGATTTAAGTTAAATGGCGTTCAAGAAAAAAGTATGCTCTGGGAAGATGTTCAAGAACCAAATGAGAATTATTGCGCCATTACCTTTAATTCTTCGGTAATGCATCTATTCAATGCATTACCCTGGATAGAATATAAGGGAAATGAAATGATAAATTATAGCTGGGCATTTTTAAACTACAGGACAAATAATTATGGTGAACAAGACCCGAGAGAGTATGCAGTGAACTGGAAATTGGAATATCCGTATTCAATTGATACTATGTACATTGATTTCTATAATCTGATAAAATTATTAAATAGCCAGTATTCCATAAATTATGATGTAATTCTCAACGAATATGTAGATTTAGAAGAATGGGCTAAGTATTTCGCATTTCAAAAATTCATTGGAAACCCAAATTATATAGGTGGTAAGAAAAGTTATAACGGATACGTTTTAATGACTGACAAGAAAAAATGGATTTTATTACAAAACAGTTATAATATGTCTTTTTATACAAATATATCAATGCCGAATGGCGATGATTTGTTTTATTTCAATACTGATGATGTAGGTGTATCAAATATTTTTAGTATAGACACCTTTAAACGTTTATACAAAAATGAATTATATTATCTTGCAAGTAAAATACCATCAAATATCACTTCTATTATCAGCTCAATAGCATCAGCATTAAACAGTGAAAATATTATAACAACAAATAAGGAAATAATTATAAATTGGATAAATATAAGAAGCAATTATATTATAACTCAATACGAGCCAGAAATAAATGCGGAATTTAAAGTCAATATGCCAACATTATTGTATACGAATACATATTGCATTTTAATTGAAGGGACGGGTCCAATTGCAATGAAGAATATTCTTGTTAATTCCAACATACAAAAAGTGTCGTGGTCAACTACCACAAATTGGAGTTTTTATTTGCAATTAGTGCCCGGAACAAATATTGTTTCAATAAATGGAGTAGATAGTAACAATTATTCATTACCAGGAGCAAGATTTCAAGCAACAATAATTACACCTCTAACCACAAGTATAACAAATTATAACGACGTATATTATATATGGAATATTAAATTCAAGAACATTTATCAAGGTCTTGACGTGAAGACTCCCGTATTGATTAATGAGATTATGTATAATTCGTCAGGGGTTGGAGGAGATTATATTGAGATATATAATCCCAATCCTAATATATTTGTGGATTTATCTGGAATTCAGGTTAAAGGAACAGGATATACGATTCCTGATGGAACAATATTAATGCCATTAGGGTATTTAGTTATTGTTGAGAATATTAATGTGTTTAAATCAAACTATGGCGATAGCTTACCTGTAATAGGTCAGTATAGTGGAAACTTGAATAATATCGGAGAAAAGTTGTCATTGGTTATTGCTGATAAAAATACTGGAAAAGAGATGGTATTAGATGAAGTAAGATATGAGGCAAATTCACCTTTTCCAATACAGGCTAATGGTTTGGGTTCATCATTGCAGTTAATTAATCCATATGAAGATAACAGCAGGATAGCGAATTGGATGGCAATTGATCCAAGCATTAATCCAGGACTACCGGTTGCAACGCCAGGTATTAAAAATAGCGTTATAGACACCAATTTATCAATTCCGAAACTATTTATAAACGAGATTCAAACCAGAAACATTACGGGTATTACAAATTCAATCGGAATGCGCACTGGCTGGATAGAAATTCTATTCAATGATACAGGTAATATATCATTGAATAATTATTACCTATCAGATAATTATGATGAATTATTAAAATGGAAATTTCCGGATGGAACAACGGCATTTTCTATGAAGCCCCTTGTGATTTTTGCAGATGGCATTGATAATTATGAATCAGACGAACTTCATGCTAGTTTTTCATTAGCAACTAATTCTGGGACAATATTTCTTAGCAGATTAGTAGATGGAAAGATACAGATAATTGATTATATAAAATATGACAAGTTGACTCCCGATACAAGCTACGGTAGTTACCCTGATGGACAATGTTTATATAGACAGATATTTTTGGAACCATCACCCGGACTCCTAAATAAATCGCCAGTAAGAATTTTCATCAATGAATGGATGGCGTCAAATATTGCTGCATATGACGATAATGTTGATAATGATTTTGAAGATTGGTTTGAATTATATAATATGTCTTATAATGATGTTGATTTATCAGGATATTATTTAACGGACAATCTAACAAACAGAAATCAATTCAGAATCCCTGATGGCACAATTA
>JBAMMJ010000147.1:27273-34049 GCA_039793825.1 Verrucomicrobiota bacterium | reverse complement strand
CCAACAAACACCGCAATGATATAAATTATTAAACCTTTTAACGGGCGCATTTCAGTCCATTTTATCTGTCCAATCCATACGAACAACTGACAAATTGTATTAATATTTTTAAAAAGTTAAAATCTTTTTGGATATTTAAAGAAGTTGTGATAAATAGAGTTTCGTTTAAATGGCGCTGGGAATAAAACTTTTTTCAAATGACGACCCGACGGAAAAGCCGGGTAAGTTCGGTCGGTTTTACCTGCACGACCTTATAAATAGCGGTGGGATGGCGTCGCTGTGGGTAGCGACTGACCAAACCGGAAAAACTTTTACCCTTCGCAGACTCCACAGCAAGTTAAGATTTAACCTCAGAGCACGTTCACAATTCCTCAAAGGCTGCAAAATACTTGCATCGCTCCCGCCGCACGAGGGAATTGTCAAATATATTGAACACGGACGCGCCGAAGGGACATTATATCTTTTAATGGAATACGTGGAATGTTCAAATCTAAAACTTCTTCTCGCGCGCAACGATCCGCTGTTCACTGAAAACGTGGCGGCAATTTTAATTGATATGGCAGTCGCGCTGGAACACCTCCACGACCACGGCTATATGCATTTGGATTTCAAACCGGAAAATGTAATCCTAACCCGCAGCGGGAATGTGAAAATAGTAGACTTTGACCTTGCGCAGCCAATCTCTGATAAACCAAAAAAACTTAAATCCTACGCAGGCACTCCTGCATATATGGCTCCGGAGTTGTTGCTGCGCAGAGAAGTTGACCAGCGAGCGGACATATTTGCGTTTGGCGTTACTGCATACGAATTGCTCACATATCAAAAACCGTTTGCCGGGGAAACCGCTGCTGAAGTGCTTGAATCTCAATACAACAGAGAAAACTCGTTCGTTATGCCCCGCCAGCTAAATCCTGATATCCCCGCGCCCCTTGAAAAGGTTATTCTTAAATGCCTTGAATATGATCCTGATAAACGTTACCCGATAATGTCAAGCCTCGTTCATGAACTGCAAAACATCTTGTATATTGAGTAAGTCTTAAAAATCAGAACCATTTTATTCTACCACCTGAATTTTTATGAAAAACTTATTTCAAGATAAATTAAGGTGATATTGTCTCTGCCGCCCGCTTCAATAGCGCGTTTCAATAAACCTCTGGCAATCTCTTTGGGCGAAGTTATTGAAATTATTATTTTTTCCATTTCGGCGTGCTCAACCATATTATTTAAACCATCGGTGCAAAGAAGAAAACGTTCGGTTTTATTTGGCTTTACGACGAAAAGGTGTGGTTGAATTTCATTTATAAATTCACTTCCGCCAATAGATTGTGTCAGCGTGCTGGAATAAAGAAGCATTTCCTTTGCAGAAACCTTTCTCCCATCCGCTCTTAGCACCGCGGCAAGATTGTCGTCTATCGTTAGTTGTTTCAACCTGTTATTCACAACTCTATAAACGCGGGCGTCGCCGACATTAAAAGCAAAAAGAGTCTTATCGTTGTCAAATCCAAGCCCGGCGACCGTTGTGCCAAGTCCCTTTAAAGACGGTTTTTCATTTCCCAATTTTATTAACTCGTTGTTTAAGTGTATTAACACATCTTTAATGTGCGACGGAGTTGTGTTGCGGACTTTTGATAACTTTCTTAAAGCATATTGACTGGCAATCTCCCCGGCTCTTGACCCGCCTATGCCATCGGCAACCGCGCAAATCCAGCCTTTTGAAAACGACTCCTTAGAATCCACCCATAGCTCGCTGTTGTCGTAAAACACCCTGTCAAACAACAACATACAATCTTCATTTGAACTGCGAACGCATCCGCGATGGGTAATCCCTGCAAAATGCACCGTAGATGTTAAAATACGTTTCATTCAAAAAATTGCTCCAATGTTATCATCGTGTTTATCAATCTTAATTTCGTCCAAATAATTTGGATTGCCTGCGCAAAATGAGTCTGCTAATTTTATACTATGTTAAATAAAACAAAACTACAAACCTTAATTAATTTACTCGGCATAACCATATTAATTTTACAAAACGTAAATGCCGACATCTTCCTATCAAAAAACGGCAAACCGCAATATGAAATAATCAATGACCTGCAAAGTTCACCGCCTGAAAAGTGGGCAGCCAGAGAACTTGCGCGGGTGTTATCTAAAATCGTCGGCGCTGAATTTCAAATCCTACAAACCGCCAATGCAAACTCAAAAAAAGTAATAATAGTCGGCCGTGGCAGTCTGGCAAAAAAATATTTTCCAGAGATCGATTTTGACGCCCTTGGTTCAGAAGAAGTTATAATAAAAACCTCTGGCGACAGGTTATTAATTTCAGGCGGACGTCCGCGCGGAACTATCTATGCCGTGAGCAGGTTTCTTCAGACGCAATGCGGCGTTAGATACTGGACACCGTGGGCTGAAAAAATTCCCTCCAATCCGAATCTAACAATAAAATCATTGAACATCCGCGAGAAACCGGCTTTTGAATCGCGCGATCCATATTGGTATCCGGCTTTCAACGCGGAATGGGCTGTTCGCAATTTTTCAAATAGCCAGAGCGCCGGAATACCAGACGAGCTCGGCGGCTGCATAAAATATAGAGGATTCGTTCACACCTTTTATCCGCTGGTGCCGCCGGATAAATATTTTGAATCCCACCCCGACTGGTACAGTATGATTGATGGCAAACGAACCTACAAAAATGCCCAGCTCTGCCTCTCAAATCCTGAGCTGAAAGATTTTGTCGTTGAACGGGTAAAACAGTGGTTAAAAGAATCGCCAAAGGCTAATATAATCTCCATTTCCCAGAATGACTGGCACGGAAATTGCCAATGTCCAAAATGCAAGGAAATTGATGAACGGGAAGGAAGCCCATCAGGCAGTTTGCTTGAATTCATAAACTATATCGCGGAAAAAATTGAACCTGAATTTCCAAACGTTGCCATTGACACGCTCGCTTATCAATATACCCGCAAGCCTCCTAAAACCATGAAACCGCGAGATAATGTGATAATCCGCCTTTGCTCAATTGAATGCAACTTTCGCGAGCCGCTTTATCACGAATCAAACGCAAAATTTGCCGAAGACATTTTGGGATGGTCCAAAATCTGCAAACGGCTTTACATCTGGGATTATACAACCGATTTTGCCCATTACATTCAGCCTCATCCGAACTGGTTTGTCCTTGGAGAAAACCTGAGATTCTTCCATAAACACAATGTTAGAGGGGTATTTGAACAGGGGGCGTATCAATCTTACGGTTCTGAAATGGCAGAATTGCGCGCCTGGCTTCTGGCGCAACTCCTTTATAACCCATATCAGGATGATCGCGCGCTCATCAAAGAATTCCTTGAAGGCTACTACGGTCCTGCCGCGGATAAAATCCGCCAATATATGGACTTAATGTATGCGGCTTCAAAAGGTTATTACCTCTCCTGTTTTTCAAAAACCGATACACCGTTCCACAATTATAAAACCCTGTCTCAAGCAGAACAACTGCTGGCTGAAGCCGAAACTGCCGTTGCAGGAGACACCGAACTGCTTGCGAGGGTCATGCTTGTAAGACTGCCGGTGCGATATGTCTGGCTAGTTCGCTGGACACAATTAAGAAAAGAGTGCAAAGACGCTGGCGCAAAATGGATATTGCCCGAATCAAGAAAAGAAGTGGCAAACCAATGGTTGCAAATGGCGAAAGGATTTCCTAATAAACCGTGGACTCAGGTCAAATTAATCAATGAAAGCGGTTTGACACCTGAAAAGTTCATTGAACGTTTCGCAACCGACCCCAAAGAAAATTAATCAAATATTCTCCCCAATTCGCAAACCTTAATTAGATTTTATCCAATTTGATACCTGTCTAAAATAGTTAATTGAAATTTTTGTAATGCCGTTATATGGAGTGCGGTGTTAAGCCTGCGCAGGCAGGTGCAACACCGCTTTGTGACATTAGACAACCACTTACCTTTGGAAAGAAACGCACAATCAACGAATTAACCCCTTTCTTTGTTTTGGTATTTATTCTATTGATTTTTTTACATCTTGTACCACAAAGCTGTGATGCGACTACTCCGTTGCCTTACCACAGCCCATCAAAATGCTATACTTTTTCTTATGCCAGCAGTTTAATACTTCCTCGGGACAATCATCTACCAATTTCGTTGTTTTACTGAGGTATAATTTCTTTAAATACAGGGATTCATTGGAATAGATAAATAAACCTTCTGAGATATTGGCTTGTTGTGCCTAATTTTGAACTGCTTTCTATAGTGGATATTTAAGTTAAACTATATTTTAAGCGATGGTGAGCAAAAAAGATAACTTGAATCTACCCGTCCAAAATCCTTTTTTGTAGTGGACCAATTTATGAGTTTAGATTATGTTAAACAACAGTGTTTTTAAAATAATTGATTCAAAAAGGCTTTGATTTATCGCTTTATTTTTCAATGTTTACAAATCTCATTTTGATTATAATAATGAAACTATGAACATCGGGAAATTAGTGGAATTATCAAAATTAAAAAGCGCTTTTTTGTCTTTTTCGTTTGTCTTGTTTCTACTTTTCCAATCTCTAACATTACCGACTTTTGCGCAAAACCTACCAATAGCCATAAACAATTTTTCAAATTTAGTAAAACAGGGCGAATACTATAGCCGAATTGAGGATGTAATTTATGGAAGAAAATATGGGACTGCGTTGACTCTGGATGTGATAAAACCGAAAAAAAACTCAAATGGGCTGGGCATAATAGCAATAATCAGCGGGGGATATTTTTCCGGGCACGATGCCATACGCCCTGAGTTTTATCGTCCGCTGCTTGATAGAGGTTACACTATTTTTGCCGTTGTTCACGGCAGTCAGCCTAAATTTCAAATTCCGGAAATTTTCCAGGATGTGAAAAGAGCGGTTCGGTTTGTAAGATATAATGCGAAGGAATTCGGAATAAACCCGTCAAAAATTGGAGCCACCGGTGGGTCAGCCGGCGGACATCTTTCACTGCTTTTAGGCACAACAGCCGATGAGGGCAATCCCAACGCCAGAGACCCGATAGAGCGTGTGTCGGCAAAAGTTCAAGCAGTGGCTTGCTTCTTTCCGCCTACGGATTTTTTAAACTGGCAGGAAAACGGCAGACCAATATTAAAAGCGATGGACATCGGCAAACCATTTCGTCCCGCATTTGATTATCACGAGTTAAACAATGATTTGAATATATGGGAACGGATTACAGAGGAAAGCAAACTTATTCAGATTACCAGAAGTATTTCACCAATTTATCATATTGATTCAGCTGACGCGCCCACTTTAATAATTCACGGTGATCAGGACAATCTTGTTCCATTGCGACAATCCGAATCAATGATAGCCAAACTCAAAGAAGCGGGCGTTGAAGCCAGATTAATCGTTAAAAAAGGCGCCGGACACGGCTGGATGAACCAATCCGTTGATTTAGAAACATTTGCCGATTGGTTTGATAAGTATCTAAAACCGTCAAAATAGGAATTTAGATTGACTTTATCATCTGTCGTTAGTCACTCTGAATTTTGCCACAACTAAAAAATCTAAAACGACATCAAGTTATGAATCAATTAGCCATTTCGTTGCCACTGATCGTGGCACTGGAAATTGCCTGCCATTGTGGAATACTTGACGACCTTGCTAAGTTACAGGAAGGGAGAAGTATGAGGGCAACTTCAACTATGCGCTCGGGCGTTGACGGAAAATATGACCCTAACGCCCCACCGCGCGGCGATAAAGATGAACGGAGCAACTTTGACAATTTTCGCGTCGCTCCGGGCGATACGCACACCCTGCTAGATGTAAAAGGTCCCGGTGTTATAACACACATCTGGATAACTTTTCTTGGTCCGGAACCTCAACCGTGGGCAAAAAACGGCTCGGCAAATCATCAGGAGATGTTATTAAGAATGTTCTGGGATGGTGAAAAAGAACCCGCAGTTGAAGCGCCGGTTGGAGATTTTTTCGCCAACTGTTTTGGAAAAAGGAGCGAAGTTATTAGCCTGCCAGTGATTGTTGAAGATGGCGATTCATACAACTGCTTCTGGCGAATGCCATTCAAAAAGTCCGCAAAAATTCAAATCGTTAATCAGAGCGATAAACCAATAAGCCTTCTTTATTACAATATTGACTGGATAAAATTAAAATCGCTTCCAAAAGATACGCCGTATTTTTACGCAAGATACAGACAGGAATACCCCGCCCAAAATGGAAAAGACTATGTTGTTCTTGAAACCGAAGGCAGAGGACATTATGTAGGAACAGTCCTTGCAGTAAGAACCCGCAGCCCAGCCTGGTTCGGAGAAGGCGATGAAAAGATTTATATTGACGGTGAAAAAATACCTTCCATCTGGGGAACCGGGACGGAAGATTATTTTCTCTCCGCATGGGGATTGAAAAAGGCGAGCACACCCTATTTTGGCGTCCCCTATTTTGACCAATGGGGTATTGTAGGCGGTCATACCAGCGCCTACCGCTGGCATATAACTGACCCAATCGTTTTCACCAAATCAATCAAGGTGACCTTTGAACATTATGGCTGGATATCACCCGATGAAAACCCCGACTACAAATCTACCAGCTGGAATGAGCGGGAAGACGATATCAGCAGCGTCGCCTTCTGGTATCAAATCGGCAAACCCAAATTTAATGAGCCTGTTCCGGATGCAAAACAGAGACGTCTGCCAAATATTGATAAAATAATTGTGTACGCAAAAGACTATCTGGACAATCACGGTAGCGGCAATGCTGTCGCTCAAAGATTGGATTTCTACAA
>JBAMMJ010000147.1:19134-27263 GCA_039793825.1 Verrucomicrobiota bacterium | reverse complement strand
ACTATTATATCGCCCTCAAACTCCGCAAAACGCCTGGATTGAAATACCGTTTTCTGTCCAGGAAAAAGAACCACTGCGTCTGCTTATTAACGCCACTACTTCGTATGACTTTGGAAAATATCAGGCATATCTAAACGGCATAAAAATTGGCGATGTAATGGATTTTTACAGCGATTCAATCCAGAATAGGGAATTTCATCTGCTTGATTTCTGGCCTGACCCTGGCAAATATACCTTAAAACTTGAATGTGTTGGAAAGAATTCGCGTTCGGAAGGTTATTATCTCGGCATTGAATCTATTCGCCTGAGGGAACGGCGGCCGCGAGTCTATGATTACGGACATAACAAAGTGAGAGATTGGCAAAAAAATCCAATTCTTTACAGGTGATAATTCAACTTAACCACAAACTTTTATGTTCTATAGAGGCGCGTATTTCAACGTGTCTTATCTTTCCGCCGAGGTTTGCGGTGTAGCCCGTCAACACAATAACTATCAACGCTATAACAATCAAAATCAACGCCATCATATTTGTTAATTGTCGTTCCCCTCTAAAAACAATGGCAAACACAAGTGAAATAACTCCAAGAATAATTGACCCGCCTAAAGCAAGAGCTGCCATTTCTTCGTGCTGCTCAATAACTTCGTGAGGCATATTGGGAAGGAACGATTTTAAAACCTTTTCCGCTCCCTGTCCGGAAAGATACACCGGAACTGCAATAGCCGCCGATATAAGAAAAAAATAGAGCGCGGCTTTTTTCAATGTTGTATTTTTCAGAATAACGCCTGCGAGCAACAGGGCAAATCCTGAAACAATTCCCGTTAATGGTGTATGGGTCAATGCAATATGATAATGCGCAGCATTCATAATTTTATAAAAATAAATTGGCTTAATTTAGCATATTTATAATTCTAATGCAACTCTAATCACTATCACACCCAACACGTCTCCTAATTTATATGGTGTCTTCAATTCAGTTGCCTTTTTATTATGGCAATCTACACATAAATTGTGAAACGCCCTGTCTGCGTAAACTGCTGTAAAATACCAGCGCCCACCTAACAATTCTTCTCCGCAAAACGGTTCGTCAGGCTTTTTAATAACAGACTCAATTGCCTTCCGTTCAAACTCTGTTTCAGCCGTTCCCAGCGGTGTAATCGGATGAACGCCGCGCAAAACATAAGAAAATTCTACGCCTTTAGCCGCAACGGCAATTGAATTTTTTCTAAAAGTTTCGCACGGATTCGGAAATTTTGTGGTTTCACCGCCTTCGGCGTACAATTCGGTGTAAACCTCTCTATGCCCTGATAAAATCGCATAAATCGCGTCCGCCATATGACGCGGCTGGATTGAAAGTTGTAACTTCTTTTTAGGTGCAGGTTGTGGTTTTTGATTTGCTGAGAATAAAATTCCAGCTATTAAAAGAACGCAAACTGCAAAAACCAACGCCATTCTGCCACTTTTCATAATGATGTATCAATCTGTTGTCAAAATAAACTTCCTGTTATGTATTTTCCAGACGATTAAGTTTTTCAATATCCTGTCTCCGGTCTTATCAAATTTCAGCTCCCCCGTCCAGCCAATCAAATTAACGTCGCCGGGAAAATTTAAGTGAGGGCGGTCCGGGTCGCATTTTCTAAAATGTTCAAGTAAAACCGCTGCCGCATCACGGCTCATAATTGAGATGTAATCCCTCTGCGCGGTATCAAGTTTTAAGAAATCAACGGTATAGTCCGAATTTTCAGGCACAAAACCGAATTTGACTGTTGGAACAATAATATCGTTTGAATAGTTTCCAGCTAATAGAATAAACTTTTCAGAAAACAAGCGACCACTGCCAACAATTAGCACCTGACTATTTAATGAGCGAATTTCTCTAACAATTTCTGCGGCATAATCCGGTTGCAGACAGATAAAAATACCGTCCGGTTTGACTTTTAAAGCAGAACCGATCTTCTTTTTTATCTCCTCTTTAGAAATCTCTTTTTTAAAGTCAAAACCGATAGTCTCTTCTACGTTGACGCCGAACAAAGCGGCGGCTTTTTTTGCATCATTTTCAACCTCCCTCTCGGTTCTACCGGATTGAGCGATTAACAACCATTTAGAATTTCGCAGCGTTAACTTAGTGTTGAGGTAATTAAAAACTGTTTTTATTTCATCAAAGCTTGAAGGTGTGATTCTTAAACACTAGGGTATGGTTGCGCCTGTGATTGAAGTATCGCTGCAAAGAGAAATCATTGGTTTTCTTGTTCTGCCAGCCACCTGAAAAGCAAGGTGTGTGGCCACGCCATCAGGCGGCGCAATAATCCCGAGCGCGCCATCACTAAACAACATTTCAACTGCTTCGTCGGCTTCCTGTCCCCATTGATTGAGATGCTGTTTGATAATAAGGCTCGCGCGAAGGTTATACCTTTTATTGAACTCGTTAACAGCAGTTTCTGCCCCGAGAATGATGTTTGTCCCTTCTTCTCGGTTTTGTGGCAGTAAGATTCCGATTTTTAAAACATCAGATTGCGCCTGCAAAAATATTGAAAGAGAAAAAAGAGCGACTGTAAAAGATTGAGATTTAACAGATAAAATTGCCGATTTTGTCATCAAAAAGGTTGCTGTTTTATGTTTGCTTGCTGTTTAACCACTGGCGGCTTTAGAGGATATGGGCGATAATGCCATTTGGAGTTTTTATATTCTGCGACGCCAATCGGGGCGATGTTGTCGCATCGGCCGTCAAAGACCATATGACCGGTCACTCCATCCCACTCATTCAGATTGCTCAAATAATCGCGAATTCTGAATCTGTTTGGTCCGGATTTATTGATTGCCTCCACCATCAATCTGGCGCCATCATACCCGTATGCGGCATAAACATCGGGCTTGTGCCCCCATCTTTTCACGAACCGTTCAACAAAGTCCAGCCAGGTTTTATCTTTTCGGTCAGGGTCGTAAAAATAGGTTATTGTCATTCCTTCGGCGTAAGGACCGGCTGTTTTTGCGAACTCCTCTTCCATCAATCGGTCAAAACCAAAGAATTGTGCATTAATTCCTGCTTTTCGGAATTGTGCGACCGCATAACCTATATCTTCTGGTTGTCCATAAAATAGAATTGCGTCGGGTTCAATAGCCTTAATTGCGTTAATCTGGCTGGTAATATCGCGTTCGCCCGGTTTGAAAAGAAGGTGTGCAAGGGCTGGATAACCGAGTCGCCTGACATAATTAAGAAAATGCATAACGCCGACTCTGCCCGGACGGCTACTTTCGCGATAGACAGCGATCCTTTTGCACCCCTTATCTTTAACTATCATATAGGCAAGCCGCATACATTGTTGTCTGTCATCGGGAAAAACACGCAATAACCAGGGGATTTGTGTCTCTGTAAGCGTTGGATCGGGGTCAGAGGTGTTGATGATAAAAGTTTCTATCTTCAAGGTCACTCGCAGCGCCACGTGGGTTGCGTCCCCATCTATTGTTCCGATATAACCAAGAACGTCGTTGTCTTTAAATTCAACGGCGATATTTGCGGCGCTCCCCCATTGCGGCGAATCCTCCCTCTCAATAATCTCAAAAGGCAGCTCTCCTGGCTTGCGAGCGGCGTTTGCCTCCTCAATTGCCAGAACAACGCCTTTCTTCGTTCCCTGTCCTCTTTTTCCTTCAGGTCCGTATTGCGGTGGAGTCAATAGACCGATCTTTAGCGATTTTAAGTCAGGCGGATCGGGGTAATCTCTACCCGGACCGCGAAACGGCAATCGTTTTGTCCAATACCTGAATACAGGTTCTACATCCTTGAACGGTATCAAATCCTCCGGGGTATTTGCATAATAAGGATAGATGTCGTCGCTATAAAAATTGTTTGTGGCTGATTTTAAACTATCAACTGACAGCGCTTGTTGCTGATGTTGGTCTACGTTGTTTTCTGGTTTATCCGCATATGCGCCAAACAACATCGGCGCGACCAACAAATTTAAAACAAATAGATATAGCCTCTTCATATTTTTACACTCATTGTCTAATTTTTGCGATTCCGGGTTGTTTTGACTTTTTTACAAATACGCCTTTGCTAAGTCCATCGGACGTGGCGAACCAGGCTTCATTCTCATCAGCCCAAATCCCGAGCACGAAACAATTTACAAGCCTTGTGGACATTGTCTTTTTAACAACTGCCCTGCCGGGTCTGTGGATTTCAATAATCCCCTCGCCCTTTTCTCCAATTAGATAATTAACCCAATATTCCCCGTCTGTTGTGGAAGCGCCCACATCGCTACCGATCCAGCAATATTTGTTCACTGGCCAGACAAACTGTGTAAAATTTGAAGGCAACGGAGTTTTTCCTTCAACCCACGTTTTCCAGCTTTTGCCATCGTATCTTGAAAATCCGAAATAGGTGCATTGCCATAAAATTCCTTCGTTCCAGGTTAACCAGGATGTTATGTCGTTCACAGGACCGTCATCAGGAACCAGATCATAATGAAAGTCTCCATCCGGGTCTCTATATTCTTTGAACGAACCTGCCTTTGGATTATGTTCAATTATGCCTCCGCCCCAGACTCCAATGTAAACCAGTTCATCCGCGCATTTTATTGAATAACACCACGGTTCGTGCATAACGGTGTTGTTGTGGTCATAAATCTTCCATTCTTTTGTTTTTGGGTTATACACACCAGCGCCCGCGGCAGTCGCCACCCACGCGATACCATCCTGAACATCTACACCATAAACCACATTGTTCGGCAATCCGCTGTTTAACTGTGTAAAGGTTGTTATCTTGCCGCCGCTAAAATGATTAAGCCCCCTCATCGTTCCAATCCATAAATCGCCTGTCTTTTTATCCTCGGCGATAGTCAATACGAGTTTATGACTTAATCCATCCTCAGGACCGTATCTCTTGAATTTTCCGGGTGCTTCCATCAATACCAGACCGTCCCACGTTCCAAGCCATATTTTGCCATCGGTTGCCTTGTAGACTGCATGAACTTTATGCGCCGGAATGCCATCCTTCATCCCGTAGTTTTCAAAATGTTCAATTACAGGGAATGGGATATCGTCAATTGATAGTTCTTCTTCAGATAAACCGACTGTGGCAAATAACAAGGTTACAGAAGCAAATACGCTGATAAATACCAATAATTTTCTGGGTTTCATTAAATTCAATTATAACGTTTTTAAAAATTCTATTTAGTCATTTAATTGGTGTTTATCCATATAACTTGTAACGCCGTGCATATCGTTTGTCTGGTAAACCGTCCAGATTTCCTCCAGAGTCTTAGCCCTGCCGTCGTGCAAATAAGGGGCTGAATAAGCAATACCTAAAAGATGTGGTGTATCAAAAAACTCGGTTGTATCGCGCGGTCCTTTAGTGCCGACATTCGTCGGCAATCTCATTGTATAAAGGGGTGGGCGATGACAGGTCTGGCATTGCCGCTCTCTTGGAATAGGCGTTCCGTCTGGCCGCGTGGTTGCAAAGAAAATCTGCTTGCCCCGTTCTTGCGCAGGGGTTAGCGGTTTTGCCCTGCGCCTCTCCCAGTTAGGAGGCGGTTGGGATAATATGAAGGTTTCTAAATCTTGAAGGTCTTTCGGCGGGATTGGGTCTGTCCTCATCAAAACCCGCGCAAACCGCGGTCCGCATTGAACCTGTATTGTCGGATTCTTTCCATTCCATTTGAACGGATTTGTTCCTGCCACTCCCTGGAGCGAACGATTATCAAGCATATTATCGCCAATGCCGTCGCCGTCAAAATCGTATGAAAGCCCATCAACGTGACCATCAGGATGGCAGGAACGGCAGGAGAATTGTCTCTGGAAAGTATGCGATGCCCTGGTAAAGACCCGTTCGCCGCGCCTTATAGGATCGTAAAGTCCGCCATCGCCGAGTTTTATCCTTCCAACCGGCTTTAATGAACCCGTGTCAATAATTAAAATGCTATCATCAAGACGCTCGTAGACGAACAACTTTCCACCGTCGGGAGTTATAGTCAATTGTTTCGGGTTTCTTCCTGTGTCTATTCGCTTGACTATATACTCGGCAGAAATCGTTAAATCTTCTATTGCGTTTTGCTTTGCCTGTTCATCCGCCTTATCCAGCCAATCTGCGAGTTTTTTCAAGTCAACCACCGACACAGTGTCACTTCCGCCTGAAGCAACAAAGGCGTATCTACCATCTTTATCCACCACAATACCGCTTGGGTCTGCAAAATAATCATTTGCCTCGTCAAGAGGCACCTGAACGATGTTCCCTTCATAATCCGAGACCGCCAGTCCGCTTGACATAACCCATCCATTTGCAACCTGTGTAATCGGAACAAGGTTTCTCACCTTAATTATCGGTGTCAGAGACCACGGCATATTAGGAACCGTTGCGATACTCTCGGCTAAATGAGCGGAATAGTAGAGCGCCCGTTTCTTTATTCGCCCTGTTACAATATCTATTAAAGTTAATTCCGAGTTGGGTACCGATAATGGGGTCTTTGCCACGGCAAGTCTGTTAGCCACAAAAATCGTATTCCCGCCCGGCGACATCGCCACTGCATACGGCTCGCGTCCTGCCTCCGGACGCATTATCTCCTTCAGCGGGTTAACTGAAAGTATTGAAATGTTGTCCGATAAGGAATTCGCGACCACAAGTCTCTCTCCGGTTCGGATTATGGTATAAATAATACTTACAGGCGCTTCGCCGACCTTTATTCTATCGATCGGTTTCAGGGACGCTGTGTCCAGTTCCACTACTTCATCTGAGTCTTTGCAGGCAACATACAATCTTGTTCCTAATTTATTTATCGCAAGTCCGAATGGTCTACCCGACAGGTCAACTTTCCGAATCACCGATTGTGACTTGATGTCTATTTCAGCGATTTTATCAACGTCATCAAGCGCAACATAAAGTTTCTCTCCGTCTGGAGAAACAACCATCCCGGCAGGAGATGAATGACGCGGTCGCGGTCTGGACCAGGGTAAATCTTCCGTTTTTACCAGATGACAGTGGTTGCAGGAGGTAAAGCCAAGCGTCGGATTGCCGCTCCATCTGCGAACGTGCGACACAGACCATTTATAAAGCCCCAAACCACCTGTTGACACGCTTAACGCGGCAACAATTATTATAGCAGCAAAGCCGCCTCTTCCAATTCGCGCTTGCATATTATTTAACTGGCATTGATTGGTTGGATGTCTTAAACCCGGTCTTTAAAACTCTGGGTTCACTGTTAGCCGCTATTGGTCTGTAATTTTTCGGAGACCTGTTATATGGCTCATGACACCCGATACAACTGCGATTTTCTCCCGGTCTAACCCATATAACAGGTGCAAGTCTGTAAATCACCGAACCATTGGAATCCAATGTCTCAAATCCTATCGGGACATCCGCCGGTATCTCCAGCAAAAAAGACCCGTCTTTTTCCACCTCGCTCCATCCAATGGTCTCTATTGCACCACCATTTGAAACCGTCAAAACATTTACTTTAACCGCCGACGGCTTTTCACCCTTTTCCCTATGAAAATTCGCATCAATACAGAGAATATTCCCGGATTTCTTATCCATAACCACCGATGACATCCTGCCTTGAGGTCTCTGGAGAGGCAGCGCAAAAACAGCCTCAATATCGTTCCATTTCGGGTCGTCGTATAATGGCGCGCCGGGTTCAACTGCTTCGGGTTTGATTTCATAAACACCAAATGAACCCGACATTGTTCTGCCGCTCAATCCATAATTCATCAGACATACCAGAATTGAACCATTTCTTCCCAATTCCACAGACGAACAGTTCATATTTGAAAATCTAAACAATGCGCCGCGAGATTGAAATGGACGCGCCGTATTAACACATTCAGCCCGCACCATATTTTCTGCAGCCGATTCAGAAGCAAGGAAACCAATCCGCTTTTCTTCAAGCTCTCTTGGTTTGCGAACATAAGGCGCGCCGTCATTTTCCAGCGCAAATTTCAAAACCTCAGTCCCATCGCTATTAATTGTATATAATGACCTCGGTGAAGGACCATCTGGCAAGCCGCTTTCAGACACATAAAGAATTCTTCCATCCCTTAAAACAGTCAAATCATAAACTGTTTTAGGCGCAAAAGTCAGGCGAGAAATCTGACCATTAACCGACCTTTTATAAATCGCCGATTGAGCATTGGCACCGCTAAGGT
>JBAMMJ010000147.1:6138-19124 GCA_039793825.1 Verrucomicrobiota bacterium | reverse complement strand
CTTTGGAACAGGCGAGCAAAAAACAATGCTTCCATCAGAAATTACCGCTGGACTCATTGCGCCGCCCGGCAGGTCTGTCAATTTTGTTGGCACAGTCCCCGAAACGGTTGAAGCATAAATTTGCCAGGTGGAGTTTCTCTTTTCTTTTCCAACAAAAAGAACCGTTTTGCCGTCCCAGCTTATATAAGGCGAGCCAGCAGAGTAAAATCCTTTTGAAATAACTTTATACCTGCCTTCATTATAAGGTTGGCTTACGGCGACAATTCGGCTGCCGGGCGGATAATAAACATCAAGAATATCCTGCGGCTTAAAAGTGGAATCTTTAACGATTGGCGTTTGTGTAACAATCAAAGTTCCTTCTCTGACACCGGGTTCGCAGCCCGACATCAAACACAAAAATGCTGCAACAAAGAGATAAATAATTTTATCCATATCCGTTTCGTGGATATTGGATCAGGGTTCTTTAACTTTTAATATTTGATTAACCTTTACATTTTCAAGCGTTTGAACAACGCCGCTCTGCCATTTTATCTCAATCCTGTCAATCATCTGGGCTTTACCCAATCCAAAATGAACTCGTTTATCGGATTGCCCCAGAAAAGCGCCCGGGCAAATAGCCTCTCTGTAATAAGTCTTGCCACCAGCGGTTAGAGTGATTTTTGAACCAAAACCGTCCCGATTGCTCCTGGTTCCCTCTAATAAGAGCGTAATCCAATTATTATTGTTTTTAGAACGGTTTTTTAAGAGGAATACCCTATCAGCCATTGCAGTGACCAGAATATCAATATTTCCGTCATTATCCATATCAAATACGACGCTGCCGCGGGCTCTTATTTTTGTGGAGAAATAGTTTCCACCTTTGCTGTGGGCATCCTGAAATTTCCCGCTCCCGTCGTTTTCCAACAACAAACTTTCCCAACCAACCATATGGTGGGCATCGCCATTTGCAATAAACGCGTCAAGATCGCCGTCATTATCAAAGTCCAAAAAATTGCAACCCCAGCCGACATATTGAGCGGTTATTTGCCCCAGACCGGAAGACATCATTCTGTCCTGAAATGACAACGATGGTGTTTGAACATAAAGCGAGCCATAACCTAGACGGGAAACAAGGATATCGGGCAGAAGGTCTCCATTTATATCGCCGATTGCGGCTGTCATTGAACCCGCTGCCTCGCCAAGCGCATTGAACGCAATGCCAAGTTTCAAAGCGCACTCTTTAAAATGCCCCTTGCCATCGTTCTCCAATAGAACATTAGGTGTAGCGTCGTTGCACAAATAGATGTCCTGGTCTCCATCCTTGTCATAGTCAAAGGCGATAACAGACATTGCCCGGTGGTTTTGCAACAAAATGCCGGCTTTTTCACTTACATCTTCAAATGTTCCATCGCCCTTGTTCCTATAGAGCGCGTTAAACTCCGCCTTATAAGAGAGCGGACCGGGATAAGCGTCAGGGTTAAAATAAAGCTTATAATTAGGGTCGTAGGTTAAATAATTTGCCACAAACAAATCAAGTTTGCCATCGCCATCATAGTCAAAAAAACAGCGCCTATGCCTGTGCCTGTGTTGCCGACGCCAGCTTTGTCGGTAACATCCTCAAAAGTCCCATCGCCTTTGTTCCTGTACAAAATATTCTTCCCAACGTTAACCACATATATATCAGTAAAGCCGTCGCCGTCATAATCAGCAGCCGCCACGGCAAGACTGTATCCATAACCCTCCACGCCAGCCTTTTGAGTAACATCAAGGAACTTTCCGCCGCCGAGATTTTTATACAATCGGTTTGGTTCGCGTTTTGTTCCAGGTTGATGATGTGTAACCCCGTCAAGCGGTCCGGGATTAACAATATAAATATCCATCAAGCCGTCGTTATCATAATCCAGAATTGCCACGCCCGAACCATTTGATTCAATTATGTTTGCTATGCGATTATCGCAGAATTGTTGGACAAACTTAATCCCCGATTCTGCCGTAATATCTTCATAAATATCTTCTTGACCTGCTTTTATCGGCGGTGTAACGGAAAAGGTTTCGTGTTCGCTTACATCCTTTCGGCTTTCGGATTCGCTGGGTTTTTCATCTGTGGTGCTTTTTTTACAGGAAGTTGAAACTGGGATTTGGAAAATAAGTAGCAAGCAGACCATTACTGCCCACCCACTAACACACTTTTTAATCAATGGTTGTTTATTCATCTATTCTTATAGGCTAAATTTGTTAAATAATATAAATGTGATTACCAATTTGTAAATTAATATTGCCAAATTGTGGTATAATTCTTCTTCTTAGCCGCGAAACTCAAAAATGAACAAAGATAAAGAACACCCCTGCTTCATATAACGCCTTGAATAATCGTGAATTTAAACCCCTGAGGAATTGAGATAGCGAAAGCTTTTCAGAGATCAAAAAATAACAAGTTAAGGTATTCGTCAAAAACCAGTGTTCCCGTAATGTTGATTGCGATTAAGGAACATTATTACTGCAATTGATCTGAAAATAATTAAATTTAAAATTTGTATTCAATCGTCTGAATTATCTTCCTCGCGTTGTAGTTCGGCTGCAGGATAAATCTCAGGATTCAGTTCGCCCCTTCGGATAAGTTCGCGCAGGTCGCGGATAATCGTTTTTCTTGCAACTTTAAAGTGTCGGGCGAGTGCCGAGATATTAGGTCTTTCTTTTGAGTTAGCCAACAACTTTTTAATCTCCGTCTGGCGGCTAAGGCGGTCAACCGACCTGCTTACAAGTTCAAGCGCGTCAATCCGTTTTGCTCGTTCCAGCGCTTCAAACTGCTTTATGACTTCTTGCTCGCCACACTCTTTAAGCGCTACTTCCATCACTCGTTTTAATTCAACAAGGTCTAAAGGCTTTGTTAAACAGTAGTGGGCTCGGCGCGGTCCTTGCAAAGCCATAAATTGCTGATGCACCTCTAAAGCCCCGGAGACTATTATTATCGGGACAAAGGGTATGAGTTCTTTTAACTCTGGAAGATAATCAAGTCCATATTCGCCTTTTTCAAGAATATGGTCTAAAATGATAATATTCGGGATTTCCTTCGCAACAAGGGAAATGGCTTCCGATCCTGAACGGGCACGCTTTAATCTATATAACGAGGAAAGAGACTCCTCATAGATTTCATACTGCATATCGTCGTCTTCAATTATCAACACCAGCGGCTTCTTTTTTTCTTCCGTCTCCATAAACGAGTCAGGATGTATTGTTATTTTATGTAACGTTTTTTTCTGTATCAATTTCTTGTCCAATTTCCTTTACAGGTATTATAATAGTGAAATCAGAACCAGAACCAACTTTAGACTTGACAAAAATTCCGTAGTTAAGTTGTCGGGCGAACTGGTAAACTGTTGTAAGCCCCAGTCCGGTTCCACGTTTGGAGGAGAAGTTTTTTGTCGTAAAAAACGGTTCAAAAATCCGCGACATTACCTCCGGCGTCATTCCGCAACCAGTGTCTTTTACGGATATAAAAATATACTCTTCCGCCGGCTCTGGATTTAGTACAAGTGGCGACGGCAGCTCTTTAAAAACGCCTGTTGTAATTTCTATAAAACCTTTTGTCTCCTGAATGGCGTCGGCTGCGTTTAAGATCAGATTTAGTAAAATTTGTTGGAGCAGGTCCCGGATGCCCAAAACTTTTGGCAACGGCGATGCGGGAACAAAGTGCAATGGCACTTCTCTCAAGAATCTTTCCCCGAGCAACTTAATTGTCTCTTCAATAACTTTATTCACGTCAATTACAGTTATACTTGCGCCGTTTTGTTTGCTAAATCCGAGCATAGCCCTGACAATGCCTGCGCCCTGTTCAACGGCGGTTTTTATCCTTTGAACGCGCAGCAAGACCTTTTCTTTGTTATCAATGTTCTCCTCAATTATCTGGGCGGAACCTTTTATTATGGAGAGAATGTTGTTAAAGTCGTGAGCAATGCCTGCTGCAAGCGTGCCGAGCGCGGTCATTTTCTGACTTAACAATAGTTGTTGCGTGGCTAATTCCAGCTGTCTGGTACGTTCATTTACCTTTTGTTCAACCTCGGCGTAACTTCGTTTCAACTGGAAATGTTTATTTACGGCAATGCCTGCCAGAACAACCGCAACCGCGGCGCCAATGAGCGCGATTGCCATTGTTCTATCGTCTTTATACCAGGGCACAATAACTGCAAATTCAACCATTGACGGCGCAACTGATTCATTCATATTTCTATCCATCGCCTTTACAAAAACCTGATAAGTGCCGGAGTTCAGTCCTTTCAAAGTTATGGTGTTTTCCTCTCTGTATTCCGACCAATCAGAACCTGATAGTCTCCAGGAATAAAGCAATCTATCGGGCAATGTATACTTCCATTTATCCATTCCGCTGAAACTGACGGTGACTGTATCTTCTGTTGAAACCGTTGCGTTATCTTTTGGAGAATTGATTTTGACTATCGGGGGGTCCGGGTCTGCCTCGGGGTTAAAATAACTTAAGCCGCGCGCGGTGCAAGCCCAGAGTTTCCCGGAACTATCTTCAAACACCGAGTAAATTGAAGAGGATGGCAACCCTTCCTGAGTCCCATTTACAACCCATTTACCGCGTTCATATCGGTATAACCCGTTTGCGGTTGCCAGCCAGATAGTTCCGTTTTTAGATTTATAAATAGACCTTACCCTGCCAAGATTGGATTTTACGAAACGCCAATTTTTTCCGTCATATTCGTATAAACTATCCTGTGTTCCGAACCAGAGTTTATTGGTTTCAATTTCCAAAAAACTTATCGCGCCTGTTGGCGCCTGATATGATTCCTGATTAAGAAAGAGCCACTGTCCGTTTCTGTTAACTGCTAAAGCTTTTTCGCCCCCCACCCACACATCGCCGCTTGAAACCTGTTTCACGAAATAGACCTCGGTTCCCAGGGCGACGGTGTTAGTCGCCTCCATAAAGTGGCGAAACCGTTTCCCATCAAACAGGTCCAGCCTGTAGGCAATTTGAGGGGAGCGTGGGTCAGTGGTAATAAAACAGAGGTTGCCGTTGTTGAGTTGCCCAACAAGTTTGCAATGGCGTCCAGAGGGATGTTCAATAGGTATAAATTCTTTTCGGCGCATATTGAAAAAGTGAGCCCGATCCCCTACGTTCAGGGCTACCATACCAGATTGCAAAATATAAGGCGCGCCGGGCGGCTGAAAGAACTGTTCACTCCCTTCTTCAAAATTGTAAATAAAAAGTTTACCGTTCTTCTCAAGCAAGCCGAGGCCATCAGAGGTTATCACTAACAAATATCCGTCCGGGGTTTGATTCATTGAATGAACAACCGTGTTAATATTATCAAACGCGTTGCTTCGGCTCCATAATGCAGGCGCAAAGCGGTAAAGACCATCAATTGTCGCGACCCAGAATACGCCACCCTTTGCAATCGCAATTTCAAACAACTGTCCCGGATTCAGATCATCTTTTTCAACATAATGTTCATTAGAATACCGAAATCTTAACAAACGATTTACTGTAAGCCCCCAAAAGGTCTCCCCAATATCTCGCCAGCTCTGTCTTATGCCCTCATCAAGTGAAACCGCTCTTTGCCATCTTTTGCCGTCAAAATAGAGACTGACCCGTTTTCGGGTATCTAAAGAATCTGCCACAAGCGTTATACCACCGGAATCGTCCTCAACCGGACGCAATCCATTTTCAACATTAAGCGAAGGGTCAAAAAGGAATTCCTTCCAAACCGGTTGATTATTTGCCTGAAAAGTCTCTGGCAAGACCTTTAAAATTCCTTTTGCCCCCGTGATCCATGCGCCGCCATCAGAAGATGGTATCATATCTATGAATCGTTCTAATCGGGTTTCTTCAATTCTGATTATTTTATTTACAACATTAGAGCCCGAATCAAATTCAAATAACGCTTTTGATGTTAAAAAACAAACGTGGTCTCTTTTTATTGGCAGCAATGGGATTTGCCGAATCCGACGCAACGGATCTGCTGCAACTTCATCTCTAATATCGTCAATTGGATAGGCAACCCAGCGGTCTGCTTTTAATTCTTGAAGCCCCCCAGAATATAAGGACCAAATTTGGCCGGACTTGCTTTCGTAAATGCGGTAGCTTCCGGGTGGCGCCGGTATATGCCTGACGGTATAACCATCAAGATAACTCAAAACATTCAACTCGCCGTGTCTAACCCAGACATTGCCGCGCGGACTAACTGTTACAGAAGTAACCTGATTCTCCCGCAACCCGTCAGAAACCCTATAAACCCGCCTTATGTAATTCCTCTCGGCGCTAAATATCTTATAAGACGGTCCAATAAAAACCGCAACCGCCAGGATTAGATATGCGGCAAATTTATTGTTATTTGTTGAAATCATCAACAGTTTAAAAGATTATAAATAACTTTAACATATTAGCAAAACAATTGGAAATAAGAAGCGGCGGGCATCTTGCGACACCCGCCGAAACCCAAACAACCATTTCCCCCCTTTTCCCCAGCATCAACAAGCAGGCTTTTAGGGCTTTCGCCCCGGGCGTCTGCAATCAAGTAGGCGACTGCAACGCCTCTATTTATAATAGACGCAAAATTTGAAAAATGTTTCAAAAAAAGTTAATATATTTGAGATTGCGTATCAAAATAATTTTTAGAAACTTATTTAATTATTTGATATTCAATTGATAACATTAATTAATAGATGAAAATTACAAATTTAAATCCCGATACCGATATCGGGGCAAATAGCTGGTTTGTTGAATTTGAAAACCATAACATCATTCTTGACACTGGAACACACCCAAAACGGGAGGGTTTTCAAAGCCTTCCAATGTTCAACCTGGTTAAAAACAAAGAGGTTGACGCAATCGCCATATCGCATTGTCATCACGACCACATAGGGGCGCTGCCGGTCGCGTTTAAATACTGGAAACGGGCAAATATATTGTTGACAGACCTCAGTTATTTTATTGCTGAGCGGGTGCTGCACAACTCAGTCAACGTGATGGAAAAAAAACGAGATGAACTGGGCATCAAAGATTATCCACTCTATACTCACGATGATGTGGATAGATTAAACCCTGTGATTCAAGGTTTTAAGTATAATACGAAGGTTGAATGGGCTGCGTTTCATAAAACCAGGGCTGGATTTTGGTCGCCTTCGCTTGAATTTTACGACGCCGGACACGCGCTTGGAGCTGCGGGAATTCTATTAAGAGGGAAAAAAGAGAGCCTGTTTTACACCGGGGATGTCAGTTTCCGCGACCAGACAATATTAAAAGGCGCGCGTTTCAACA
Organism: Verrucomicrobiota bacterium; assembly: GCA_039793825.1. Classification (GTDB taxonomy): domain Bacteria; phylum Verrucomicrobiota; class Verrucomicrobiia; order Limisphaerales; family JAKPVM01; genus JAKPVM01. The sequence goes on along the minus strand of JBAMMJ010000147.1, from coordinate 11,869 downwards.
ACGTAAAGGCGGAGGTATTATTGATAGAAACAACCCGCGGCGCAAGACACACAACCGAAAAATACAATCGCGAAAAAGAGGTGCAGAGGTTTACCAGTGCTGTTGAACAGGCGCTTAAACAAAAATCTTCAGTTCTTGTGCCAACATTTGCATTAGGCAGAACACAGGAAATTTTAGCTATCCTCGCGTTAATGACAAAAGCCGGGCGAATTAAACCGCAGCCTATTTACATCGGCGGACTTGGAAGGGTATTTACTGAAATTTACGATCTGCAGGCGCATCGCACCCATCGCAGATTGCAAAATATGCAATTGCGTCAGGCGTTAAACCTTACGGTTCTTGAAAAGGAACAACTTCAATCATTAAAACTCAGCGGGGCGCATCTGTTTGTTCTTACCGCAGGGATGATGAACGAAAACACAGCGGCGCACGATATGGCAGTTCGGCTTGTTGGTCAGGACAAACACTCCATCTTTTTTGTTGGCTACGCAGACCCGGACACGCCAGCCGGCAGGTTAAAAACAGCAAAACCAGGTGAGACATTTTTCTTCAGCCAGACTGCCGGAAATCTAACCCGCAAATGTAATATTCAGGACTTTGATCTAACCGCCCATGCAGACAGGGATGATATGCTACGGTTCATAGGAAAAGTAAAACCAAGGTGCGTAATACTTGGGCACGGTGGAGACGAAGCCCGCAACTGGTTTGAAGAAAATATCCGTAAACTTTATCCAAAAATCAAAATATTTCAACCAAAACCCGGAGAAACCATTGAAATTTAAATAAAAACCTTCAAAATCAAATAAGCAATTTAGAATTACTGGAATGATTGACATTGAATTTGGTCTATTTAATATGGATATTATTTATAATAACCCATAAATGAGGAATGTATCGTGGGCGGGAAAGACGATTATCTTGTTAGTATAATGATTGATATGGGGCTGCTCACAAACGAGCAGGTCTCAAAGTATAGTGCCGAGGCGGAAGCGGCTGGCATTGGCGTAGTTGAGCATCTTCTGGCGCAAAAAGTTATTCGTCCAGCCGATGTCGCATATGCGCGAGCCGCCTATTTTGGCGCCGAAGTTGTCAATTTATCAGAACTAAAAATATCCGACGATGTAATAGCTTCTGTTCCCAGACACGTTGCCAAACGTTACAAAGTTATTCCTATTTATAAACACGGCGACACCTACGGCATAGCGCTTTCAGACCCTTCTGACCTTGCCACTTTAGACGCGTTAAGATACATATTGAACGGCGAAATAGAACCCAAAGTAGCCACCGAAGAAGACATTGAGGCGGCGCTCAATAAATATTACGGCGCAAGCGAGGATGAAGTCTCAAAGATGATTCAAAACATCACCGAAGGCGATGTAACAGTAGCACCGGTGACAAAAAGCGTGACCGAAGACGATGGTTCCACCGTAGAAGCAGACGCTCCGATAATAAAACTCGTCAACTCAATAATTGTTGAAGCCTTCAAATCGCGCGCCTCCGATATTCATCTTGAACCGCTTTCTAAAACATTCAGAGTCCGCTACCGAATAGATGGCGTCCTGCACGAAGTCAAAAGTCCGCCTAAAAGACTCCAGCTTGCAATAATTAGCCGAATCAAGATTATGTCCAATATGTCCATTGCGGAAAAACGAATTCCGCAAGACGGAAGAATCCAGACACAGGTTGGCGGGAAAATGATTGACCTGCGCGTTTCTTGCATACCGACCACACACGGCGAAAGCATCGTAATGCGTATACTTGACAAAGAGGGGCTGAAACTTGGTTTAGGTGAATTGGGCTTTTTTACAGATGACCAGCAACTATTTGAGAGGTTAATCAGTCTTCCAGACGGTATTATATTGGTAACCGGTCCAACAGGTTCAGGTAAAACCACAACTCTTTATAGTTGTTTGCATTATATTAATAGACCCGACAGAAAAATCATCACAGTTGAAGACCCGGTTGAGTATACGCTCTCGGGGATTAATCAGGTTCAGGTCAACGAGACGGTCGGTCTTACTTTTGCCGCAGCGCTGCGCTCCATTCTCCGTCAAGCTCCAAACATTATAATGATTGGCGAAATCCGCGACCTTGAAACAGCGACAATTGCGATAAACGCGTCGCTTACCGGTCACCTTGTCTTTTCAACATTGCACACCAACGACGCCCCCAGCGCCGTTACCCGTTTAATTGACATCGGTGTAAAGCCGTTCCTTGTGGCTTCATCAACGCGGGCGATTATGGCGCAACGGCTTGTCAGAAGGATTTGCAGAAGATGCGCCGCACCGTATGTGCCGACCGACTATGAGTTGCGGGCGCTCAATATTGACCCACAAGCGGCTCAAACCGCCACCTTTATGAAAGGAAAAGGTTGTGGCGATTGCGCCAAAACAGGTTATCGCGGTCGGTTCGGGATTTTTGAAATATTTGTGATAGACGACGAAGTAAGAAAACTGATCTATGAAAAAGTGTCTGCTTCGGTCTTGAGACAACGCGCCAGAGAAATGGGTATGAGAACGTTACGCGAGGATGGCGCCCGCAAAGTACTTGCCGGGCTAACGACGCCAGAAGAAGTTATACGCGCCACAGTGGCGGATGTGGACTAATTTTATTTAATTGAATTTGCCGAAAATATGGCACAATTCTGGCTATAAAAAGAGTTAATTGTAAAAAATACATAAGATTGGAATATGTCATATTCAATGTCAGACTTGCTGCAGTTGGTGGTGTCTGAAGGCGCCTCTGACCTGCATATTCGGGTAAACGCACCCCCTGTAATCAGGGTGCACGGCATCTTACACCGAGTTGATGGACCGCCGTTAAAACCCGAAGACACAGAAGAATTGATGAGAAGTGTTACCTCCGACGACCATATTCAGGCTGTCCGAGAAAAGGGAACCACCGACTTCGGATTTGCCTTTGGCGATATGGCGCGTTTCAGAGTAAGCGTATTTAAGGAAAAAGGCAACTTCGGGATGGTTTTGCGCCAGATTCCAAACAAGCTTCTTACCCTTGAACAAATCGGTTTGCCAAGACAAACCATAATGAATTTGTTATATAAACCGCGTGGTTTAATCCTGGTAACCGGACCAACCGGTTCGGGTAAAACTACTACCCTCGCCTCAATGATTAACATAATCAATGAGGAACGCGATGACGCCCATATTATAACCATTGAAGACCCGATTGAATATTATCACACCCACAAAAAGGCGTTAATTACTCAAAGAGAGATTAACGTAGACGTGCCGACATTCGCCGAAGCGCTCCGACGCGCGCTGCGTCAGGACCCGGATGTCATTCTGGTGGGCGAAATGCGCGACCTTGAAACAATTGATGCCGCTATAACCGCCGCAGAAACAGGACACCTTGTGTTTGGAACCCTGCACACCACAGGCGCCGCAAAAACCATTGACCGTATCGTAAACGCCTTCCCAATCAACCAGCAGGAACAAATCCGAATTCAGCTCTCCACTGTATTACAGGCTGTAATTTCTCAATTGCTCATACCAAGATGCGATAAACCCGGACGCGTAGCGGTATTTGAAATAATGATTAACACTCCTTCTATTGCCGCTCTTATCCGCGATAACAAAACATTCCGTATCGGTTCGGATATTCAAACCGGCGCAAAATATGGTATGGTTACGTTAGACTCGGTTTTGTTTGAAAAGTTTGCCGCGGGGATGATATCCCGAGAAGAATGTATAAATAAATCCCAGGACCCGACAACGATGTTGATGAAACTTCAGGAATGGGATATGGAGCAAGCCGCAAGAGCGGCACGGGGACAAATAACAACAAGCGACGCCACAGCCTCCACAACAACCGCGCCACAACAACAATAATTAATTATGCCGACACAGATATCCAACCCGTTCCTTGCATTGATAAAGGAGCGACAACTCCTTGACGATATGCAGATTGAAGCCGTCAAGGAAGAGCATATCCAGAGCGGCAAAAGCATAGAACAAATCCTCATTGACTTTGGACTTATGGATATGCAAACCCAGCTCCAGTTAAAAGCGGAGTTTTTGGGAACCGAAGTCGTTGACCTAAGCGGACGCGAAATTCCGCCTGAGATAATCAAACTCGTTCAGCCGGCTACGGCAAGGATGTATAAATGCGTGCCAGTAGCAGCCTTTGGCAACACGGTTCAGGTTGCCCTTGTTGACCCACTGAATCCAGCGGTGATTGACGAACTGGGGTTTATGATCGGAAAAGAAATCCAGGTCGTTGTAGCCGATCCTGAACAGGTGGAAAAAGCCGTGCTGAAATACTACGGCGAAGACACCGGTAGCGTATCAGAAGTTTTGCAGGAACTGGGTTCCAGCGGGGAAATGGCAAAAATTGAAGGAATAGAAAACCCCGACGACACCGCGCTGCTTGCCGATATAGCAAACGACGTACCTATAATCAGATTCGTTAACCTTGTCCTTTATACCGCAATCAAAGACCGCGCAAGCGACATACATTTTGAACCGTTTGAAGATGAGTTTAAAATCCGTTATCGCGTTGACGGGGCTCTATATGAAATGACGCCGCCACCGAAACATTTAGCGCTGCCGGTCATTTCAAGAATCAAGGTTATGGCAAATCTTGATATTGCCGAACGAAGGCTTCCGCAAGATGGCCGCATCACCTTCAATATGGGTGATAGACAGGTTGACCTGCGTGTTTCCTGTTTACCAACACAATTTGGCGAATCGGTGGTGCTCCGTGTCCTTGACCGTTCGGCTGTTAATCTTGACCTTGAGAAACTTGGCTTCCCAAAATATATATACGATTACTTCTGCGAAGCGCTTCAAATGCCTAACGGCATTCTGGTGGTAACCGGTCCAACCGGCTCAGGTAAAACAACCACCCTTTATTCCGGACTCAGAAGGGTAAATACCATTGATGTCAAAATCCTGACTATTGAAGACCCGGTAGAATATGATATTGAAGGAATAATGCAGGTGGCTGTAAACGAGGCTGTTGGGATGACATTCAGTAAGGCGTTGCGCGCATTCTTGCGTCAGGACCCTGATATCATAATGGTTGGAGAAATGCGCGACCTTGAGACCGCCCAGATCGCAATCCAGGCTTCGCTGACAGGTCACCTTGTGTTGAGCACCCTGCATACCAATGACGCCCCCGGCGCAGTAACGCGTCTTATTGATATGGGCGTTGAACCATTTTTGATATCATCAACTCTTATGGGTGTGCTGGCGCAAAGATTAGTCCGAACTATATGTAAACGATGCAAAACCCCATTTGAACCCACAGAAAGCCAGCTCTCTCTACTGAATCTTACCCCTCATGACATCGGCGACAAGATGTTTTATTATGGCAGAGGTTGTTCAGCCTGCAACGACACCGGCTACAAAGGAAGAAAAGGCATCTTTGAACTTCTGGTCATTTCAGAACCAATAAGAACACTCATTAACGAACGCGCACCGACGGTTGTCCTCCGTCAAAAGGCTATTGAACTGGGAATGGTAACCTTGCGCGAAGACGGTTTAAGGAATATATTTGATGGTGAAACCACCATTGAAGAAGTGGTGAAATATACATAATTAATGTTATATGCCAAAATTCAGCTATGTAGCATTGGATTCCCGCGGGAAGGAGACCAAGGGAACGATTGAGGTGGCAAGCCAGTCTGAGGCGATTACGAGAATAAAAGATATGGGTCTCCATCCCACCAGGGTCGTTGAACTGGATAAGGGAAAACAGCAAAAACCGCAGG
>JBAMMJ010000147.1:2446-6128 GCA_039793825.1 Verrucomicrobiota bacterium | reverse complement strand
AAAGGGGCGCCAGCCAAAAAAGGTCTTAATTTCAATATCAACTTAAACATCAAAATCCCGTTTCTTGGTGGAAAGGTTAAACCGAAGGTCTTGACTGCATTTACCCGACAGCTTGCAACCCTCGTTGATGCCGGGCTTCCACTGCTTCGCGGTCTGCGCGTTCTGGAAAGACAGGAAAGAAACCCGACCCTTAAGCGAGTGATTGCAGACCTTGCAGCGTCAATTGAAGCAGGTAGCACCTTCTCCGAAGCCCTCGCCCAACACCCTAAAGTCTTCAATCGGTTGTTTGTAAATATGGTTCGCGCCGGCGAGCTGGGCGGCGTTCTGGAAGTTGTGTTAAACAGGCTTGCCGAATTTATGGAGAAAGCCCAGAAAATCAAGGGCAAAGTCATCTCGGCGATGTTTTATCCCGCGGCTGTCATAACCGTTGCAACTGTAATTCTGGGTGTGTTGATGGTCTATGTTGTGCCAAAATTTAAAGCAATCTTCAACGATCTGCTCGGTCCGGGCAAAGAATTGCCGCAATTCACTCAAATAGTGTTAAGCATCAGCGACGCGATTGCGAACCACTTTTTTATCACTATGGCTTGCGTAATAGCGTTTGTTATTATGCTTAATATTTTCATTAGAACAAAAGCCGGCCGAAAACTGTTTGATAGATTTAAACTTAATATGCCTGTGGTTGGACAGGTTATGAAAAAGGCGGCTATTGCCCGTTTTACCCGAACGCTCGGTACGCTGGTTAGCAGCGGCGTTCCAATTCTTCAGGCGCTAACAATCGTAAAAGAAACCTCCGGAAACGCAATCGTCGCCGACGCGGTTGCCGCCGTGCACGAAAGTGTAAAGGAAGGCGAAACCATTACAGCCCCATTGGAATCCTCCGGCATCTTTCCTCCTATGGTAATAAGTATGGTTGACGTCGGAGAACAAACCGGCGCACTGCCTGAGATGTTAATGAAAATTGCCGATACTTACGATGACGAAGTTGATAACGCAGTAGCCGCAATGACATCGTTGCTTGAACCAATAATGATTGTATTCCTTGCATTTATTGTAGGAAGTATTGTTATCGCTTTGTTCCTGCCACTCATAACAATTATTGACCAGTTGGGCGACTCCTCAAAGGGTCCAGGAGAAGATTAATAAAACCTCAACAGACACAATTATGAAAAGACGCATGTTTATCAAGGTTGTAGGCGCCACAACAGGCGGCGTGTTGTTCGTTCCGAACATACTGACAAATGTTTATTCAGCCACTGACGATCCACTACCGAATAAAGAGTTGCCAAAACGTCCGCTCGGCAAGACCGGACTGATGATTTCAACTGCAGCCTTTTCAGGATTTGCGTTGAATAAATATGAACAGGAAGAATGCAACGCTGGTGTAAAACGCGCATTTGATAGAGGCGTTAATTATTTTGATGTAGCACCTGCGTACGGCGAATCTGAAAATCGTATGGGCATTGCCTTGCAGGGAATTGACCGAAGCAAATATTACCTTGCCTGCAAAACAAAAATGCGCGACGCCAAAGGCGCAATGGAAGAAATGGAGCGTTCCCTGAAACGGCTGAAAACCGATTATTTTGACGTTTACCAGCTACACCATCTTAGAAAGCCCGAAGAGGTGGAAAAGGCATTCGGTCCGGGCGGGGCAATGGAGGCAATCCTTAAAGCAAAAGAGCAGGACAAAGTCAGGTTCATCGGTTTTTCCGCCCACACTACCCCAAAGCCGCGTTAGAGGCTATGAAACAGTTTAAGTTTGACACCGTTATGTTTCCGATAAGCTTTGTGGAATACTACCGCCTTGATTTCGGCAAGGCTGTTCTTGAAGAGGCTAAAAAACAGGGCGCCGGGGTTCTCGCAATCAAGGCAATGTCAACAGGTCTATGGCCACAGGGCGAAAAGCCGACGCGAAATTGGTGGTATCGGTCAGCCGAAAACCAGGAAGAGGTAAATCTTGTTACACGATTCCCGCTCTCCTTTGAACAGGTATCAGCAATATTTGCCCCTGCTTTCTTAGACCTCGTTGATAAGGCAATAGTGGCGGCAAAACAATTTCGTCCAATAACCGATGAGGAAAAAAATAAACTGAAAGAATTTGCCCAGAAATGCGCATCGCTCTTTAAACGAGAAGAAGACCAGGTAACATTTTTATATAGGCAATGGAATAGTTTTGCCACACCTTATTGCTGAAGGGTTTGATAAATTATCTTTGAGATTGACCGATATTATTATAGAGTAAATGTTAAAGTTAATTTGGCAGTGAGTATATGTTTATAGATAAGATGCAACAACAGCGGTTTGAGTTGAAATATTTAATCAACGAAGAAACCGCTTTGCAAATACGAGATTTCGTACAGTGCTATCTGAACATTGACGAGTATAGCATCAGTCAGCCCAATCTTTCATATCACGTTCACAGCATCTACCTTGATAATGATTATTTGCAGACCTATTGGGAAACTATAAATGGCCAAAAAAACAGGTTTAAACTCAGAATGCGGTTTTATAGCACTAAACCGGGCGCGCCAATATTCTTTGAGATCAAACGCCGAATGAACAACATAATTATGAAGCAACGCGGCGGGGTTAAACAAGAGTTTGTACCGATGTTATTGCAGGGACATCTGCCTGAACCGCACCACCTGATATCATTTTCTGATAAAAGTTTCATAGCACTGCAGAATTTTTGCGAATTAATGTCAAAGATTAATGCCAGACCGAGAGTTCATATACATTACCTTCGGGAGGCTTATCTTAATGATGATGGTTCAGTCCGCCTGACGATGGACAGGTCTGTCATCTCCGAACCTCATCTTGATTATACAGCTAAAACAGATATGGCGAATCCAAGGCTTAGTTATCACGGACTTGGAAAAAATTATGCTATTCTTGAACTTAAATTTACAAACAGATTCCCAAACTGGATGCGCGAATTAGTAAGGATTTTCCATTGTGTTCAACGCGGCGCGGCTAAATATTGCTCCGCAATACAGGTCTGGGGCGAAAAGGCCGTTGATGCAAAAGTTCCCGTCGCTCAGGACGAAGAAAACTGGGTTGAAGGAATGACTTAATCGGATTTTCCCAATAAAATTATATACTTATAATTAGCGCACGTAAGCCCAGTTTGTTCTATATTTGTCGGTCACTGCCCAGAGATTTAACGGGTACACAGAACGCCCGGCTTTAAGGAATCTTGCGCTACCATCTGCAAAAGTAAAATTTGATCCGCCGGAGCCCGGTTTTGAACCATTGTTATGCCTGCTATGTTCAATCTGGTCCATATCATTACCAACGCCTTGAAAGAAATCCATATGAACATGGGGGGAGTCGGTCAATTTCTCGCCAAACACTATCGTATCGCTTGGATATTTAATAGCGTCTTGCCTCATACCGTACTGCCATTGGTGATTCTGAAACACGGCATACTCCTGGGGTGATAAATTTGATTCAAACCAATCATTCCATCCATTAATGATATAACTTCTTGCTGCAAAATCCGCGGCGCTCATACCAAACAAAGTAAGCAGAGGTCCTGTTAATGCATTTGTAGGCATCGGCTGGACGGTATCGGTTGGGCATTTTAAAATTGACACATTCTGGTAAAACGGCAGAAGCCTTGTCATCCAGAGCGGTGTTGCGCGAGGCGGAAACTGCCCCCCGTTTTCATCGGCATACATAG
>JBAMMJ010000147.1:0-2436 GCA_039793825.1 Verrucomicrobiota bacterium | reverse complement strand
AACCGCAAGACCGAGTTGCCGCATATTGTTAACACAGGCGATTCTCTTGCCGCTCTCTTTGGCGCGTGAAATGGCAGGCATTAAAAACGAGGCAAGAATCGCTATTATAGCGATAACAACGAGCAATTCAATAAGAGTAAAAGCCGATTTTACAGAACCGATACGACACAATGCCCTGCAATTGATTAAACAGTTTTTAATTCGTCGTTTGGCGCTCATCTTTTTCATACTCTATTATAAAAACACGCCAGTTTCAAATTTTGTTTCAAAATTCAAATTGGCTGGAGGAAATTTGAGGTCATCGGTTTTTGACTCTATTTAGTTAGTGTTCCTCAATCCCGAACGAAGTGGTGATAAAATGAACGCTACACTTCAGAGCGCGGCGGCAAAGGCCGCGAAGGCGGACGCGACGCTGCTTTGTGATTCCAGATGAAACAAATCCTTCTCTCCAGAGAGTTGGAAATCTGATTTCAAAAATTATTTTTTCTAACTCTGTTTATTGTCCTGGTTCCTGTTTGGTTGCAATTGGCACATAACCAAATTCCAGCCCTTTAGGCGGGGTGACGAGCTGGGCTGGGTCAACCTCCGCCAGTTTACCTCGCGATGGTAAAGGCAAATAGACGCGGTCTTTAGTCCACTCGCGATGGAGTTTTTCTACCTTTGCCTGCATACGTTCGCGATCGGCTTCTGTTAGGCCGGCATTCAGCATAGCAGGCTGATCGGCAAAGCGATACCAGTAATAAGTAACAATGCTGCCGTCGCCCAGACGCACTTTGAACGGACCTGCCTTTGGTCCTGGTTTTTTCCAGCAACTTTGCGGCTCCTCAGGGGTTGTGTAGGGCGGCTGTTTTTTCTCAACTGGACGTTCAAATTTCAATTGATGCAATCCGGTCTCAGTCGGCACTTTATCCGGTGGCACAGGCTTCCATTTAGGCTTTTTACCTTCGCCGGGGTCCACAAGTTTATAGTACTCGGGCAGGACGACATATTTTCCTTCCTTCTTTGCAAGTTCAAAGTTCCACTGGTAGGCATAAGTATCCTGGTCTAACGGGGTTGGCGTGGCGAAGGAATTCCAATCAATGTCTATGCGCGTCTCGCCTTTTCCATCCTGGTTCGGAATGTGTATCTGCCAGGTGGCGTAACCACGTCGGACAAACTGGCGCTGAAAGGCGCCTTCAGGATTTATGGCGCCGTTGGAGACCGGACCGCCTTCAAGCCATGCTTTCACCGCATCATATAACGCCTTGTTGTTGTAAACAGTATCCTTGTGAACGAGGATGGACATCCCGTTTTCATTCAACGGGAATAGTGTGGGCGCGATTCGGGCATAAGACTCGCCTTTAGAATCTTTTGCAATCCGGCAGGGAATCCATTGTGTCTCCATCTGAACAGCGCGATTTGGCTCGGCTGGACGGCTATCAAGGAGATATCCAACAAGGCGCGGGTCTTTTTTCATTCCAGAATTTGCCCAGAAGTGCGGCGTGAAAAATGCAACTGGTCCTTTGAAGTTTGCGGCGCTGATAAAGAGCGTCCAGCAATTACCGCCCGTTGGGATTTCTTTTCCGTCCACAAGCGTTCGGGCATCGCAGAGAGGCAGGTTCAAATAACCATAACCGAATAGTTCACCAGAAGCCCCCTGTTTGATGTTTAATCCGTCAATTGGGAACAATAGCCACGGACTAAGCTGGGCGACGCCATAAAGACCGCGCGGTTTCTCCCAGCTGCCCCATCCGTGCGCCGGACCGTTGGCAATTTCTGAAAAGTCAGGTCCAACGCCGCCCATAATGAACTTGGGTGTCTCTGTGGGAAAACGGGTATCCCTCCACCAGCCGAGACCACCTTCAATATCTGAGTAAAATTTAAACGGCGGCGGAGTGTCGTGCTGCGCAAACATCCACGTGCCGGGCAATCCGGACTGGAAATTGTGTCCAGGATAATTACGTTGCAATTGCCATGCCGCCACATACATTGAAAAACCAGCATTGTAACTTTTATCAACTTTTTCAATCGGTATAATCAGATATCCTGCAAGATATTCTCTTTGAGCTGCCGAGGTTGAAGCAACCATCAGTGGACTTAAAAGACCGACCGCCAGCCCGAACAATAATACACGTTTCATCGTTGTATCTCCTGTATTCAGCATTGGTAACTTGTTTTATTCCATATTGATATAAACACATTTTTCGTCAAGTTTTATACGAATAATTTAAATATTTATTATAACCCTGATCGTTAGAATTTATTTCGGAAATTTTATTAAACGTTTCTTTAGATAATAGAAGCCTTGTAGGAAATGCATGGTATGAATATTTGTGTTTATTTTCCTAAACCATTAACATTGAATTCAATGATTGATTCCATAATCGGTCAAAATACAACCCCATTTTTGAAAGGGTTACGATACTGTGGACTGGTTGAGTGAATACGATTCCTCTC
>JBAMMJ010000146.1:1293-5099 GCA_039793825.1 Verrucomicrobiota bacterium | reverse complement strand
TGCTTACGCAGGCTTAACACCGTACTCCATAATCGGGTTTTGGGCATAGATGTTTCCATTAAATTATGCTTGCAAAAGTAAAGTCTTTGATGTTAATTTATCGGTAAATCGCGGGTGTGGTTCAATGGTAGAACGCGGGCTTCCCAAGCCTGAGACGAGGGTTCGATTCCCTTCACCCGCTCCATTTTTATTTTAATTTATTACTTAACCAATTAAAATTAAAGTATGAAAATATTAAATCGCATCTTGTTGTTTTGTTGTTGCATTTTTTTATTGGACATTATTTCTATTCAGGGGGCAAGCAATCAGATTGTTGCCGGTGTTGACGTATCTAAATGGCGCGGGTTTAACCTGGTGGAAAAGTTCACCGCATCGCGCAATTCTCCATTCAAAGAAGAAGATTTTAAATGGATATCAGAACTCGGATTCAATTTTGTTCGTCTGCCGCTGGATTATCGGTGTTATGTGGATAAGGACGACTGGCTCAAATTCAACGAGTCTGTTCTCAAGGACATTGACCAGGCGATTGAATATGGCAAAAAATACGGTGTTCACGTTTCAATAAACCTTCATCGCGCCCCGGGCTACTGCATAAATCCCCCAGCGGAAAAATTGAATCTCTGGACGGATGAGGAGGCTCAAAAGGCGTTCATTGAACACTGGAAGATGTTTGCTGCAAGATACAAGGGTATTCCATCTAAAGTCCTCAGTTTTAACCTCTTGAACGAGCCGGCGCGAACAACATACGAGAATTACTTGAGAATTTGCCAGAAAACTATTGAGGCAATCCACAGCGTTGACCCGGAAAGACTTGTCATTGTTGATGGCTACGGCGTTGGCATGCTGCCGCTGACGGAACTTATTCCGGTTAAAAACGTGGCGCAGGCAACGCGCGGGTATCATCCCGGCACAATTTCGCACTACAAAGCGAATTGGGTTTCCGGCTCGGATAAGTGGCCCGAACCTGTCTGGCCTAATTTTAGACCAAACGGATATCTATACGGACCTGTTAAACCGGAGTTCAAATCGGCTCTTGTTTTGAGCGGAAATTTCAGAAGTGGAACTGAGGTATCGTTAAAATTAACGCGAATCAGCGGAAAGGTTACCCTGACGGCAAAGGCGGGAGATAAATTGCTTAAAGAATCCGTAATAGACCCAAACACGCAGACGGCAGAATGGAAATTGGATGAAAGCGAAAAGCGATGGAAGTTCCACAATGCCGCAGGGGATGTGCGGTTTACCGCAAAACTTGACGCTGCCGCAAAAGAGATTTCTATAGAAAATGTTGCCGGCGACTGGATTATCTTTGACACAATTGAAATCAAGCTGCCCGACGGACAGACGCGGAGTTATAAAACCGATGTTTCGTGGGGAAGAAAACAGGCGCTTTGCCAGATTTCGGACGACGGCAGGCTTCTGCCGCCGCCGGGGTTTAAATCAAACGCCATACTACTTGAATACCTGAAGCCGTGGATAGAAGCTGCGCAGAAAGGCGAACAGGTGTTTGTGGGTGAATGGGGCTGTTTTAACAAGACACCACACGATGTTGCGCTTGCGTGGATGAAAGACTGGCTTGAACTGTGGAAGCAAAATAACTTTGGCTGGGCGCTCTGGAATTTCAGAGGCAGTTTTGGGATTCTGGACAGCGGCAGGTCAGATGTCCAATACGAAGATTGGAACGGGCACAAGCTTGACCGCAAGATGCTGCAACTATTGCAACAGTACTGAGCGGGGTTTGAGGTTGAACTTCAGCTGCTTTGCCATTTGTATCAGGCATCTTTTTTATGGCTTGAATATTTTTATTTGCAACATTTAAATCGGTGTAAGACTTTGCGGTGGGCGTGATTTCTGTCGTTACGATGGTAACTTAGATATCCTGCTACGGAACGATGCTCAGCCGTGGATGTTAGCGCTATTAGGCTGTGTGACACCAGCAATAGGGTCGCTTTAATATGGGGCGATTTTGCTTCGCGCGGCTGATTTTTCTGGACAAAATAGATTAAATGCTATATATGGATAGACGTTATCCAATCGGGGAAGAGAAAGAATGTTTTTGCAATTTTGTTGTTAAGAAAGAATGATGGAATTTGTAAAATTTGTTGTTCGTTTAATTATAATAGCAAAGGGAGATAAATTTTTTGCATTATTGTTGTTTTTTGCGATTGTTCAAACTTCTTTTTCTCAGAATACCAACGGCTTTTTGCGCGAGGTTTATACCGGAATTAACGGGACAGCGATCTCGGATTTGACTAACTCGCCCTCGTTTCCATCAAGCCCGTCGCTGGAGGATTTGCTGACTAATTACTTTGAGGCTCCGACAGATTGGAATGACAACTACGGAACTCGTGTCAGAGGGCTGATTATACCGCCGATGACAGGGAATTATATCTTCTGGATTGCGAGTGATGATAACAGCCAGCTTTTTCTCAGCACGGACGATAATCCGGCAAATAAACGGCTTATTGCGAGTGTGAACAGTTGGACAAGTTCGCGAGAATGGACAAAAGAAGCAAACCAGCAATCTGCTCCGATACGGTTAACGAACGGGGTTAGGTATTACATTGAAGCGTTGCAGAAAGAAGGCGGCGGCGGAGACAATCTTGCCGTTGGGTGGCAGTTGCCGGATGGGACATTGGAGCGTCCGATTCCTGCGACAAGGGCTATTCCGTATGGTCTTGGTCCGCCGGTTATTACTCAACAGCCAAAAAACACGAGTGTGGTTGAGGGTGGTGTCGCAACCTTTTCCATACAACTGGCAAGATATATCGGAATGGCATTTCAGTGGTATCGCGACGGTCAACCAATTTCAGGCGCAAATTCTTATACCTATTTCTTTTCCCCTGTGGCGATGAGCGATAACGGTTCAACTTACTATTGCATTGTATCAAACATTTTTGGCGGCGCAACAAGTCAGGTTGCCCGGCTTACGGTGCTTGCGGACACTACGCCGCCGACAATTGTATCAGCCGGAAGTCTTGGCGACTTAACAATCGTTGCTGTCTATTTTTCGGAGCCGGTTGAGGCGATTTCTGCAACTAATGCTGCAAATTATGTTTTAAATCGTGAGGCTCAGGTTTTATCTGCGCGGTTTGGAATGAACGAGTCCAGCATAATTTTGACAACAACCCCGCTTACGCCCCGATTAACTTACACGCTGACTGTTAACAATGTTCGCGATAGGGCTGCCGTTCCGAACACAATTGCCCGGGATAGTCGGGTCTATTTCAAGATTGATTATACACCGCTTGAATATTACAGGGCTATACCGCAGATTGAGCCGATTGGTCCATCTTCAAGACGTTCGCCGATTGTCATTTCAGAGGTTATGTATAACCCAGCCCAGAGAGCGGACGGAAAAAACCTTGAATTTATAGAAATCTACAATTCGCAGCCGTGGTTTGAAGAGATTGGCGGTTGGAAGGTTATGGGCTCGGTTGAATTTACATTTCCGGAAGGGACAATAATTCAGGGAAATAGTTTCATTGTGATCGCCGCCAATCCTTCGGATTTTAGATTGGTTTATAATATCACAAATGTTTTTGGTCCATTTTATGGAAACACAACCCTTCCGAATGATTCGGGCGTTTTGCAAATCCGAAACAACCGAAACGCGGTTATGTTTGAGATGAAGTATTCTGACAAACCGCCTTATCCCTGTTCTGCCGACGGCGCGGGGCACTCACTCGTGTTATCAAACCCCAGTTTTGGAGAACGAGACGCAAGGGCGTGGGGGCAAAGCCAGCTCATCGGCGGTTCTCCAGGGACAAATGAACCTACGGTTTCAAATCCATACGCCACGGTGATGA
>JBAMMJ010000146.1:0-1283 GCA_039793825.1 Verrucomicrobiota bacterium | reverse complement strand
CAACGAACTCTATATTGACCAGTTTTTAAATTCTTATATTGAATTGTTCAACTATCATTCACAATCGGTAAGTCTCGCTGGTTGCATATTGACTGACGACCCGTCAACAAACAAATTCATCATCCCGAGCAACACAATTATCAGGGCTTATTCATTCGTCAAATTTGACGCCGCGCAGCTCGGCTTTTCACTCAATCCGCAGGGCGGGAAGGTAATCTTGAAAAATCCCTCAAACACGCGCGTGATTGATTCGCTGAGGTATGACGGGCTGGAGCCGGGCGTTCCGATTGGTCGTTTTCCTGACGGAGCGCGCGAGTTTTCGCGACTAAAATACGACACGCCAAATACAAATAACGCCCCAATTTTGATATCCGATATTGTAATAAATGAAATTATGTATGATCCGCCAACGGGGAATAAGGATGAAGAATATGTGGAAATTTATAATAACAGTTCAAACGCGGTGAATATAGGAAAATGGCGGCTTCGCGGTGGAATTACCTATACATTTCCGGCAAACGCAATAATTCCGCCGAACGGTTATTTTGTTGTTGCGCGCAATGTTGACAGATTGCTCTCCACTCATCCGGGTCTTTCTCGCTCAATTCTTTTTGGCGATTTTGACGGCTCACTTTCTAACGAGGGTGACACAATAACTCTTGATAAGCCGGTTGTAATTGCAATTACGAATGAGTATGGCGGCTCTCCTATTCAGACCACCCTGCACGTGGTTGTTGATGAGGTGAGTTATAAACCGGGCGGGCGGTGGGGAAAATGGAGCAATGGCGGCGGCAGCAGCCTTGAAAGAATAGACCCGCGCGCCGATGGGCGATGGGCGTATAATTGGGCAGACAGCGACGAGAGCCAGAAAAGCCAGTGGGTGACTGTTGAATATACTGGGGTTCTGGATAACGGGAACGGGGACTCAAGCGCGCTGCATATTATTTTGATGGGACCGGGCGAATGTCTGGTTGACAATGTTGAAGTTTTATACAATGGAAACAATCTTGTGCCGAACCCGAATTTTGATACCGACGCGGCAGGCTGGTTTTTTCAGGGAACGCATTCGTATTCATCTTATCAAGCAAACGGCGGGGTAAACGGAAGCGGCTGTCTTCACGTTCGGGCTACTGAACGTGGAGATACGGGCGCAAATCGCATACGGGCGCCGCTCACCTCTGGAATCAGCGCAGGTGCTACGGCAACGTTGCGGGCAAAAGTCAGATGGCTGAAGGGTTGCGGTCAGATTCTTCTAAGATTAAAAGGCAACTGGCTTGAAGCGC
>JBAMMJ010000145.1:0-5208 GCA_039793825.1 Verrucomicrobiota bacterium | reverse complement strand
TGCTGCGGCTACTCCGTAGCCTTACCACAGCACTCCAAAGCGGCGTCAGAGCCGCCGGACTCCAAAATTAAGGAGCGCAGCTATATGGAGTGCGGTGTTAAGCCTGCGCAAGCAGGCGCAACACCGCTTTGTGACATCAGACAGCCCCTAACCTTTAGAAAAAACATAAACCCACAAATTAAATCCTTTTTTGTTTTGTATTTATTCCGTTGATTATCTGAAATCTCATATTGATAAACAACACAGAACCAGGAATTAAACTACTTCTTCAGATTTGGTATTAATTCCTTTGATTACCTGACATTCTTAAGTCACAAAGCTGTGCTGCGGCTACTCCGTAGCCTTACCACAGCACTCCAAAGCGGCGTCAGAGCCGCAGCACACCGCGAAAAACCGCCGGTTTATTTTCAATCCGAATACAATCTAAAAACAATTACTTATACACCAATTCAAACAATCTCTCTGCGAGGTCCCGATTTATTTCCTTCAGTATTCTGTATTCTTCAAGCGCAGCCATCTTATCGCCGATTAAATGATAAGCGCAGCCCAGATTGTAGTGAGCATCCGCAAAATCCGGGTCTATTCGGATCGCCTGTTTAAATAACTCAATCGCCTCTTGCCTGCGACCGAACTTTGCTTGAAACACACCGAAATTATTGATCGGTTCAGGGCTTTGCGGAGATAGATTAATAGCCCGTTCAAAAAATTCAACAGCATCAGAATACCGTCCAAGATATGAATAACTTACCCCAACATTATTATATGCCTCCGAAAATGCCGGATTAATCCGAATAGCCTGATTATAAGCCAAACTTGCTTCAGAATATTTTTTTAACTCATCATAGGAAACACCCAGCCCGTAATATGCCTCCGCGTAATCGGCTTTTAAACGAATTGCGGCGCTAAAAGCTTCAATTGCCTCGGCTGATTCTCCAATCGCCTGTTTACAAACACCGATATAAAAATGAACCCGTGCGTTGTCAGGATTCAGTCTTGCCACCTCTTCAAAATAAGCCAATGCAGTCTTAAACTCCTCTTTTTCCAGATAGTTTAAACCTTTTGCCAGCGCGTCTTCCTTCGGCGCCTGTGGTTGTTGAGGGGGCAACGGTGTCGTGCCGATTTGTCCGCCAAATATTTTCCCTTTAACTCGGTTTAATTTAGCTATTCTCTCCGACGGCACAGCAAAATTCAAATTTTGCCCTTCTGGCTTGCCCCCATTAACTATGCCGACAACCTCGCCTTTCATATTAAAAACAGGACTGCCGCTTGAGCCCGGAGATATCGGAGCGGTGAACTGTATCATCCTTCCATTCGGCGTATTCCGAAATGCCGATATAATGCCATCGGATACAGTCAATTCAAGTCCAAGTGGATTTCCAATCACAATTATCCTTTCCCCTTCCCGTGGAGCCGTAGAACTTAATTGCAACGGTTTAACCTCGCTTGAAGGAATCCTGACCGCAAGCCGCGCAATGTCTCCGGCAACATCCTCCGCCACAATCTGCAAAACAGCATAAATCCTCCCCGTTGATGTTTTTACTACAACCCGCTCGGCATTCGCAACTACGTGACGACAGGTGATTACTTCGCCGCTATAACTTATAAAAAAACCGGTCCCCTGCCCGACAACGTTTCCTTCCTTTGCGTAAGAAAGAACAACAAGAATGGAAGGCTTAACACGCTCCACAATTTCAGGTATATCAGCCGCAACAGAATAAAATCTGATAAAATACCAGACCAACAACAAAATAAATATGAATTGATGTGCGCCCATTGCCAGACATCCGATTAACTACATCGTCAATAATATTCCAATCCCAATTATCAAAGCAACATTTTGATGAAAACATTATTTACCACACTCAGAACAACCACGAAAAGTCCCTTCAATTTATTCATTCTAGAACTTTTCTTTAACCCACTTCACTTCCCATTTACCCCGATGCCAACAATCGCCCCGCACATTGTTTTCAACTTCTTTCTCCATTAAATTTATGTTAATATGAGCGGGTTTTTAAAAAATTTTCACGAGGACTTGAGGCGATGCTAATTGCGTTTAATAAACCGTATGGAGTAGTAAGCCAGTTTAAGCGGGAACATCCATCGCATCGGACATTAGCCGAGTTTGGTTTCCCGCCAAACGTCTATCCCGTCGGCCGTCTCGATCTGGACTCGGAAGGATTGTTGCTTCTCACCGATGAAACAGAGTTAAATCAATATCTGCTTAATCCAAAAAATGCCCATCCAAGAGAATATTGGGCACAAGTGGAACGGATTCCAACGAAAGCGGCTTTAAACAAACTCCAGCGCGGCGTCGTAATCGGAGGATATAGAACCCTGCCAGCCGTCGTTAAGATAATTGACCCGCCGCCTCAAGTCCCCCCGAGAACCCCACCAATAAGATTTAGAAAATCTGTCCCGGATTGCTGGTTGTCAATAGAATTGATTGAGGGCAAAAATCGGCAGGTCAGGCGTATGACAGCCGCTATCGGGCATCCAACCTTGCGCCTCATCAGAGCAAGAATCGGCAGATTTCTTCTCGGAGATTTACCACAAGGAATATGGAAAATCCTCTCCGACGAAGAACGTCGGCTTGTTCTATGCCGCTGATCTATTCGCCTTTTTATCTGCCGTGGGCAGACTCATTCACCATATTCTCAGGCGCTATAAAAACCAAACCGCTTTTGCCTTCACAGTTGAAAAATCCAGAGCCCCATCCCCGTTTTTGCAAAACAACCCCTTCATACTTCACAGCCTTTTTTGTCGTCGGATGAACAAAACTTCCTTTAAAAACACCTGTTTCAGCGTCAATTGACAGACTCAGGTTGACCTCGCTAAATAAAACCGAAATTTTGTTCCCGGCTTCAAGTCTCGCGTAGTTGCCGATTGTCGCCCCAATTCCACCATTGCTAAATGCAACCACAAGATTCGTTGCATTAAGAACATTTTCGCTCTTTTGCGGCTTTTTATAAATTGAACCAATCGCGCGCAGCTGAATTTTATCAATAGTGTCTTTTGCGGATTTTATCCAATTCAACTCTCCAACTATATCCGCAGTGGGCGAGTTGGTAAAAACAAGCCATCCGACAAGCAACTGGTTTCGGACCGCTCCAAACACAGGCGCAAACCCATCACCCAACAACGCAGTATTGACAAAAACCGATGTGTCGTCCCCAAGTTTCCCTTCAATACGAACTTTGCCGCTTTTATCAATTCTTATCTGCGCAAATCCATCTCCAACCTGATTCGGTTGATTTGTGGCGCAAAGAAGCGTCATTGTGTAATAACCCTCCTTTATCGGCAACGTAGCCCTGGTATCGGCGGCATTTAATTTCGCTAAAAACATCGTTTCCGCTCCAATCCCGCTTATCCGCCCGTGAATTACACCAATATTTGACTCCTCATCCAATCTCATAACAATCGCCACCGGCGCCTTTGAACCGCGTTTTATTGCGGCATAAGACTCTAATTTCTCGTCAAATTTCCCCTCACAACTCAAATTCTCATTTGCAAAGGTTAACCTCGCCTTCCAACTCCCTTTATCAGAAACGGTTATTTGAATTAATCCGCTGGTTTCATAATCAAATGTTTTCTCATAAATCAATCCGCTGTAGTCGCCAGCCTTTGAATAAAACGGCGAAGAAACAAAGTTTGCCACAAGGTCAATGTTGGTCTTCAAATAGATTTTTATTTCACTTTCAGACGATTCAATATCCCCCTTCCAACCAGCAAATACAAATCCCGTCTCCGGTTTCGCCACAAGTTTATAAACTTTATTTACCTTTAATCTGGTTTCGCCTGAATAAGGAGAGACCCTCCCATTGCCCATTACCTTCACACGCAAAACCGCTTCTTCAGAAGACAATGCCCTGTCTTTTTCAACTACCTTTTCTTCTTCTTTGCTGGCAATTTTTTCAGACCGATTTTTTTCTTCTTTAACCGCAACCGTTTCCGAGGGCTTTTGCGTCGGTTTTTCCATCGGCGCAAAATTAGCCTGTAGAAAAATGTTTGAACGTATAGAAATTTCTAATCTGGGAGAACTTTCCAAAACCGAGCCGCTCCAGCCAGTAAATACAAATCCGCGCTGTGGTTCGGCTATAAGAACCACTTTTTGCCCCGATTCATATTTCTTGCCCGCCACAGACGGAGAGACCTTTCCGCTGCCATTGACCTGAAGTATAATCTGATAAACAGGCACATAATGCAGGATGATTCGCTCCCAATCAGATTGCGCCCCTGTTATGCTGATCCCGCGAACTTCAAAGATATTATCGCCTTCGTTTAAACTAATTCTTGCGTTCCATCTTCCAAGCCCATTTGCAGGATAAATCGGACCCGAATTCAACCTGAATTCAACGGCTTTTAAACCAACCGAATGCCGAGCCGAACCTTCAACCACAACTTGTGGTTCGCTAAATCGTGTCCCGTTTTTAGGAAAGATTATTTTTACTATCGGTTTTTCTATCTTCCTTTCAGCCGCCTGTTTTTGGGTTTGTGGTTTTGCCTCCTGAACAACCTCTGGCGCTACCGACCTTTGTTCAACACCAGGTTTAACAGGCTCTATAGCCGTTTTACCAGCAACAACAGGAGGCTCCCTTTTCTGTCCGGGTTTAAATTTTATTTCAGAGACCTCCGGCATATTAAGGCTCTCTCTTTTCGGCTGTGTCTGTAAAGTAGTATCCGATACAACACAGCCGGTTCGGCGCAGGTTTTTTCTAAACGCAGCCCACGGCGTATCGGCAAGCGGGGCGTCGCTTTTAAACGCGTAAAAATTTTTATCCCACGACCCCACATAAACCGTGCCATCCGAACCTATAATCGGCGATGAAGAGATATGACCGTCGGTCTGAAAACTCCACACCAAACTACCATTAGTGTTGACAGCATAAAAACCGCCGTCATAAGAGCCAAAATAAATTGTCCCCCCTGCCGAAAGCGCAGGCGTTGACCGCACCCAATCCCTTGTCGCAAAATCCCACCTCTTTTTCCCATTCCGGTCAATGGCGTATAACTTTCCATCGTCGCAGCCAACGTATATTGTGCCATCGTCGCCAATTATCGGAGAAGACCGCACAGCCCCATCGGTTTTGAATTCCCATAATAGTTGTCCCTTTTGCGAAAGCGCGTAAACCGAACGATCAAATCCGCCAAAATAAATATTCCCCTCGCCGTCAATCGCCGGTGAAGAGTTAATCTTATCGGCTGCCT
>JBAMMJ010000144.1:0-5247 GCA_039793825.1 Verrucomicrobiota bacterium | reverse complement strand
CGACATCTGAAGTCACAAAGCGGTGGCGCTGCCACCGCACTCCAAAGCCTTACCACCGCACTCCAAAATATATAGAGCGCATCGCGTTTATACGATTTTCTCAGGTTATAACATCCCCGCACAAATTAAAGAAATTTTCTAAAATAAATATTCCAGACCTTTCGCTACAAATTTGCTCTGGTTTATAAAAAACGCTCTAATTTTTCTGTTGTTCAACCTCGCTTTTCTGAAAGGCATCCGTCTCCCAATCTCCACCGAGCGCCTTGTAAAGAGAAACAAGCGCTGTTGATATATTTCTCCTTGACTGCGCGAGCGCGTCTTCTGAAGAGAGCAAAGAACGTTGAGCGTTTAACACGTTCAGAAAATCGGCTTGCCCTTCGCTATAGAGTTTTAATGCGATCTCCACTGCCTGGCGATTGGACTCCACAGCCCTCTGGAGCGCCATTGAATGCTCCTGTTCCTTTGAAAGCGCAACAATTGCGTTTTCAACTTCCGCAAGGGCATTCAGAACTGTCTTCTGATAATTTATGAACGCCTCATCCCGCAAAAATTCTTGCAATTTTATGTTGGACTTTATAGCCCCGCCTCGAAATATATCCCAGCTGACACCCGGACCGACTGAGCCCGATTTAATCGGGTTTGAAAAGAAGTTCGGCAGGGTGTTTTCCTGGAAACTAAAAGACCCGGTTATTGTAAATTTTGGGAATAGGTCTGCGGTAGCCACGCCGATTTTTGCCGTCGCTGAATGGAGTTGTGCCTCCGCCCTGCGGATGTCCGGGCGACGTCGCAATAATTCCGAAGGCACGCTGATTTTTATGCTGGTTGGCGGTATGGGAATTTGCGCTGCCGAACTTAACTCCTCCAGAAGCTCGCCGGGCGCTTTTCCGAGCAATATGCTGATGTTATGGATTGTCTGCCTCGCGGAGGATTCAAGAACCGAGATCTGGGATTCTGTTGTGGCGGCCTGCGCCTCTGCGTTTGCCACATCAAGACGGCTTACAAAACCAGCCCCATACCGCTGTTGTGTGATTGAAAGTGTTCTACGTTGAGCCTGTAAATTGTCGCGCGCGATTGCGATTTGTTGTTGAAGGGTTCGCAACTGAATGTAATTTAAGGCAATTTCAGCCGCAAGGCTCACCCGCACATCGCGATAATACTCCATCGCTGCGGCAATATTTGCCATTGCGGATTCCACGCCGCGCCTGTTGCCGCCAAATAAATCCAGCTCCCACAAGGCATCTACGCCGGCTCTGAAAAGGTCTGGCTTACGGGAAGGACGATTCTGATAAAACCTGTCATACGCAGCGGATGAACCAATAGATGGAAACAGGCTGGCTCTTGTCATCCCGTAAGAGGCGCGAGCCTGTTGAATGCGCGCAATAGCGATCTTTAGATCAAGATTTTCTTTCAACGCAGATTCAACGAGTTTAACAAGTTCAGGGTCGTTAAAATTCGTCCACCACTTTGCAAATGCCGCGGAGTCGGAAACTGATATTACAACGTTCGTGTTTGTCGCGAGGGCGGTTGAGGTCCACGATTTTGGCATATCAACCCGCGGCGCTTTATAATCGGGTCCAACTTTGCAACCACTGCTCAATAAAACAATACAGGCAAAATCCACTGCAATAAGGAAATAAAAAGTGAATGAATTCTTCCTCATAATGACTCTCCCTTCCTTTCGCCAAATTTGAAAGGTGCCCGAATGGAAATTATTCTTCTATTTGTCATATATTTTATTCGTATCTCAACGCTTCAATCGGGTCTAATCTTGATGCTTTCCATGCTGGATAATATCCAAAAATCAGTCCGACCGCCACCGATACGGCAACGGATGCGATGATTGCCTCAATTGAGGTTGCTATAGGCCAGCCTAAAACAACCGTAACGATGTGAGAGGTCAATCTGCCGATTGTAATGCCAATCGCTCCGCCTAAAAGGCAGAGAACAATGGCT
This sequence comes from Verrucomicrobiota bacterium, assembly GCA_039793825.1. GTDB lineage: Bacteria > Verrucomicrobiota > Verrucomicrobiia > Limisphaerales > JAKPVM01 > JAKPVM01. Next base: position 3,294 of record JBAMMJ010000144.1, on the reverse strand, counting down.
TCGGTTAGAAATTGCCTCAAGATGTCGGCGGGTTCAGCCCCCACAGCCATTCTCAGACCAATTTCGCGAGTTCGCTCGGTTACAGAGACAAGCATAATATTCATAATTCCGACTCCGCCGACAACAAGCGAAATCATTGCAACAATCAATAAAAGCCGTGTCACCAATCGGGTGGTGTTCGTCAACGTTCGGGTAATTTCGGTCATATCGCGAATGTTAAAATCTTCCGGCTCTCCTGGGCGGATTCTATGCCGTTCTCTCAAAAGTGCGGTAATCTGCTCCATAGCAGCAGGGATATGCTCGGGCGTGCGCGTGGCAACCAGTATCTGGTCAACATTTGAAAACCGCACAGGTTGCGGCGCATAAGAATTCGCAGCGGAAGTCTCCGGGTATAGTCCGCGGGAACTTCCGGGGTAAAGATTGTTTAAGTAACTGCTGGAGGATGAGCTGCCGCTGGAGGTTGATGAACTTTGATTTGAAACTGTGGCAGATGTTCCGCTAACCCTGTATTTGATGGTTGTCCAGGGGGCAAGGATGATATCGTCCTGGTCCATTCCCATCATATTCGCCCCTTTTGGTTTAAGAACGCCGATTACTTTGAATGTAACGTTTTTAATGCGAATCTCTTTTCCAATCGGAGATTCACCCTCAAAAAGTTCGCGAACGAGCGTTTGACCGAGAATACAGACTTTGCTTGAGTTTCTTACATCCCGTTCGGTGAATGCCTCGCCTTCGGCAAGGTCTGCCCACTCGCGGCAGACCAAATAGTCCGGCGTTGTGCCGTAGATGAAGTTGGGAACCCAGTTTCGGTTTCCATATACCACTTGAGAACGGACGCGGACAATCGGCGCCGCCGCGCTAACAGCAGGACATTCCTCGGCAATTGCCTCAGCATCCTGCGGGGTGAGAGTCAGCGCGCTTCCCATTCCAAAGGTAACTCCCCCGCTTGCCGCTGTACCGGGAAAGACAAGCAAAATATTGGCGCCCATAGAAGCAATTGTTCGCTGAATCGCAATGGTGGAGCCGTTTCCTATCTCCATCGTCGCAATCACCGCAGCAATGCCAATCACGATGCCAAGCGTTGTTAGCGCCGCCCGCATCAGGTTTCGCCTCAAAGCGCGCAACGCAGTTTTAATTGTGCGAATTGACTTCATTGTCCCGGTATGCCTGTAATCTCATTCTTTTTTGCGTTATACTCACCATTTTCAATCATTCCGTCCTTTATATGAATTATCCTTCTGGCAAATCTGGCAACATTCGGGTCGTGCGTAACAAGCAAAATCGTCAACCCCTCCTTCTCATTCAATTCTTGAAACATAGTCAGGATTTCAAGGCTTGTTTTTGAGTCAAGATTCCCGGTGGGTTCATCGGCAAGCAATAATTTCGGATTGTTTATCAACGCTCTGGCTATTGCCACCCGTTGCTGCTGACCGCCGGAAAGTTGAGAGGGGAAGTGATACATCCTGTCTGCGAGCCCAACCTTTTCCAGTAATTTAATAGCCCGTTCTCTCATCACCTTTTCGGGGATATTTTCATGGGAATAGGTCAGCGGCATCAAAACATTTTCCATAGCGTTTGTTCGCGAAAGCAGATTAAAACTTTGAAAAACAAATCCGATAAATTTATTTCGTATCCGCGCCCGTTCATTGACCGAAAAATCGGTAATGTCCCTGCCGTCCAGCCAGTACCTGCCAGAGGTCGGCCTGTCCAGACAACCAAGGATATTCATCAGTGTACTTTTACCCGAACCACTCGCGCCCATTAAAGCGACAAGTTCGCCCGGCCTTATGGACATTGTTATTCCTTTGAGGACCTGCAGGTCAATTTCCCCGAGTTTATAGACCTTTGTAATATTTTCTAAGTGGATTAGGTCCATCTGAAAAATAGGTTTTTACATTCTACCGCCGCGTTGAGCGGGCCCCTGACCGGCATTAGTTCCTCCACCTGCTCCAGAACCAGACGCGCCTGGCCTTTGACGAGCGATCCGCGGAATAAATGGGCTCGTTGTGCCCTGGGCAATACCGTTCTGTTGACTGATTTGCTCACCAGTAACAACTTTTAACCCTTCAGTTATTCCTTCTGCCTGAATTTCGGTAAACGAACCATCCGTCAAGCCTGCGAGGACTTTGATTGGTTCAACATAACCGTTTTTCTCCACCCAGATCGTCGTCTCGCGGAATTTTGCAGCGGCTGAGTCCGGTTTTGGTTTCTGCCCCCTGCGTCCGCCGCCCGTCGCCGAAGCCATTTGCTGTTCTTGCATTTTTTGTTTGAATGCAGGCGATATGTATTCTTCTTTTGGAGTCCAGCGCAATGCGGCATTGGGAACCATCAAAACGTTCGTCCGTTTGCCGGTTTCAAATTGAACATTCGCCGTCAGATACGGAAGCAATTTTTGGTCCGGGTTCTCAGTGCTTACTTCAACTGTGTAAGTGACAACATTCTGCGTCATTGTGGCATTTAGACGAATTTTCCGCACCTCACCGTGAAACTCAATTCCCGGAAAGGCGTCAACAGTAAAATGCACGGGCATACCGGGATAGATCATTCCAATGTCAGCCTCGTTGACAGCGACCCAGACCTGAATTTTCTTCAGGTCCTTTGCTATGAGGAACAAACTCGGCGCGTTGAGGCTGGCAACAACTGTTTGACCGATGTTCACACGGCGGTCAATTATTACGCCTTTGACCGGTGATTTGATAACGCAATAACTTAAATTTCTTTTAGCGCGGGCAAGGCTTGCAGACGCCTGTTCAACTGCAGCCTTTGCCTGTTCAATTGCAGCTCTGCCGACTGCAACATTTGCCACCGCAATATCATACGCGGCTTTATAACTATCATAAGCGGCGGGAGAAAGGGCTTCGGACGGACCGAGCTTTTGCGCCCGTTCCCAATCCCGTTTTGCCTGCTCAAGTTTTGCCAGAAGTTGCTGCAAATCTGATTCAGCGCGCAGTTGAGACGCCTTTGCCTGGGCTAATTGCGCCGTAGCCATTTCAACCTCAGCTGAATATATGGAATCGTCAATTTGCGCAAGCACAGTTCCTTCTTCCACTTCGGAGCCGTAGTCAATAAGATTGCCATTTTTATCTTTGCCAAATGCGATAATTCTGCCTGCCACCTGGGCGCCGACATCAACAAGTTCTTCCGGCTCAACCACGCCTGTGGCGGTAATTGTGGCAACTATATCGCCACGCGCCACTTCTGCGGTTCTAAAGATATTTTCCTTATTACCTTTTTTACCGGATTGAAAATATTGAATGCCGGCATAGCCAATCCCGCAGACTAAAATCAGCGCTA
>JBAMMJ010000143.1:0-5348 GCA_039793825.1 Verrucomicrobiota bacterium | reverse complement strand
ATAATTCGTTGCATTCATTTTTATTATTAATATGGTCCGTGAGACAAATATAAAACATTATGAGAATTGTCATTATTATTATTATTATTTTTGCATTATTAATCAGTTAATACACATTTATTAGTTAATGTCTTTTTTATTCTATCTCTTTTTATAATAATAATATAATAATATTGGGCCTGCTAAAACGACAATTCCCAATATCACCGCAAAATAAGAGCTGATTTTGCTTCTTCTTAGCCTCCCTTCTCTTATTTTTTTGAAGTCTAATCTATATTCTGCTTTACCTATTTCATTTGTTGCCAGCCAAAATCGCGAACGATAATACTCACCTTGAGGGAATCTGTTGTCATTTATATAAGCAAGTGATTTTAATTCCGGCATACAATTGAAATTATTTTCTGTTTGAAAAAGCACATTTGTCACAATTAATGAACATTCCCAAGATGGATTAAATTCGTAATTTGTTTCTCCTGGACGTATACCACATTGCCCAATTAATATAAAATCTCCTGGCACGTACTTTTTGTCGGGTGTTAAAAAAAATGTTTGAGAATAGACACAGGATGTTTTACCTATAGCAAACTTGGTAATATCAAGTTTTTTTCCATAATCCGGTGTGTTTTTCAAAAATGGAAGCAAATGTGCTTTAAGTAACTTATTAGAGTCAACTATAAATGCCCCAGAATCTTTCAGGATAGAATTATGAACAGACATTTTATTAGTAAATGAATATATATGCGCAAGAGGAGTTGTATAACCGTAATACCACAAATCGTACACTGAATTTGAATAATCTGGATAGTAATGCCTAAAATATGCAAACCAGAATAAACGTTCTTTACCCATTAATAAGGTGGGAATTATTGAAGGAAAAACATAAGCATTACAAGTCGGTACAGTGTTTGTTTTTATACTGGTTATTTTCCAGTTTATTAATTTGTATTCTACATAATTGTTTACAACAAAATAAATATTCGTCCCATCACAACCAATATCCATATAATCTAAATTATTCTCATTTATGTATATAATCATTCTCCAATTTCTATTCTTATACTGTACTTTATAATATTGCGGTTGCCATTCAAAGTTCTCATTAAGTAATCTATACTTCCAGTATCCTTCAACTTCAAATTCACTTGCGAGTTTGTGTTCAATAGAGTCGTCTAATGCATATACGGATGTTATTTTAATTAATAGAATTAATAATATATAATTCATATGAACTATAGTTCATTTTACAGAAACATTTATTCCTAAAACACTTTATAATTTAGACTGAAAAATGATTTGAACAAATAATTTATTTTAAACAATCACAAACTACTGTATTCTGAAGTTCACGTATCAATTTATCACTTACACAACTTTTTGTTTCCGCGTCGTACTTACAAGCATACATTAAATAAGTATATTGAATATTCCATTGATTTGTTTGTTCACAGGTCTCCCATAGATATTTGGCATCTTGGCACAACCCACCTATCGGTAAACCATTAGTAGAATAATAATGTATATAATATTGCGCTCCTTGACATTGTGTGCCAATTTTAGTACACTGTTCAATATGCTGGTCAGTATATAACACACATATCTTCTTTAATAATGTATCCCTGAATGTTGCAAATAGTGCAGTTGTCGTCAATAACAGAGCGATGATTATCTGAATATACTTTTTCATACTCTTTCCTCCATTGTATTGTTTAAACTCCCGCAGCAAACTCTACCCGGATTTTGCCTTGGGAAAGCCGTTCCATTAAAAAATAGAAAACCTTTATTTGCCTCGCCAATACAGAAAATCCTTAACGCACTGATGTTAATAAAAAAATCAAAAATACTGATATTTTTTATAAACTTCTGAAGAAGTGAAAAACCACAACAATCCCTGGATTTTAATGAAACAAAACCAACACCCTTCAGCTCTCTGAACAAAAAATGTTGGGTTTCATTTTTATTCATCAATCGTAAATTTATCAAAAAAAAAAAACCTGTCAACAGATTTTTTAGAAATTATTATAGTATAAGATATCCTTATATTATGCATAAATTCATTATTCATCCCCATTATTCTCTCATCTTTACCGTTGTTCTCTCAGTCAGGCATTTCAAATCGCGATCGGTTTTAGATGTATAAATCGGAACGCCGCTCAAATGCGCCCCGCGTATTAACAATGGCGTTGTCGTCGGCTCTAACCAGCGATGATGCTCAACGTGGCAATCGGCAAAGGAGATTATGCAACCGTTGTTGTGATAATTAGCAGGCGTGTCAACCAACGTATACCGGCTCTCCATCATCACCGCAAAATAACCGTCGTTTATTGAATCTTCCCGCTCTTCTATAAAAACCCAGGTTTTTGAAGTATCTGGTATTTCGGTAATTTTTTTGAATGTGAGATAATTAGAGTTCTGCCATATCCCGGAGCCGTTCATATAGGCGTTCATAGCAACAGTTCTAACGCGCGGATAATCCGAGCCGTATGCGAACACTGCACTCGCGCAAATAGCCAGTGAAAATACCAAATGTTTATGCGTATACAATAAATACCAAATCTTTTACTTATGAGCAAGTTTGATTTAAATTTATCAAAACAAAACCTCAAATACAAAACAGCAATACATTAATTAGCCCCTTCTTAGCCTTTACAATGCAAACGATTCTCAAATTATGTTATCTATATCTTTAATTCTGCTCTTTATTTTGGTAACCTTTTTGAAACTTGCAACTCAATTGATATATGGGAAAAAAAGTGAGATTGGTAGTTGTTGGCGGGGTTGCTGGCGGCGCTAGCGCCGCAACTCGCGCAAGACGTTTAAGCGAATCGGCAGAGATAACAATTTTTGAACGGGGTTCTTTTGTATCGTTTGCAAATTGCGGACTACCTTATTACATCGGAAATGAGATAAAAGAGCAGAAAGACCTTGTTCTGCAAACGCCAGAATCTTTCCGCTCCCGTTACAACATTGATGTAAGGCTGCGTTCGGAACTCATCGCCATCAACAGAGAGGAACAGACAGTCCGCGTCCGCGAACTTGAGACCGCTCAGGAATACGATTTTCCATACGACGCGCTCGTGCTCTCTACCGGGGCAGTTCCTTTTATTCCAAAAGTTTTAGGCGTAGGACGCCCGGGACATTTTACTTTGCGCGACATACCGGATTCGGAACGAATGCTCAACTGGATTGCCGAAAAAGAGGCAAAGATGGCGGTTATTATCGGGGCAGGGTTTATCGGGCTTGAGATGGCTGAACAACTCAAGAAAATCGGGCTTGAAGTAACCATAGTGGAAGCGCTCAATCAGGTGATGACTCCGCTTGACCCTGAAATGGCTGCGCATATTCAAAAAGAACTAAAGGCAAATGGAATAAACATTTATCTATCAAACCCTGTGGCTGGTTTTGAAGAGCCGCCAGTGGGAAGTTGCGCAAAGGCTTCAATGGTGGTTCTTAAAAATGGGGAAAAATTGCCTGCCGATCTGGTTTTAATATGCGCCGGGATAAAGCCGGAGGTTAGCCTTGCAAAAGCCGCAGGTCTGCAACTGGGCGAATTTGGCGGTATCCGCGTCAATGAATATATGCAGACCAGCGATTCATCAATCTGGGCTGTAGGCGATGCCGTTGAAGTTAAGAACCTGATTACCAATAAATATTGCCTGATCCCACTTGCCGGTCTGGCAAACAGACAGGGAAGAGTCGCTGCCGATAATATTTTCGGAATTAAATCTATTCACGACGGTGGGATTGGAACAATAATTGTGCGGGTGTTTAATCTGGTTGCAGGCGCAACCGGCGCAAATGAAAAACTTTTGCGCAAAGAAGGTATTCCCTATCAAGCCGTGCATTTGCACCCGCCTTCGCACGCCGGTTATTATCCGGGCGGTTCGCCTTTATCTTTGAAATTATTGTTTAATACACAAAATAGACGTGTTTTGGGCGCGCAGGCGGTTGGTGTTGACGGAGTTGATAAACGAATTGATGTGATTGCGACTGCGATCAAGGCAAAAATGACAGTTGATCAACTTGCAGACCTTGAGCTATGTTACGCGCCACCGTTTGGCTCGGCAAAAGACCCGGTTAATCTTGCCGGTATGGCTGCGCAAAATATACTTAACGGCCTTGTCAAGGTTGCGCAATTCTATGAAGTGGAAGACGAAAAACATTCAGGCGCAGTAATTCTGGATGTTAGAACTTATGCCGAGAGAGAAAAAGGTTTTATCCCGGGTTCAATCCTCATTCCGCTTGACGAGTTGCGCAACAGAATAAACGAACTACCTCAAAATAAAGAGATTGTCGTAACCTGCCAGAGCGGACAACGTTCTTATTTTGCTTCAAGAATACTGGAGCAAAACGGGTTTAATGTCAAAAACCTGACCGGTTCCTACAGAACGTGGAAAAACTGGTTTGACGAGTTTGGCAACGCCCAAAACATTTAAACCGCATACCCCGGAATTTCATCCATTGTTGAAACGCCGATAAAGTCTATAAACCATTTTTCCGGCGGGGCAAAGAAGTCGTAAATTCTTGCCTTTAATGAGAATTTTACCCGGCTTGAATGCAGCGCCTGATAAGGCAGCACCAATCGTGCTTGCTGTTCTGGTGTTAGACTGCCTTTAAGATAGTAATTCAGGTAAATAGTCTCGTCGCCGCCGTATATTTTATCGCTAACAACCGGATGCCCAATATACGAAAGATGAATACGAATCTGATGTTTTTTGCCTGTTTTGGGGATAATTTTCAATAAGCTATAAGGGTTGCCATCTTTTTCAAAACGAAGTAGCACCCGATAATACGTGGTTGCCGGGGCGCCATCTTCTCTGACGCAATCCTTTACCGCCACCTTGCTGTTCACATCTTTTCCAAGGGCTGCGTTGATAGTATCTGAATTCTTTTCTACAAAGCCGTGAACAATCGCAAGGTATTCTTTCAAAACACGACGCCTCTCCCAGATTTTTCGGACTGACCTGGCACACTGTTCGGTCTTTGCGACAACAATTATTCCGCTTGTCTCTCTATCTAATCGGTTAACCATCTGCGGATGCGAACCCTCACCGAGATACAACCGCAAACGTCCTATAAGACTTGATTCCGGTCCCTGACGCGTTGGGTGACAAACAAGCCCGGCAGGCTTGTTCACAATAAGCATCTCATCGTCCTCATAAATTATGTTCAACAAACCCTTCGCTTCCATCGGTTCTAAATAACCTCTTAAAAATCCAATCGGTCACGTAATTTAAATATAATTAATCCGAAATTAAAGAACGGTAGCAAATAATGTATTGGAAGGTCTAACATTCAAAATTCTAACTCGCCCTTTTTTTCTGCGAGCAACCTCAAGAATTTTAATTCCT
>JBAMMJ010000142.1:0-5370 GCA_039793825.1 Verrucomicrobiota bacterium | reverse complement strand
TCTGCTCCAATAGTTGATTCCTGCAACTTTCTGGATGAATCTCCTCCTAAAAGTCCTTGTTTTTATGGACTTGGTATTGATTCAGATAATCCTGCATCTGTGAGATGGAAGATAAAATACGATCCAGATACTGTAAACGTGGGATTTATTAGAATAAAATTAAATGGGGACTATGTATTTAGCAAGGTTGGGTTTGCGGATATTGATGGGGACGGCGAATACGATTTTGTAATAAAACAGCCTGAACAGGTAACAGACCCCGGAGTGTGGCAAAGGAGCGTTACCACTTTCAAGGTAGAAGCGTATAGGTCTGACGGGCGGTTTCTCTGGCGTTATGACCTGGGATGGAACATTGAACAGGGCGTGTGGTGGTCTCCGATGATTGTTTATGACCTTGATGGAGATGGCAGGGCGGAAGTTGCGTTAAAGACCGCTCCCACAGACCGCGATTATAGAAATGCGGAAGGCAAGGTTACTGAAGGACCGGAATACTGTTCAGTTCTGGATGGACTCACCGGCAGGGAAATTACAAAAGTCAACTGGATTGAACGAGGAAAAGTCTCTGATTGGGGCGATGATAATAACAATCGCGCTTCAAGGCACTTAATGGGAATTGCATATCTTGATGGCAAAAGACCAAGTCTTATCATTATGCGCGGAACATATACACGTATGAGAGTGGACGCGTATAATTATGAAAAGGGAGAGTTAAAATTGCTCTGGAGCTGGGATGGCGATAAAGAGACCCCTCCTGTTCGCGGGCAGGGGGCTCACGGCTTCCACGCTGCAGATATTGACGGGGATGGACGCGACGAACTTATTCTTGGTTCGGCAGTCCTTGACGATAACGGAAAATTGCTCTGGAATACCGGTCTGGGGCACCCGGACGCTTTTTATGTGACCGACATTGACCGCTCGCGACCGGGATTTGAAATCATTTATGGAATTGAACCCAGTCATAAATCAAACGCAATTTGTCTTGTTGAAGCAAAAACAGGAAAAATAATCTGGGGCTGCCAGCATCCAACAACGCACGTTCATAGCCAGGGGCTTCTTGCCGATATTGATCCGAGTTCGCCCGGACTGGAGTTCTATTGCGGTGAAAAAAATCTACCAGATAGATGGTTATACAGCGCAAGCGACGGAAAACTTTTGGCAAAGGATATAAATCTCGGCAGCCTTGCGCCTAATCCGATATTCTGGGACGATACTCCATTTAAGGCATACATCAGCCGCAACACTATTGTAAAATACACAAAGGAGCAGTACGGCAGAATTGAAGGCAGGGTAATAGCAATCGCGGATATACTTGGAGATTGGCGCGAGGAAATTATTACTTCGGTTCGCGGAGAACTGAGAATCTACTCAACAACCATACCATCAAAACAAAGGCGGATTTGTTTAATGCAGGACAGACTTTATAGAACCGATGTTGCTATGGAAGCAATGGGTTATCTGTATCCACCACAATTAGGGGATTATTATTTTGAAAGGTAGTGTGTTGAATCGGGAGTTATATTCTTTAAAATCTTAGACCGTATGGATAAATATAGTAATAAAAAGGCGATCTTATTGAGTTATTTCAAATGTGTGGTTTTGCCATCCCATCTCGTTTTTCAATATTTTACCGCGCTGTTTCTTGCCGTCTCAATGCCGGTGTTTATGGCGGCTGGAATAGACCCAATCAAATTTGATTTCGGCGATGGAGCAACGGCAGCCGGATATATTAAGATTACTCCGGACAATGTGTATTCAGAAAGGATTGGTTATGGATTTGAGCCGGGTCAAAAGATTTATTCAACAAACCGAAACCGCGCTGACGTTTTGCTTTCGGATTTTGTTTCTTGCGACAAACCGTTTTATTTTTCCGTAAAACTTCCCGAAGGCAATTACGGAGTAAAGGTTATTTTGGGCGATTATTACCAGTCTTCTTCAACAACTATCAAAGCGGAATTGAGGAGGTTGGTAGTCTGGAACGCGCAGACAAGGGCTGGCGAGTTTGTCACTAATGTGTTTTATGTAAACATAAGAACGCCGCGACTTTCAACCGGGGAGCAGGTTAAATTAAAATCAAGAGAGAAAACGGACGAATTTCTAAATTGGGATGATAAACTGACGCTTGAATTTAATGGAGACTGTCCAAAAATTTGTGCCATTGAAGTTTTTCCTGCGGATAATATAACCACAATTTACCTTTTAGGCGACTCAACCGTATGCGATCAACCTTTTGAGCCCTGGTGCAGCTGGGGACAGATGTTACCACTATTTTTGCATAATGTTGCCATTGCAAATTATGCCGAATCAGGCGAATCATTGCGCTCTTCTTATAGCGCGCTTCGGCTTTCAAAGGTATTAGATGTTATTAAACCGGGTGATTATGTTTTTATTCAGTTTGGTCATAATGACCAGAAAGACAAAACCCCCAGCGCGGGGGCATTTACCACTTATTCGGAATTCTTGCGTCGGTATGTAAAAGCGATAAGAGATAAAAAGGCGAATCCGGTTTTAATAACTTCAATGCATAGAAGAACCTTTGACGAAAGCGGAAAGATAACAAATAGTCTTGGAGATTATCCTGCCGCAGTCCGCGCCGTTGCAGCCGAATTAAAAGCGCCGTTAATAGACCTGAACAATATGAGCAAAAATTTTTATGAGGCGCTTGGCAAAGATGGTTCAAAGGCGGCGTTTCAGGATGGGACACATCATAATAACTATGGCGCATTTGAACTGGCACGGTGTGTGGTGAATGGGATTGAAGAGGGACTGCCGGAATTAAGACAAAATGTAGTCAGCAAATTTAAAGGGTTTGATCCGTCAACACCCGATTTGCTGGAGAAAGTCAAAATACCACCGAGTCCATCTAATTCTTTAAGAAAACCGGAAGGGAACTAAAACTGTGTTATTGTATTTTCATAAACATTTTGATTGGATTTATTAGTTATTGAAATAAATGTGAATTAGATTAAATTCATTATGTTAATCTGATAGTTATGGCTAAGAATGAAAAGAGCGACAAATCCGATGCGTTTAATGACCTTTCCTTTGAAGAGGCATTGAATCGTCTGGAGAACATAGTAACCGAAATGGAAGAAGAGGAATTGCCTCTTGAAAAGATGATTGAACGGTTTGAAGAGGGCACAAAGTTGGTAAAGATATGTCAAAAAAGGCTTTCGGAAGCGGAGTTGAAGATTCAAGAACTTGAAAAGAAAATAGGCGGAGATTTTAGTCTGAAGCCGATGTCACTATCAAATGCCAGCGAAAATAATGTGGACGAGGATAAAAAGGAAAACGACGAATAAAAATTAGCCTGCTACATTTATGAGCCGATATCTTGATATGGTTGATGACCCATCGCACGTGAAAAAGTTGACAATTGACCAACGGATTCAGCTTGCCGCTGAAATCCGGGAAGAGTTAATAACTAAATTATCCGTTACAGGGGGGCATCTTGGACCTAATCTTGGCGTTGTTGAATTAACGATTGCCCTCCATAGCGTCTTTACCACGCCAAAGGATAAATTTGTCTGGGATGTTAGTCACCAAACCTATGTTCACAAACTTCTTACTGGCAGAAAAAGCCGATTTCATACAATAAGGACAACAGGCGGGTTGTGCGGGTTTGCGTCGCGGGCTGAAAGCGAGCACGATTGTTATGGCGCCGGTCACGCCGGGACCGCCATTTCGGCTGCGCTTGGTATGGCAGCGGCACGCGATCGTCTTGGAACAGACGAGAATATCATCTGCATAGTGGGTGACGCGGCGCTGACCAACGGCATTTCTTATGAAGCGCTAAACAATATCGCTTCTACCACGAAGCGGTTCATACTTATTTTGAATGACAACGAGTGGAGCATTTCAAAAAACGTTGGCGCTATAGCGAACTATCTTCATAAACTAATCACCAATCCGCGTTATAATAAGTTCCAGAAAGATTTTATTAATTTTCTGCGCAGGTTTTCCAAAGGCGAACTTGCCATACGGCTCAGTCATAAAGCAGAGGAGCTAATCAAAGGCGCCGTATCAAGCGTAACCCTGGAGCAAACTAAAAAGGATGATGAATCCGATGGCAGAGGCGGCTATGGCAGCAGCCTTATTTTTGAAGAGCTCGGATTAAGGTATTTAGGACCGATTGACGGACACGATTTGCCGCTCCTTATCAGCACGCTTGAATTTGCGAAAAGTTGTGAACACCCAATTGTAATTCACGTGTTGACCCAGAAAGGTCGCGGTTATGATGTCGCTTTAAAACAGCCGGAAAAATTCCACGGCGTCGGTCCGTATGACATTAAAACAGGCAATTCCACCGAGATTAAAACTTCCGGCATTCCTAATTACCAGGATGTTTTTGGCGAGACTATGGTCAAACTTTGCCGACGCGATTCTACAATTATTGGTATCACCGCCGCTATGCCTTCGGGGACGGGACTCAAAGCGCTTGAAAAGGCAATGCCCGATAGGTTTTTTGATGTCGGCATAGCAGAGGAACACGCCGTTTTATTTGCAGCCGGAATGGCTACGATGGGATTCCATCCGGTGTGCGCCATTTATTCAACTTTTCTTCAAAGGGCTTTTGACTGCATTGTGCATGATGTAGCGCTACAGGATTTGCCGGTGATATTTTGTATGGATAGAGCAGGACTGTCGGCAAATGACGGACCGACTCACCACGGTCTATTTGATATTGCTTATCTGCGGTGTGTGCCGAACATCATTGGTATGGCTCCTTCCAATGAGGATGAACTTGCGGATATGATGTTTACGGCAACATTACAAAAACATCCTGTTTGTATAAGGTATCCACGCGGCGCAGCAGAAGGGGTTCCAATTAAAGAACAGCCCGCTGTGATTGAAATCGGCAAGTCAAGAATTGTCCAGGGATTCAAAAATAGTGGGAAATATAAGGTCGCGTTTATTTCTCTTGGCAATATGTTAAAAATCGCAAAGGAATCGGCACAGAAACTTGAAGCCGACGGAGTGGATTGCGCGATAATAGACGCAAGATTTTTCAAACCAATTGACGAGGGAACAATAGAATATTATTCGCGCGCCGCCGATGTTGTTGTTACTTTTGAAGACCATGTTCTTGCCGGCGGTTTTGGTTCTGCGGTCCTGGAGTTTCTATCCGAAAGACATATAAATGTGCCTGTTGTAAGGATTGGATGGCCAGATAAATTTATTGAGCATGCTTCAACAGTTGAAGAGCTTCGCCAGAAATATGGAATTACTCCAACGCGCACAGTTGAACTGGTTAAAGAGGCGCTGCAATTTCAAAAAGAATCACAGGGAGGCGAAAAAGTTTCAAAAGAACTTGCAATAATTTGAGGTTTTTTCAAAATAGTTTTAAAAATAAAAAAAATTAATAGTCAGTAG
>JBAMMJ010000141.1:0-5377 GCA_039793825.1 Verrucomicrobiota bacterium | reverse complement strand
TCAGTCAACCAGTCCACAGTATCGTAACCCTTTCAAAAATGAGGTTGTATTTTGATCGGTTATGGAATCAATCGTTGAGTTCAATGTTAATGATTCAGGAAATTTGAATCAACGCAAAAAATTAATTTGATAAGGTGAATAAATGGAATAAAATTTAAAAAATGGGGTCAAGCACAGAAAAAAGATATCGGTTAATAAGGGCGGTGATAACAGCCTTGATAATGCCAATCACCATTCTATCTGGTTGCGCGATGGGTTATCTGGGGTGTCTGATTATTGGTCGTCTATTTTTTGACAACGCGGATAAATTATTGATCTGGAACAAGGAGGGCGGCTGGATTGGAATATTTGGGTTGGTCCTTTGTGTTGGCGGGGCGTTAGTCGGTGCTGTGGCGCCGTGGATAGTCCTTTATTTTTTTAATCCGGACGCAAAATCGCGCAGACGTTCCGGCAGGGAATCCACTCCCATTATTCAGGTCTGATATCTTTGGGGAGATTTAATTTATAATGTTTGATTCCTGCTTCCTTGTCTTCTATTATAAAATTGTATGAAACCGATATTTAGAGTTTTATCTGTTTTTCAATTGTTGCTTTTTTCCCTGCTGTTCAGCCCCTCTGTGCTGTCTGTGGGTGTTGAATTTAAAAAAACCGACGATTCCATAGAGATATTGAGCAATAAAAAGAGATTGTTGTTGTATGTCTTCAATACAAATCAATTTAAGCCGTATGTAAAGGAGTTATATACATTGGATGGACGCAACGTTCTTCTGGATTCTCCTCCCGATCATCTCCATCACCACGGCTTGATGTATGCGGTTACTGTAAACGGAATCAATTTTTGGGAAGAAAGCAAAAATGCCGGCGTGGAATATCCAGTAAAAATAACCGACACCAGCACGCACGCGAACGACGAACGGGAGTGGGCGGAGTTTTCGCAACTAATTCATTGGATAAGCCCGACAAACCGTTCAAAAGCAACCGATGAAGCAGCCGCGTTGCTTATTGAAAAACGCACAATTAAGTTGTTTGTGAATAAAAAAACGGATGAAATATTGCTTGAATGGATCGGTGAATTTGCTGTGCCGTCATCAGTTCCCAAAGTTATTTTGAGCGGCACAGATTATCACGGTTTAGGAGTCAGGTTCCCGCGGGCGTTTGATAAAGTGGCGCGACACTTTAATCAGAAAAACCTGCCATATCAAACCGCAGGTAAACACGATTTGATAGAAGCGCAATGGGCTGCCGTATCGGCCGTTTTTGAAAATAAACCACTTACATTGTGCATAATAACGGATAATACCGTAAAAGGGCGTTCAGTATTTTTCTCTATGACAGACCCTTTTGCCTACCTTTCGGCGACTCAAGGAATAAATAAAGAGCCTCTAATTTATCATAGTGGAGATAAATTCTCCATTCGTTATCTGCTCATTCTAACCGCAAAAGAATTAACTCCTGATGATATTAATACACAGATGGGAAAATGGTTGAAAAATTGATGTAAAGTTCGGATTTTATGAAAAAATCTAATCTGATTTTTTTAGCAATTGTTGTTGTTCTGGGTTTGTTCTCTTTTTGCCTCCCCGCCGCAACTGGCGAATTGATTGCAAATGGCGGATTTGAGAATGACCTGTCGGGTTGGCAGAACCTGTGGACGCGCGAGATGGGTATGGGGGAATTGTCCATTGAGAAGGCAAATCCCAAATCAGGGGCAAAATGCGCAAAGATTGTTCATAAAGGGACACTTGATTGGAGTCTTAATCAACGCGAACGAATTCCAGTTTCTGCAGGGGAATGGTATGAATTCTCAGGCTGGTTTAAGTCAACAGGCAATGGCTCGGCGCAGCTATGCGTTATTGCATACGACACAGAAGGCAAAGTGGTTGATTGGGCTTTTGGCGGTAAACAAATTCCAGAATCCGCAGAATGGATATTTTTGAAAACGCGCTTTCCAATTCCGAAGAACATTTCGCATATCTTGCCGAGAATTATCGGTTCTGGCGCGGTAACTATCTGGATAGACGATGTTTCCTTAAATAGAGTTGCCGCAGTCGTTCCGGCGGTTAAGTTACCCGAAACTCTATCTATTGAAAATTCAGTCATCAAAATTATTTTTGCAACTTCAGACGGGGCGTTCAATGTTCTGGATAAACGCAATAATCATCTATGGGGTCAAAAGTCGCTCACGCCCGGGCTCATAGTGCTGGATGCAAAGTATGTTCAGGGCGGCGAATCTATCTCATTCACTCTTTTTCACCCTCAAACGATGTTAGAAATCAGTGGATCAATTTCTCTTGATAAAAAAAATCTATCTGCGCTGACAGTAGAGCTTAACGCGTTCGGTAAAATGGAGGGAAATATCGGTTATCCTTATCCGTTTGTGACGGAAAAGGGAACGTATCTCATTGTGCCGATGAACGAAGGTATTTCGTATCCTGTGGACGATGAATCAATTGAACCGATGCGTCTTGTCGCGTATGGCGGACACGGCATCTGTATGGGGTTCTGGGGCGTGAGCGACGGGAAGATGGCGCAGATGACAATCATTGAAACCCCCGACGACGCCTCAATTCAAATCAACCGATTTGATGGTAAACTTGCGATTTATCCAATATGGGAACCGCAGAAGGGCGATTTTGGTTATCCGCGCAAGCTTCAATATCTATTTTTTGATAAAGGCGACCACGTCAGAATTTGCAAGCAATATCGTGAATATTCAAAGCAGGTTGGCCTGTTCAAGACACTTGAACAAAAGCGAAGAGAGAATCCGAATGTTGACCTGTTAATCGGCGCCGTAAATATTTGGTGCTGGGAAAAAGACGCACCTTTGCTTGCAAAAGAGATTATGGAAGCCGGGATAAAGAAAATCCTCTGGAGCAACGCACAAAGCCCGGAAAATATAAGAAAGTTGAACGAGATGGGCATACTTACAAGTAGATATGATATTTATCAGGATGTAATGGACCCGGCAAATTTCAAATATCTCCGCGGAATACATTCTGATTGGACAACCGAAGGCTGGGACAAAGATATAGTCATTGACGCAAAGGGACGCTGGGTGCGCGGTTGGGGGGTAAGAGGCACGAACGACCAGTGGTATTATTGTGGGGTCCTTTGCGATAAGCGCGCGGTTGACTACGCTAAAAAAAGAATCCCCGCTGAATTAAAAACTCATCCCTACCGCTGCAGATTTATTGACACAACCACAGCCTCTCCTTTCCGCGAGTGTTATAACACAAATCATCCAATGACCCGCGCCGAAAGCAAAATCTGGAGGATGAATTTATTAAGATATGTTTCTCAAGATATGAAACTTGTTTGTGGTTCGGAGACCGGCCACGAAGCAGCAGTCCCTTATCTCCATTATTTTGAGGGAATGTTGAGTCTTGGACCGTATCGCGTTCCGGATGCCGGGAGAAATATTCAGAAAATCTGGGACGAGCCGCCTCAGCGAGTCGTGAAGTTCCAGCTCGGTCACCGCTACCGCCTGCCGTTGTGGGAACTTGTTTATCACGACTGTGTGGTAGCACAATGGTATTGGGGCGATTACAACAATAAACTCCCCTCTCTCTGGGACAAACGCGACCTTTTCAATGTGCTGTATGGGACACCGCCGATGTTTATGTTTAATCGCCAGTTGTGGGAGAAAAACAAGGAAAGGTTTGTGAAAAGTTACAACACAATTTGTCCGTTAGTGCAAAAAGTTGGATATTCTGAAATGGTTAATCACAGATTCTTAACTTCCGACAGGGATGTTCAGCAGACCGAGTTTGCCAATGGAATCAGAGTCACCGTGAATTTTGGTTCAACCCCTTACACCTTTCCCGATGGAAAGGTGGTTAATCCTATGAATTTTGTCGTTGAATAGCGTTAACCTATAGCAAAAGTGTTTTGTTTTCCTAACTTCTTTGTTATAATTGAATTATGAAACAATTTGAAATTATTTCCCCGCGTTTTGTCGGAATGGCTATCGCTGTTTGCGCTCTTTTTTTAACAAGCGCGGCAAGCTCTGACGAGGTTAAATTCAATAGCGAGAAACTCAATCAAATCCCGCAAAGGCTTCAAAAATTTGTTGACGATAGAGTCATATCCGGGGCGGTTGCGCTTGTTGCAGATAAAGATTCAATTCTATTCAGTTGTTCGGTCGGTTATTCAGATATCCAAACTTACAGGAAAATGCGAAAAGACGATTTATTCTGGATTGCTTCAATGACAAAGCCGATCACCGCAACCGCCGTTATGATGCTTGCCGACGAAGGTAAAATAAATATTGACGACTCCGTGGAGAAATACCTTCCGGAGTTTAAAAATCAATGGATGATTCAGGAAAAAACAAATGATAAACTTACGCTTGTCAAACCTTCTCGTCCGATAACCTTAAGAGACCTGCTCACGCATACATCCGGATTAAACGATCTGACTCCGCCCCGCGCCAATTGTTCGCTTGCCGAACTTGTTATGGCTTATTCTCAACTGCCTTTGAAGTTTCCGCCCGGTTCGCGTTGGGAGTACTCAAACTCAGGTATAAATACGCTGGGAAGAATTGTTGAAGTGGTTTCAGGCAAGCCATACTCTGAGTTTCTTCAAGAGCGGATTTTTAAACCGCTCGGGATGAAAAACACAACATTCTGGCTCTCAAAAGCGCAGGTATCAAGAGTGGCAAAATCGTATGAACCGGATACTGCGGCAGGCGGTTTGAAAGAGACCACAGTCTATTTTATACAGGGAGACCTCACTGATAAATCGCGAACACCGTTTCCCGCTGGAGGGCTTTTTTCCACAGCGGAGGACATTTGCAAATTTTACCAGATGGTTTTGAATAAAGGCGTTTACAGGGGCAAACGAATTCTTTCAGAATCGGCAATTGACCAGATGACAAAAACTCAAACAGGCGATTTGAAGACCGGGTTCACCGATGGAATGAGCTTTGGACTCGGTTTTGCAGTTGTCAAAGAGCCGCAGGGCGTAACAGGAATGCTGTCAAAAGGAACATTCGGACACGGCGGCGCATACGGAACGCAGAGTTGGGCAGACCCACAAAAAGGAGTGATTTATATTCTTATGATTCAACGGGCTAAACTGCCGAACGCCGACGCTTCAGATATTCGGAAAGCATTTCAGCAAGCAGCCGCTGCGGCATTTGAATAATGCGAAATTTTAAAATTGAATATATTTTGTAGCGCTCGCGGGAAGCGCAAAGTATTTGCCCTCCTGATTGTTTTTGAATATAGAAATTCATATCTGTCCGAAGTAATTAATTGTAATGCGGTTATATGGAGTGCGGTGTTAAGTGAGCAGTCGCGAACGCAACACCGCTTTGTGAGGTCAGATAACCACCAGCCTTCAAAAAAACACAAACCCAGCAAATTAAACCCCTTCC
>JBAMMJ010000140.1:0-5402 GCA_039793825.1 Verrucomicrobiota bacterium | reverse complement strand
ATTCTTATCGCTTTGTCACTGCATAGAATGATTTTACCTTTACAAATAACAAATAGTTGATATAAAGGAACTTTATAAAATTATCCTTGAAGGTTATTAAAAGTGAGCTGAGTATGAATTTTATTGTCTGGTTAATTATAATATTAGGGTTAATCCCTCTGTCAGAGTTGCAAGCGAAATGGAAATGGTCAAATCCTGATCCCCACGGGAACAACATATCCGAGATAGGGTATTCAGACGCGTTAGGGCTTGCGGTTCAGGTATGCGATAGGGGTCAAATTTATATAAGTTCTGATCTAAAAAACTGGCGACAGATAGATACAGGTTATACCAATGCGTTAAGAGCGGTTACTTTCTTTAATTCAAAGATAATTGTTACTGGAGAAAACGGTTTAATTTTGTACTCTGAGGACGGTGAGAACTACTATCCTGCGCAACTTTCCCCTGCAACAACCGATTGGTTTGAGGGTGTGGCGGCTGGAAGGATTAATTACAATTCAACAATGACTCAGGTAGTAGTTGCCGTTGGCGATAATGGCAGTATTTATAGCAGTTTTGACGGAACCAATTGGGTGAAAAGAACACAACCCTATACAAATTGGTTAAGAGGCGTTTGTTTTGGGAATAGGTCGGGAAATCCCATTATTGCCGCGGTTGGGGAAAACGGAACGATTCTAACCAGCCAGAATCTTGTAAACTGGACGAAAGTAACCGCTATTACAACGCAACATTTGAATAGAATAGGTTTCACCAACGGCAATTTTTATGCCGTTGGCGAAGGTGGCGTGGCTTTAATTGGCGCAAATGGCGGAAATAGCTGGACCCCAGAAACTACAGGTGCAACAAATTCCCTTAATGCGCTTGCATTTGGATTGCAGAATACCCGATTATATGTTGGAAATAACGAGGTCCGGTATTTCAATGGCATCA
Organism: Verrucomicrobiota bacterium; assembly: GCA_039793825.1. GTDB lineage: Bacteria > Verrucomicrobiota > Verrucomicrobiia > Limisphaerales > JAKPVM01 > JAKPVM01. The sequence goes on along the minus strand of JBAMMJ010000140.1, from coordinate 4,472 downwards.
GTTGGATAAATTATCTTGCGCCTGCGCTTCTCAACAAACCGGCGGCATGGAATTACACTTCTGCTTTGAGTCTGCAAAATTTGTTTCTAATAGGAGGGATGACCGGTATGCTCTATGAAGGTTATAAAACAAACAGTAATATATACTGGAATCCTTCAGCATCATCTGTGCGTCAATGGTTATGGGATATTACCAGCGGCAGCGGTTTTTATGTATGTGTGGGAAATAACGGAAGTTTAATGACAAGTAGTGACGGTGTAAATTGGGAACTTGAACTTGTCCCATTGTCAGCAACAAATTCAGTGCTGCTCGGCATCTCAGGAGACACGAATATGATGGTTGCCGTTGGAAGTCAAGGCACAGTGCTCTATAGCACAAACGAGTATCTGCCGGAGTTGATAACAAATTATGTTGGAACAAATATCCTAATAACAACAAACTATGTCAGCGGACTCGGAGTTATATGGAATGCCGCGCCAAGATTCAACACAAACACCTTTCAAGGGGTTTGTAAGTGGCATAACCAGTTTTATATCTCAGGAGACAATGGGCTCATTTTCAGCAGCGCAAACGGCACAAATTGGACCCGCATCACAACACCAACCACGAATAGTTTGAGCGGGCTTGCTGGTTCGTCAAATGCAATAGTGGCGGTCGGAGCAAAAGGTACAATTTTATTTTCTTCAAACGGTAACAATTGGTCGTCGGTTAATTCGGGAACAACAAATTGGTTATACAAGGTCAGGTATTTGAACACTAACTATATAATTGTCGGCAACACCGGCACAATTATGACAAGCGCCGACGGACTTAACTGGACGCCGAGAAACTCAGGAACCACTAAATGGCTGACAGATGTGACTTATCTGAATGGGGTATATTATGTTGTTGGTTTGCAAGGAATTGTATTAATAAGCACCGACTTGATAAATTGGCGGCCGATGCAAACAATCTCAGGGAAATCATTATATGGAATTGCAACGCTTGACGGTCAGATAGTTGCATGCGGAATTGAAGGGATTATATTGAGAAACCAGGTTGCTCCTTCCTCGTCCCCTGTTAACATTATTAAATATAGCCAGTCTATAAATAAAACTAACGGAATTGTTTATCATCTTTTCCTATTTGGAGGGAAAACCGACCAGATATTCAGATTAAACTCAACCACAAATATCGCAACCCAAATATGGGAAACCAGTGGAAACATTGAAATCACTGATAAATCAGGATTCCTCTACTATTTTGAGTATGAATATTTGACTAATAGACCGTTTTCCGAATTTTTCAGGACACAACTTATTTATTAAGACAGCTGAAATCTTTAATGAAGGCTGCCGAGCGCTAGCAAACCATAAAATGTATATTCCACATCTGTAGTTTCATCCGCCCAGGTGCCATAAAATGCCCCTTCAGCGCTCCATAAACTGTCAAGATAATCAAGGCATTTTTCCTTTATTAAATTCATATCTAAACCTGTTTCAGAGAGACAATGCAAAGCGGTTGCGGTTGAGAGAAGGTCGGGGATTGGCGCAGAAGGAGAGGCGAGAAAGCCGCCGGAGGGATGAAACATTTTTAATAACCAATTAATGTTTTCCGAATAAGATTTGACGCCGAATTTATCAAGTAAAACTATAGCCGCCGCGGTCGCGGTAGTCGTTCCCTCTTTCAAATCGGGTTCATTGGCAAAGCCTCCGTCGGCGCTCTTAAGCTTCATTATGGAGTTAACAATAATATTTCCGTCAGGCAACTGAGCGCCAATCTCTTCAAGGGTTGATATAGCCAGAAAATTCCCATAAATAGAAGACCGCGAAAGACCTTTAACCACATTGTATCCCCCGTCTGCCGCACGGTATTTTTCAATCTGATTTGCTATTCGCCCAAATTCATTTGCATCAAATTCCAAATCTTCAATGGATTTTGCCCCTGTGTCATTGGGAAATATAGCGCTTAAAAGATTTGTTAGAGAACATAGATGAACAAAATCAAGATTTTCAATTGAGCCGTGTTCGGCTAAAAATTGTTCTATCGGAAAGATCGGCGTTGACTTTAACGCCGTGAGACAGTCAAAACCGAACATTGTGTAATAAATATCGCTCGTGTCGGAACGCCCTTTGAAGCCGCCATCGGGATTTTGTCTATTTCTAATAAAACTGATTACCAGTTCTGAGGCTTTGCCAAGAATATCGGCAGCAAGTCCTGCCTTATAAATCATCCTGCGTCTAATTGTCATCTGATTGAATCCTGTATAGGCTTGCCTTCCCAGAGGCATTTCAAATATTTATACTTCAAAAATGTTTCTAAGGCGCATAGCTTGGCGATTTTTGCGCCCTGCTTGCCATCAAGGAATCCAAGGCGCAAAATAAATCCGCGAAACCATCGGAATGCGGCTCGGCTGTATGGTGAAATAGAAGTTGATTTTATGCCTGATTCAAAAGCCGATTCCGCCCAGAGCCTTGCGTATTTATGAATTTTCTGGATGTGGGCTTCTTCATTTTCAAAAGAATAATGGAGTATATCGCCATAGAATTTGCCGATATTCCCGGCGAGTTCAAGTCGCTCGTGAACTTTTCCACCGACAAATTTTCCCCGGCTTTTTCTAAACAGACGCACAACTCTGTCCGGATACCAATCCCCGTGACGAATCCATTTTCCTTCATAGAAAACGCAACGCGGCATACTAAATCCGCTTAATGGTTCTGGCTGAACTTTAGATTTTTCCGACTCAATTTCAGCAACCAGTCTTTCCGAAAGCGCTTCATCGGCGTCAAGGCTTAATACCCAATCATAGGACGCAAGACAGATTGCGGCATTCTTTTGACCAACATATCCCTGCCACTCTTTTAAATGAAATTTTGCGCCAAAACTTTTTGCTATAATTTCCGTCTTATCCACGCTCCCGGAATCCAAAACTATAATTTCATCCGCCACAGGTTTGGCGCTAATGAGACAGCGCGACAGGTTTTTTTCCTCATTCAGCGTGATTATGCAAACCGAGATTTTCACTTTTCAACGCTCTTATATCTAATCGCATCCTCAATTACATTTATTGTTTCATTTACATTTCGTTCAATGGACAAATCCGATTTATCAGGCAAAACATTGCGGTTTAATCTTCCTCTTACTGCCCAATAATAAACGGCTTCTTTTAGCGCATTAAGGTTTTTTGGGTCGTTTATTATTGTTCCGGTGACCCCTGATTTGATTATTTCAGAAGCGCCGTTAGCGGAGGTGGTGATTACAGGCAGGTCAGCGGCAAGGGCTTCATACACAACATTTGCAGAAGGTTCATAAATTGGAAGCAGAATAAAAATGTCTGCGGCAGCATAAAGATTTTCAATATCCTGGACTGCGCCGGCAAAGACAACGTTATTCGGCGCGAATAATGGTCTTCTACCTTTGCCAGCGACAAGGAGTTTAAAATTCTTTCGGTTAACCGCATTGTTATTTTTAGACGGTTTTATAGAACAAAAAGAAGCATTTAATCTCTGGAGTTCTTTCATTAAATCCAGCACAAAACGCAGCCCTTTTCGTTCCCATCCGCTGCCTGCGAAAAGTAAAAGAACATCGTTTTCATTAATCCCAAAACGTTTCCTCGTTTGCTCACGGTTTCCTGCAGAAAATCTCTTTATATCAACACCGTTTCTAACAAGCTTAATTCGTTCAGGAGGAAAGGCAAAATGTCCAACTATCTCCTTTTTTACCATCTCGGAATTGGCAATGATAAAATGTGTGTTTTGCGGATTGAATGTGATGGATTCAAGACAGAGCATAACCCGGTGAAAAGGTTCAAGACGGACAAGGTATTTTTTCCAAAACGGAAGATATTTCTCGCGTTGAGTAAGCCACTGACGGTGAACTCCATCCCCGGCTCTGTAAATATCCTGACGCAACGTCCGCTCAAGGCTAAATACGCAATCAAAATTAAATTCACAGATTGCCTTTTCAACCTCCAGCGCGAACTTCAATGGTTTATTATAAGACGGACCGGTAATTCTTAAAGTATTAACTGTGATATCTTTTTCATTAATTTGCCAATTTTCGGTAAAAATATGGATTTTATGTCCTCTTTCAACGAGGGCTTGCATTAATCTCTGAAGATACAATTCAGCCCCGCCGCTTTGAGAATATTTTCTTCTTATAAAGGCGATGTTCATTTCATCGGCGGCTTTGCAAATAAAATAAAAGGTTCTATTTCACACGCCTGGATTTTGCTCTACTTTACTGGAATTTTTGATTAAATATTTAATCTTTTCAATGGCTTCGTTCAACGACGTTAATTCCGTTTTTTGAGCGGAGCGCAATTTGAATTCTATTTTACCCTGTTCAAGGGTGCGCTTGCTTATAGTCAACCGCACCGGGATTCCAATCAAATCCGCATCGCTGAACTTTTCGCCCGCCCGCAATTGTCTATCGTCATAAAGGGTCTCTATCCCCTCTTTATTCAACGTTGAATAGACTCGCTCTTCTTCGTC
>JBAMMJ010000139.1:4652-5433 GCA_039793825.1 Verrucomicrobiota bacterium | reverse complement strand
AATTTGCAGGTTTTACTGAAGCGCATTTTTGCGGCTTCTTAAGATTAACCATTAATAATATTGTAAAGATTAAGCATCGTATTGTTGTAGTGGTTATATGGGGTGGCACGATCGGCAGGTTCTCTGTAAATGGTATAAAAAATTCTTGAGTTTAGCCGCCATTACGTAAAATATTCCTATGAAGTCATTTTTTTGCAATCTTGCATTATGTTTGCTCTGTCTATGCGCGTTGGAGGCAGACTCGCAAATAGACCTGATGAGCCTGAAAACTTTCAGCGTTATAGGTAAGGAACGACCCGACCTTAACGGTTACAAAGAGGCAGAACTGCTACGATATAATGGGAAAGGTTGCATCACCCATATGTGGTTTGGCGGAGATTGGCAAGGATACGACAAAACAGTCATACGCATATATGTGGATGGCGAAAATATACCGTCTATTGAGATGGAATTGGGGCTTGGACACGGAGTCGGATTTGGCGATAACAGCGCCCCGTGGGGGAGCGAAAAAATGGGAAAGACAGGACACCCCAGCGGATTCTATAACACTTACAAAATTCCATTTGGCAAAAGCATTCGGGTCACTGCGCAGCGCTCCAAAGACTCACCGGATGGCGCGCCATTCTGGTGGATTATTCGCGGCACAGAAAACTTGCCTGTCACGTTGAATGGACTGCGTCTTCCTGAAACTGCACGGCTCAAACTCTACAAGCTGGAAAATTATCTGGCAAAACCGCTTGAAGAATTTACTCTATGTGATGTTAAAGGCGCCGGGGTGTTG
>JBAMMJ010000139.1:0-4642 GCA_039793825.1 Verrucomicrobiota bacterium | reverse complement strand
CACAATCGCAGGTGAAGGCTTGCGCAAATCCGGCGATTGGAAAGACATTAGTTATCTGGAAGCAATTATGCGCGCATATATAGATGAAGCGAAAACTCCAACGCTACTGTCGTCTGGACTGGAGGATTATTTTTTGGGCACCTACTACTTTAATCGTGGCAGATACGCAAACGCACTGGCGGGTCTGACACATCTTGATACGAAGAAGAATACATTCTCCGCATACCGCTTTCACGACAGCGATCCGCTGTTTTTTCATAAGAGACTGCGTTTAACCTGCCGCTGCGGAGAAGAGTTAAACGGGAAAATACTCCACAACCCGCCCGATACCCGCTTTACAACTTACACCTGGGTTTACTTATGGTAAATTTTGACGCAACTAAAACCTTTATAGCTCCAATTCTATGCCTGGTATATTTAGCCTGTTGTATTCAAGCGGCTAACCCGGCGCCGCCAGTCAGGATAAGTGAAGACGCCAGAACCGCTATACTGGACAATGGCATTGTTTCCGCAACGGTCAATAAGTCCAATGGCAATCTTCTGTCGTTAAAGTTTAATGGATTAGAATTATTAAGCCGCGGGCAGGGCTATTGGAATATCTATGGCAACACACCCGGCCGGGCAAAGACAGAGATTAAACCAACCCCCTCCACCTTCCATATTACTCAGAATCCATCACAAAACAACGGCGCGCTGGGAGAGATTCTTCTTAAATTCCCCTACCGCGATCAATCTAATGCAGTCCCACTTGACATTGAGATTCGTTATACATTGCATCGCGGAGACTCCGGTATTTATGGATGGACAATTGCAGAACACGCGCCGGGATATCCCCCCTTCAATATTGAGGTCTGCACACTTGTATTAAAATTAAATCCTGAGGTTTTCGATTTTCTGACAGTTGACGCGCGGCGGCGGCGAAAAATGATCACCGGCGAGGACTGGGTCAACGGCGAACAACTAAACCTTCGGGAAGCCCGACGGATAACCACCGGGCAGTTCAAGGGCACGGTGGAACATAAATACGATTACGCAGCCTTATTTTCAGAAACACCGACTTACGGCTGGAGCAGCTCGGAATATAAGCTTGGACTCTGGGTCGTCAATCCCAGTCTGGAATATATTAACGGCGGTCCAATTAAAGTAGAATTGACCGGACACATTGACGGCAAACCAAAATTACCAGCCGATCCTACCTTGCTATTCGTCTGGCACGGCAGCCATTACGGCGGAAAGATGATACAGATCAAATCCGCTGAACATTGGAGAAAAATAGTCGGTCCTATTCTTTTGTATTGCAACCAGGGCAATAGCCATGAATCTATGTGGACGAATGCGCTGACCCGCGCCGCTAAAGAACAAAGAGCCTGGCCTTATGAATGGGCGGAGGCTGCGGACTACCTTCACACGCCGCAGCGCGGTAGTGTAAGTGGACAACTAATCGTCCGCGACCCGCAGGCGCCTGATGTAAAAGCTTCAAACGCATGGGTTGGTCTGGCGCACGATCCCTATGTTGTAGAAACCGAAAAAGGGGATTCACTTCTCATAGACTGGCAAACCGATGGAAAACATTATCAATATTGGACTCGCGCAGACGGGGAAGGACGTTTCACCATTGCCAACGTCAGACCCGGAACCTATTCGCTCTACGCATTCACCGACGGCGTGCTCGGGGATTTTAACCTAACCAATGTTACCGTTGAAGCAGGAAAAATAACTAATCTTGGCAAATTGATATGGACCCCTGTGCGCTTTGGCAAACAACTATGGGAGATCGGCGTGCCGAATCGGAGCGCCGAAGAATTCCGACACGGCGATCATTATTGGCAGTGGGGACTCTACAATCTCTACCCCTCGGAATTTCCCGACGATGTGGATTTTATTATCGGCAAAAGCGACTGGCGGCGCGACTGGAATTACGCCCAACCCCCTCGTCCAGATGGCAAAGGCGGCTGGAAAAATACAACCTGGCGCATCCGCTTCAATATGGACCGCGCAGTTCTAGGCATAGCCACTCTGCGGCTGGCAATTTGTGGCGCTCGCGGCGGTCCGGTGCAGGCAGCAGTCAATGGCAAGGACATCGGAACCACCGGCGAATTGCCCGAATCTGGTGTGATGCATCGGGACGGTATCCGCGGAGTTGAAATTGAGCGGAATTTGAAGTTCGATGCCGCGCTTCTAAAACCAGGCGAAAACATCATCACCCTCACTAAACAAGTTCGCACATGGACAGATGGCGTGCTGTATGACTATCTGAGATTGGAACTTGAAGAAAAAAAATGAATTTAGATGACAACTCAATAATTGTTTATAAATAAACAATCCGAATCTACTGAACATCCCTTTTGCCGTAAAACCATCTATTAAAATCGCCGGAAATTAAATTACGCAGGACATAGTATCCAATCACGCCCGGAAAATATTAAAAACACCTTTTTAGACCTCCTGATACGCCGCGTAGTCCCTTTTTCTGCCATTTACAAAAATTGTAGCGGCTTAGTTTTATCATTATCATCCCATCCAATATTCAACAAAAATACCAACACTTTCCAGAAAAACCACTTAGAGTAAAAAAACTGCTAAATCTAAGAAAGGCTATAAATCATATTAAATTGATAATCTTATAATCTGAAGGTCGGTGGTTCAAATCTATCCCCCGCAACTAAATTCTTAACCTGCTAAAAATACTGGCGTGGATTACCGTTGTTATGCTCACAAACCAGATATAATCAAAGATTAAATCAATCAAAATCAGGTTCGGGTATCCCTCCATTCGCCAAATAATCAGCCCCAAAAACTGCCGGCTTGAACAATTTATTGAAATAACCAGACAATTCCAACGCCTATTGCAATTATGGAAAGCGTTCCCATAACTATTTTGTAAGTCTTCAACGTTCCCCCTGCATAACGCCGCGAAACTTCTCCGATAATGGTGGAAAAGATAGACATTGCGAAGATGGTTCCAATTCCAAAAAAAATCAGGTAACTCCCCGCTTCAAATCTGGTAGGAAATGCGAGAGCCGGCAATACCCCCAGAAAATGCGAGCTGCCGGCAAGCCCGTGCAACGTGCCAATCGCAAAAGCAGTATGCGTATGATTATGAGCAACTTTATTGCCGTGGTGGTTGGACGAATTTTTTGTATCGTCCTTGATATGTTCCGCTTCAGGCTTATGAAAGTGAATATGTGAATGCGCTTCGCCATTGTGGTCGTGCCTATGTGTGTGGATTCGCGCGGTCAGCGCCTTGTTTAAACCCCATAACCCAATGCCGATTAACACAACGCCAACCAACCGCTCCGCCCAACCAGAAATCAAATTTACGGGAAGCACCTCTCTTAATAAAATTGATAAAAAGCCGACAAGCAACACGCCGCTTGCGTGACCCAGTCCCCAGCGAAAACCGATTTTCCAGGCACCCTGTTTTCCTTCTGCGGCGAGTGGAGCAATTGCAGCCATATGGTCGGGACCCGATACCACATGAACAGTTCCCGCAACCATTCCTGATAAACTTGCTAAAATCATCCGATACCTATTTTCAATATTACATTTTTAAAAATCTATAACACTACCGCAATTTAAGCAAGAAAAATCAAACCGATTCACCCTGAACCTGAACCATTAACATTCCAGGAAAAAAGGCACTTTTGGGTGAAATAAGATTTGTTAAATTAATTTTATAATCAATAATACGCCGGTAGGAAAAGACTCCGAAGCAGTAATTATTACGACTGTGGCAGCAAGACTGCGAGAGCGATCGCAACATCGCTTCGTAAGTTTGGGAAATAAAAAATCAGACAAATAATACCAAGACTAAGAAAACACATTGTTTCGGAGTTTTGTATATTTATTTTAAACTATATGGATTTGAAAAATTGACGACAGAGACCACCAATGGGGAAACATTAACCGCCTTCATCTTTGTGCCTTTATATTGCTCAGTGGCAAAAATATAAACCACAGAAAACATGGAGAAATTATAACTCCAGAGTATCCTGAGCATTTCAAATGTGGCATTCTATTTCGCTCGGCTTAAATCAAACACCGAGTTCAATGCAAATAATTTATAGAATCTTCGGTAAAATACAATGTCGTTCTACCAGCCTTCTCCTATTAAATCCCATCTTTCTTTATAGTTCTCGTAATCTTTTAGTTCTAGCCAGTATGATACTCTCCCATCTTTCTCGCACCTTGTTAATTTAATCTCATCCCGTTTCAGAACGAAAATTTCGGTATTATTATCCAAAACATTTCTGACAACGACTAAAAAATCTGCAATCAAATATGGATTTGTGCCAAACGGGACAGGAGAACGTTTGCTTAGGGACTTGACTTGAAGTGCATACTTCATCTTTGCATCTACACTGTATATGAGTAAATCAATACCTTTAGCATTCCTTGTTGTTGGCAGACAATTCCAACCTTTTTTTGAAAGCACATAGCAAAGATAAAACAGTCCAGCATTTCCTGTAATTTGATTATTTTTTCTTTTCATTTTTTCTTAAAGATTAATTTAGCATACATAAATTTTCTGAAATAATGTATTTTTTGCGTTTGGTAAAGCAATAATCATCGCTGATTGAAACACTTCAATGGGGCCGCGCTTTTTCAAGCGCGGAAATGGCTCACAACGGATAAAATCGTA
>JBAMMJ010000138.1:35721-36005 GCA_039793825.1 Verrucomicrobiota bacterium | reverse complement strand
GGATTGACAAGGGCATCGTAGATCACAACGTCAGCCGATTTTAAAATTTCTGCGCCGCGCAAGGTTAGGAGTCCGGGATCACCCGGACCTGCGCCTACAAGAAACACTTTGCCTTTAATATTGTTTTGCATATAAGATAATAACCGACATAAACTGATATCAAAAACTTCTATAAAAATTCATTTTTACTTGAATTAATTTATATCCCAGATATACTTTTTCCAGATAATAAAAATAAATTTAATTTTGATAGTGTAGCCCGCAGTGGGTATGCTATAAAGGAC
>JBAMMJ010000138.1:26883-35711 GCA_039793825.1 Verrucomicrobiota bacterium | reverse complement strand
TGAGAGTAAATAGAAGGATTTCCCTGCCGGGTGCGTGATTACAAACTAAGTCCTTGAACCGTAATAGAGAAATGAGGGAGCCTTAATATCGGTCGTGGCCGACATGCCTTCACTGGAAGTCGAAAGCGATCGTGCGGGCACCCACCTGTACTTAAATAGTTCACAGGAACAGTTGTCACACGGCCACGGCGGGGATTTTTTGTCTTGTATTATATTTAAAATTTCTTTTTTATTTTTGTATGAACCAGATGACCTCAAGGGAGAGGGTGCGGGCTGCTATTAATCACAAGCCATCCGACAGGGTTCCCGTAGACTTAGGCAGTACGCCCGTCACCGGTATTCATTGCACAACTTATTCAAGATTAAGAAGAGCTCTTGGTTTGCCTTATGAACCGGTGAAGGTCATTGAGCCGATGCAAATGCTTGCCGAAGTTGATACTGAAGTAGCAGAAATTCTCCAGATTGACACCATAGGTCTTCAATTGCCGACTACCATATTCGGCTTCCCCAATTGTGGTTGGAAACCTTTCAAGTTTTTTGATGGCACAGATTTGTTAGTAAGCGAATTTTTTAACGTGACAGTTGATTCAAATGGCGATCTTTTGATGCACCCGGAAGGCGATTTATCTACTCCGCCATCGGCGAGGATGCCGAAAGACGGTTTTTATTTTGACGCAATAGTTCGTCAGCAACCAGATGCCGAAAAAAGACTTGATCCACGAGAGTTTGCCGAGGAGCAGGTAAGATTGTATAACGAGGAAGAACTGAATTATCTTCAATCAACTGCCGATTATTATTATAAAAACACCGAAAAATCTCTGGTTGGTTGTTGGTGGCAGGGAGGTCTTGGTGATATCGCGCTTGTGCCCGGTATGTCGATCCGAAACCCACACGGAATTCGCGATCCGCAAAGATGGTATGAAATGCTGGTGGAAAATCCTGATTACATTCGCGACATATTTGCTATTCAAACAGATATTGGTATTGAAAATCTGAAACTATATAAACAGGCTGTCGGTGATAAAATAGATATAATTGTTGTTAGTGGCACAGATTTTGGTTCTCAAAGAGGACCATTAATATCGCCCTCGTTATTCAGAAGTTTGTGGAAACCTTTCTATAAAAAAATAAACGATTGGATTCATTCAAACACGAACTGGAAGACATTTTATCATTCTTGTGGCTCAATTGCTATGTTAATGGACGACCTGATTGAATGCGGTGTTGATATAATCAATCCTGTTCAATGTTCGGCGGCTGGAATGGAGCCTGATCAGTTAAAGCGCAAATATGGGGATAAAATAGTATTCTGGGGTGGTGGCGTCAATACTCAGTGTACACTCCCATTCGGTTCAGCCGATGAAGTAAAAGAAGAGGTAACCGAACGTATAAGAATCTTTGGAAAAAGCGGCGGCTTTGTTTTTGCAACTATTCACAATATTCAGGCAAACACACCTGTTGAAAACATAATAGCAATGTATGAAACGGTTCTCGGGGAAAAATTATGCAATTAATTTTGCCGTTTTTTAATACTTTTTGCTTGCATTAATCATAATAGTTTCAATATTTTAGATTTAATTATGGAAGACCTCAAAAAATTAAGCGACGCTATTATTAATGGAGATGTTCAAACCGCTCGTTCTGTTACTGAATCAGCGCTAAATGCGGGGATAGACCCGGTAAAAATTGTTCACGATTATATGGTTCCTGCGATGAACGAAGTTGGGCGGCGTTTTGATTGTAATGAATATTTTGTTCCAGAACTGTTGCTATCTGCCCGCGCGATGAAGGCTTGCCTTGAGCTTGTAAAACCTAAACTTGTTTCTGGAGGCGTAAAAGCTCAGGGACGCGTTGTAATAGGAACGGTAAAGGGTGACCTGCACGACATAGGAAAAAATCTTGTAGCTGCTATGCTTGAAGGTGGTGGATTTGAAGTTATAGACCTTGGCGTAAATGTTGCACCAGAAAAATTTGTAGATGCGGTCAAAAATATGGATGCGAACATAGTTGCGATGTCCGCATTGCTTACCACCACAATGCCCGCAATGAAAACAACAATTGACGCGCTAAAAAACAGCGGTGTTCGGGATAAGGTGAAAGTGCTTGTTGGTGGCGCTCCGATTACACAAAAGTTCGCTGAAGAAATAGGCGCTGATGGATACAGTGAAAATGCCCCCGGGGCAGTTGCCCTTGCCCGAAAACTTATTGCAGCATAATGAGATATTTAGCAACTTGTTAGAACCTGAATTTAAAATAGTGAATTAATTCTGCTGATACAGAGAGCCGGTTTTATTAATGCATAAGTTTTTAGAAAATTTATTAAAAAACACCCCGGTTGTATTAGATGGAGCCTGGGGAACTCAACTTCAACTCAAAGGTCTTCAACCAGGTGAGGTTCCAGATAGCTGGAATTTGACAAATCCCAATAAAGTATTTGAAGTCGCAGAATCTTATGTAAGAGCCGGCAGCAAGGTAATTTTGACAAACACATTTGGAGCAAACAGGGTCCGTTTATCGGATTTGCCAGAGCTGGCAAACAATGTTTCTGAAATTAATAAAAGGGGAGTTCAGATTTCAAAATCTGCCGCTGGAAACGCCGCTTATGTATTTGCTTCAATTGGTCCATCCGGGAAGTTGTTAATGAGCGGCGATGTCACAGAAGAAGAATTATTTAATGCCTTTTTAGAACAGGCTCAGGCTCTGGCAGAAGCAGGTGCGGATGCATTGGTTATAGAAACAATGTCGGATATTGAAGAGGCGGTTATTGCCGTTAAAGCCGCTAAATTAACAAACCTTCCGATTGTTGCCTGTATGGTTTTTGATTGTGGCAAAGAGAAAGACAGGACTATGATGGGAAATACGCCCGAAGAGGCTGCAGAAAGGTTAATCTCAGCAGGCGCTGACATTGTTGGTTCTAATTGCGGTCAGGGGATTGAAACATTTTTAAAAATATGTGAAAGACTTTATAAAGCTTCTTCTAGACCAGTCTGGATAAAACCAAATGCGGGACTTCCAGTGATGATCGATGGCAGGGTGTGTTACAAAACTACCCCTGAGGAATTTGCTAGTTATGTTCCCGCTTTGATAAGCGCAGGTGCGGGATTTATTGGGGGATGCTGCGGAACTACACCGGATTTTATTGTTCAAATTGTTAAAACAGTTTATTAAAAATAGAGAAGTCAGGATTATCGCTCAATTAGTCAAAAAGTCAGATCAGCAATAATATTTTTCATCCTTAGCGCCATCTTCTACCGGCATTGTAGATGGTATAAGCGCCGGCGCGGTGGACTGAATAGGTTGGTATATATGTAGGATTATACGGATATGGAACAGGATAAATTCTATAAGCCGAAGGCGTTCCATAAGACGGACCCATTCTTTCACCTACTGTTTTGTAATGCGTGCCGATTACTAATGGTGGATTGTAGTTAGCATAATAGGGGTCAACTACGCACGGAGGCGAATAGACAGCTGGTTGGTTAGCGGCTTGACTTTGAATTGCTGTAGCAAGAATCATAGTTTGCGCAAGTTCATTTTGCATTTTTGCAAAAGCAAGAATATTCTCATTATCCCGTTTTGATGTCCCGTGACTTTCAGATTTCACAAGTTCAATAATTTCGTTTTGCCCTTTCTGAATTGATTCAATTTCCTTTACCACATTCTTGATCTGTTCAATAAGTTCGCGGTTTTGTTGGCGGGCTTCTGCCATTTCAAGTTGATTTTTAAACTGTTCGGTCATTTCTATTTGCACCTCAAGAAATTGAAGATTTTGCGAAAGTTCAGAATAGAGTTTTTTAAGTTGTGAAAGTTTATCTTTCTGGCTTTCATCAAAAATGTCTTGAACAGAAACTTTATGTTTATCAATTAACCTCCCTGCATCATTTGCGGCTTGATCAAGTATGTTTTCAATATCATTCAATGTTATTTTTATTTTTCTCAATTGAGCCCTATACGGACCTAATTTGATATCGGAAGGTTTTTCAATGTATTGATAAGCAGAAAGATCAGATTCAAGTTTTGTTATTTGCGGTTGGATTTTTTGAAGTTTCGCCTCTATCTTCTGACTGAATATATCAAACAATTTTGCAACCTCCTCCCTTGCAATCTCTATTCGTTTTTTTTCATTATGCTTATAAATCTGATGAATAATTGACACTCCGGCAACAAGTCCGGCAATGAGACAAATTGCCGCGATTAAGGTGTATTTTGTAGTGGGATTTATACAATTAGAAGACAGGCAATTTTCTTGATTTGTTTTCATAAGTCTTCATTTATTTTGACGTGTTAGTTTAAAAAAAGATTCAATAAATTGTGTAACGTGGTAAAATAAGTAAGGGTGCTGATCATAATTTTTAAGAATATTTCAAAATATGGGTTCAATAAACATTGGCATTATCGGGTGCGGTGGCATTACGTTACAAAACCACATACCAGGGTTCAAGTTGTGTCCGGATACAAAAATTATCGGCATTTGTGATACCAATCCTGAACTTCTCAAGGATGTGCAGTCAAAATATGACATCCCGAACGCAGTTACAGATTTTAAAGAATTTTTACAGCGCGATGATATTGAAGCAGTTGTCATTGCTACGCCCAATTGCACGCATTATGAGATTGCAATGGCTGCTATTAATTTTGGAAAACATGTGTTATGCGAAAAGCCGATAGCAATGTCTTACAGTGAGGCTAAAGCAATGGCTGAAGCGGCTAAAAAGACTGGCGTTCGGAATATGACCGCTTTTACGTATCGGTTCGTTCCGGCTATGCGTTATATGCGAGAGCTGGTTAAACAAGGATTTATTGGTGTTCCATATAATTTTCGTTCTTGCCGTTTGCAGGATTGGGGTGACCGATATCTTGGCTGGCGACAGATAGAGCGCTTTGCAGGCACCGGTGAATTGGGTGATATGTTGTCGCACAGAATTGATTTTGCCCACATTTTAGTGGGCGATATAGACCAGTTGGTCGCAAATATGAAAACTGTTCATAAAACAAGGGGCGGAATTGTCAATGAACTTGATGATTGGGTCGGAGTAATCGCAGAGTTTAAGAACGGGGCGACCGGAATGCTTGAGAGCAGTAAACTTGCCACCGGCAGAGGAGAGAGTTGGAGAAGTCTTGACTATGTTGAAATTAACGGCAGTGAAGGCACGATCGTTTATTTAACTGAAAAATGGAACGAGCTTTTAGTATCAAAGAAAGGTGAATCTGAGCTTAAACCGATGCCTGTGCCGGAAAAATTCTGGAAGTTGCCCGGCAGCAAACGCAATCCGTTGGAGGGCAATCCGTTGATTAGTTTTAGATACGATCAGGCGTTTGAATTTGTTGACGCAATAAGAAACAACAGAGATTGTGATGCTACATTTGAAGATGGGGCAAAAGTGCAGGCGGTTATGGACGCAGTAGTTAAGTCTACAAAGACCCGACGATGGGTGAAAATAAAAGACATAATTGAATAAACGCCAGAGGTTTGAACGTCAAATTCAAGCCGTTCAGGTTAAAAGTTTTGACAAAGCTGTGTTTTTTAAGATTATAGAGTAAATTAAGTAAATTTAATAACAAAACAATCGCAATAGTATTATGAATAGATCAGCCATATTGACTATTGGAACCGCCATTTTAGTTCTGGCTTCGTTAAACTGCACTTCTGCAGATAAACAATTGGTAAAACTGCGAAGGGTATCATTTACCGAGGTTGAAATCACAGATACCTTCTGGAAACCAAGACAGGAAACCAACCGGATTGCTTCAATCCCTGTTAATTTAGAAAACCTTGTCAAGGCGGGTAATATAAAGAACTTTGAGCTTGCCGCTGCGGGCGCAAGAGCAGGTTACCAGGGACCTGTTTTTATGGATTCAGATTTATATAAAGCAATAGAAGCCGCCTCATATTCGCTCGCCACTCACCCTGACTCAGTGCTTGAAAAAAGGCTTGATGAAATAATTGCGCTCATAGCAAAAGCCCAGCAGCCAGACGGTTATTTGAACACTTATTTTATTGTAAAAGAACCTGATAAACGATGGACAAATCTGCGGGATTGGCACGAACTCTACTGCGCCGGGCATCTGTTTGAAGCAGCGGTTGCCCACTATCAAGCGACCGGTAAAAGAGATTTATTAAATGTTGCAACAAGACTGGCTGACCACATTGATTCAGTGTTTGGACCGGGTAAACGGATGGGGTATCCCGGACATCCCGAGATTGAACTTGCTTTGATAAAACTCTGGCGGGTTACTGGTGAAAAAAGATATTTTAACCTTGCAAAATTCTTTATAGAAAATCGCGGGAAGAAATATTTTGCCGAGGAACACAAAACCCCGCTTGATCGTTATGATGGTTCATATTGGCAGGATGATGTTCCTATTTACGAACATAAAAATATAAAAGGTCATGCTGTAAGGGCTGCATATTTGATGTCTGGCGCAACCGATGTGGGTGGGGAACTTGGAGATGAACCGTTGTTGAAGATGATTAACCGCGTCTGGAACAATACTATTACGAAGAATATGTATATCACAGGCGGAATAGGTTCTTCGGCGCACAATGAAGGATTTACAGAAGATTATGATTTGCCAAATCTGACCGCTTATCAGGAGACCTGCGCTTCAGTGGCTCTTGCGCAGTGGAATCACAGACTCGCGCTTCTTTATGGTGATGCAAAATATGCGGATGTTTATGAACGATCGTTATACAACGGTGTGCTTGCAGGAGTATCGCTTGATGGGACAAAATTTTTCTATGTAAATCCGCTGGCAAGCACTGGCAGACATCATAGGTCCGGGTGGTTTGGTTGCGCTTGTTGTCCGCCTAATGTGGCGCGAACCCTGGCGTCATTAGGCGAATATATTTACGCGGCTTCAGATAATGCTATTTACGTCAATTTGTATGTTGATAGTAAGGTTAAGACATCGCTTGCAAATGGAAAAACTGGTTTGAAAGTAACCACTGATTATCCGTGGGATGGAAAAGTTTTGATTGAACCGCTTATTGAAAAACCGTCTAAATTTTCGCTTTATTTAAGAATACCCGGATGGTGCGAGAGTCCTTCGTTGTCAGTGAACAAAAAGAAGGTTGATCAACCGAAAATTGAACAGGGTTATTACGTAATTGAAAGGGAATGGCGTTCATCAGACCGTGTGGAGGTTAATTTCCCTATGACGGTGAAGAAGATGGTTGCAAATCCAAGGGTAAAGGCAGACCAGGGACTTGTTGCTCTTCAGAGAGGTCCAATTGTCTATTGTCTTGAGGCTTGCGATCATAGTGTTCCTTTGAGTTCGCTATATCTTCCATTAAATTCTGAATTAAAGTCAGAAAAGGTGGATTCTTTGCTTGGTGGTGTCGTTGTAATAAAAGGGGATGCAGAAATGATGCCTGAGATGAATTGGCGAGGTGTCTTGTATCAGCCGATTGATAAACTACAAAAGGTAAAATTGACTGCGATTCCTTATTATGCGTGGGATAACCGTAAAGCAGGCGAAATGACGGTTTGGGTTCCTGTTTCGCCGCCGATTCCTGTTATTAAAGGAGTTGAAAGCGAGGCAAAGGTCTCGGTAAGTTTTGCAAATAACAATAGTCAACCATATGGAATTAATGATGGAATTGAACCAAAAGATTCTGGAGAACACCCGCGGGCATTGTGCCATTGGTGGCCACACAAGGGGAGTGAAGAATGGGCACAGTATGATTGGAAAGAGCCAGTTACCATTGAGGGTTGCAAAGTTTATTGGTTTGACGACACCGGTCGTGGCGAATGCCGACTGCCGCAATCCTGGAAGATTCTCTATCTTGAAAATGGTGAATGGAAACCTGTTCAGAACAAAACTGCTTATCCGATTAAAAAAGACCAATGGTGCGACGTTCGGTTTGAACCTATAAAGACAAAGGCGCTGAGACTTGTTGTCCAGATGCAAAACGGCTGGGCTGCAGGAGTGCACGAGTGGAAGGTTATTGAGGCGGAAGAATAGGCAGGTTTGTGAAAAGTATGAACAGAACAACTAATTTTATCATCGCATTTTTATTTGCGACGCTATTTGGAGTTGTAGCGGCGCAGGATTCGGATAAAAAAGTGTTGCTATTCTCGTTTTTCAGGGGAAATGGAGAAGATGGGCTTTTTCTTGCCTATAGCAGAGATGGGTTAAAATGGGAAGAACTGAAACCGCGGGGGAAATCTTTTTTAGAACCAAAGGTTGGCGGCAAGTTGATGCGAGACCCCTGTATATGTATGGGTCCTGATGGAAGATTTCATATGGTCTGGACAACGAGCTGGGGACAGCCACCGGTTGTCGGGTATGCTTGGTCTTCAAATTTAGTGCACTGGTCTGAACAACAGGCAATTCCGGTAATGAATCACGAACCAAAAACGAGAAATGTTTGGGCACCGGAATTGTTTTACGATTCGCGTAAGGGGCAATTTTTAATCTTCTGGTCTTCAACAATTCCGGGGAGATTTTCTGAGACTGCTGATACAGGAGATAATGGTTATAACCATCGTATTTATTATACAACAACGAAAGATTTCAAAGAATTTGCTCCGACAAAGTTGCTCTATGATGGCGGGTTTAACGTCATTGACGCAACGATGCTTGAAGACAATGGGAAATATTATCTAATTGTGAAAGATGAGACATTAAAGCCTGTTAAAAAGCATTTACGAATCGCGGTTGGAGATTCTCCTGAAGGTCCTTTTGGCAAAGCAGGGGAGCCATTCACTGTTAGTTGGTCCGAAGGTCCGTCGGCGATAAAAATTGGTGATGAATATTTTGTTTATTTTGACCATTACCGCCAGCCGAAGTATTATGGCGTGGTTAAATCAAAAGATTTGAAGAAT
>JBAMMJ010000138.1:0-26873 GCA_039793825.1 Verrucomicrobiota bacterium | reverse complement strand
GGAAGATATATCAAAACAACTTATTTTTCCGCGTGGGGCGTCTCATGGAACAGTCTTGCGTGTTCCAGAAAATGTAGTTAAAATTCTATTAAATGAGTTATGAAAACAGGATTTAAACTTGCGCTTGCGATTGGCTTATCCACCCTGCTGGTCGGTTGCGCGCAACAAAAAACACTTATTGAAAGGAAACCATTAACTATGGGAAGAGCTGAAATTCAGAAAATAAGTTTCGGTCAAACTGAAGAGGGTAAGAATGTTGAGCAGTATGTTTTGAAGAACAATAAGGGGATGACGGTCAAAATAATAACTTATGGCGGGATTATTACCGAACTGTTGGTTCCTGATAGAAATGGCAAATTCAACGATGTGGTTCTCGGTTTTGATGATTTAAGAGGATATTTAAAGGGACATCCTTACTTTGGCGCCATAGTTGGAAGGGTGGCAAATAGAATTGCCGGTGGAAAATTTAAGCTTGGAGACAAGGAATATACTCTGGCTAAGAACAACGGTCCAAATCACCTTCACGGAGGTATAAAGGGATTTGATAAGGTGGTTTGGGACGCCGAGCCGATTTATAGAAGCGATGGGGTAGGGGTCAAATTATCTTATTTAAGTCCTGATGGGGAAGAGGGGTACCCCGGAAATCTATCTGTCACGGTTGTTTATCTGTTGAGCAACGACAACGAATTAAAAATTGAATACAAAGCAACCACGGATAAGGAGACTATTGTAAACCTCAGCAACCATAGTTATTTCAACCTGCTTGGCGCCGAGAATGGGCTGATTCTTGACCATGAACTTTTTATTAACGCAAATTACTACACACCGGTTGATGACACATTGATACCGACTGGAGAGATCAAACCGGTGGAAGGAACCCCTTTAGACTTTAGAAAACCAACAAAGATTGGAACGCGTATTGAACAGGTAAAAGTAGGCGATAATCCGAGCGGTTACGACCATAACTATGTTCTCAATGGCGGAGGTGTAAAGTTAGACCTTGCGGCGCAAGTCTACGAACCGACAAGCGGAAGGTTTATGGAGGTTTACACAACAGAACCCGGTGTGCAGTTTTATTCAGGGAACTTCCTTGACGGCACATTAACCGGCAAAAAAGGCGTTGTATATAAAAAGCATCACGGTTTTTGCCTTGAAACTCAGCATTTCCCTGATTCCATAAATCATCCAAATTTTCCATCGGTCGTGTTAAAACCGGGTCAGATGTATACTCAAACCACCATTTATAAATTCTCAACCAAATAAAAATCACTGCCGTTGAAATGTTATGAGATATACGCCAATTAATCCCACGTTTTTTATTGAAAACAGGAGACGTCTTGCAGGGTTTATGGAAAGGAATTCGCTTGCGGTGTTGAACGCAAACGACATTATGCCTACCAATGCCGATGGGACAATGCCGCTGAAGCCTAACTCGGATTTGTTTTATCTTACCGGCATTGAACAGGAAGAAACGATTTTTCTTTTTTATCCCGACGCGTTTGATAAGGAATTTCGCGAGGTTTTGTTTTTAAGGGAGACAAATCCGACAATTGAAATCTGGGAAGGACATAAGTTGACGAAAGAGGAAGCCCGCAAAATCTCTGGAGTACAGAACGTCCAGTGGTTATCGGAGTTTCCAAAGATTTTCCACAGGTTAATGTGCGAATGCGACAATGTTTATTTGAACACAAACGAACATAAAAGGGCGGTGATTGAGGTTCAAACGCGGGATGCGAGGTTCATTGAAGAGTGCAGGAAAAAGTATCCTTTGCATAATTATCTGCGCCTTGCGCGATTAATGCATAGGCTAAGGGCAGTAAAGTCTCCTGTTGAAATTGAATTAATTAAAAAGGCGTGCAAATTGACGGAGAGTGGTTTTTTAAGGGTCTTGTAATTTGTTAAACGCGGCATTAATGAGATGGAAGTTGAAGCCGAGTTTGCTCACGAGTTTATCAGGAACGGCGGCTATTTTGCGTATCAGCCGATAATTGCCTCGGGATTAAACTCCTGCGTTTTGCATTACGTTAAAAATGATAAAGTTTGCAAAACAGGTGAAGTTTTATTGCTTGATGTAGCCGCTGGATATGCCAACTTTAATTCTGATTTGACGCGGACAATTCCGGTAAGCGGCAAGTTCTCGGCAAGACAGAAAAAAGTTTACAACGCCGTTTTACGCGTTTTCAGACAATCAATAAAAAATCTTAAGCCGGGTAAATTAATCAGGGATTGGCAAAATGAAGCCGAACAATTGATTGAAAAAGAATTGGTTGACCTTGGGCTTTTGAGCGTTAGGCAGATAAAGAAAAAGTCCAATGAAACACCTGCATTTAAAAAATATTTTATGCACGGGGTGGGACATCCGATTGGTCTTGATGTTCACGACGTCGGGATAATAACCGAGCCAATTCAAGCAGGTTGGGTTATGACCTGCGAACCTGCGATTTATATTAGAGAAGAAGGCTTCGGCATTCGTCTGGAAGATACTGTGCTTGTAACTGAAAACGGCGCGGTTGATTTGATGGAGTCTATCCCTATTGAGGCTGATGAAATTGAAGAATTGATGCAACGCAAATAATACAGGGCGATTAATTAAAAAGCCATTTATTATTGAGTGTCGGTTTGTTCCTGACGACATTCATTATTCACCAACTCCCAGTAGTGTTTGTGAAGCGTCTTTGTAAGATTGGAAGTTCGGATATCTTTGTTGTTTATCTTTGTAACTTCAATTATTCCCCACGACGACATTGAAATAAAAACGCCATCCACATTATACAGTTGATTCAATTTTAGGTTTGATTCGCCATAATGAATTCCCATCTCTTTGCATAGTTTGAAAATGGTCGCACGGGTGATTCCCGGCAGAACGCCACTTTCAACTGGTGGAGTCAAGACAATATCAGAATTTAAAATAAATATATTTCCGCTACTTGCTGAGACAACTTCGTTATCCGTGTTTAATAAAAGAGCATCATCTACGCCATTAAGTTCAGCCTCCTGTTTTGCTAATATATTTGTCAATTTGTTGCAGGTTTTAAAATTCATCAATGGGTTATTTACAGGAATTCTTGGGGATGCCGTAATCACTCTCCATTGGACTGGCTCTTCTGGGTTGATGACCGGCATTGGATGAATTGACATTGTGATAGATGGATTCTTTGCCCCTTTGCAGGAGTATCCGCGCAGACCTGTGCCACGCGTTATTTGAATTCTCAGCATACCTTTTGGCATATTATTGACTTGAGATAACTCTTTAGCGGCGCAGTTAATTTCTTCGAAATTTATTGAGTATGGAATTTTTAAGAATTCAATCCCGCGTTTTAACCGCTCTAAGTGTTCAATGAGTTTGAACGGGCAATGCTTAAAGATGAGCACAGTCTCAAAAAGTCCGTCTCCATATAAAAAACAACGATCAAAGATTGAGACTGTTGCTTCTGATTCGTCAACAAATTTTCCGTTAATGTATACTTTCATTTTTTAAAACAAAATTCTTATTTGAGATAGCGCCAATTGAGAGGAGAAAGCCTTTAGCCTTTGCCATAGTTTCATCATACTCGGCTTCGGGTATTGAATCAGCCACGATGCCGGCGCCGGTCTGGAACCAGATTTTTTTGTCTTTGCAAATTGCTGTTCGGATTGTAATGGAGAGTTGGCTTTCTTTATTGAAGCCGACGTATCCATGAGCACCTGTGTATACACCGCGCGCTGTCGGTTCAAGTTCATCTATTATTTGCATAGCGCGGATTTTTGGAGCGCCGGTTATGCTGCCGCCTGGAAAGCAAGCTGCTAAAGCTTGGGTATGGGATAAGTCTGGTTTAAGTTCGCCCTGAATGGTTGATACTAAATGAAATATATGCGGATGTGGTTCGCATTTTAGCAATTCATCAACTTGCACCGACCCGTATTGGCATATTTTTCCTAAATCATTTCTTAACAGGTCTGTTATCATTATTAATTCGGCAATTTCCTTCTGGCTTGTTTTTAATTCATATTCCATTTGAATATCCTGTTGATGATTGACGCCTCTCGGGCGCGTTCCTTTTATTGGTCGGGTTATGATGTGGCGACCGGTTAGTTTTAAAAATAATTCTGGAGATGAGGAGAACAGTTGATAATCGCCGAAATTAAAATATGCCGCAAATGGGGCAGGGGATGTTGCGAGCAGATTTAAGAATGCGGAAAAAGGATTTATTTTATTAAAAGCGGCTTCAATTCTATGTGAGAGATTGACCTGATAGATATCACCCGAGTAGATATATTTTTTGGCTTTATTGACGGCGGATATAAAATCTGACCTTGTCATATTTGAGAAGACATCTGTTGGGGGTTCCACAGATTTTCTAATAAATTCTATCTCTGATTCGCAGGCGTTGATTTCAATAAGTTTCATCCATTCATCAACCTTTTGTTTTGCCAGTTCAAGATTACGCGTTCCATCGGCATTCATTCCAGTAGAGATGATCCACATCTTATTTAAAAGATGGTCGTAGACAAGAAGGCTATCGTAGAACAAAACATCGCAATCCGGGGTATCAATATCCTTTTTTGCCTTTGTTGTGATGCATTTTTCAATATGGTTTTTAAGGTCATATCCCCAGAATCCAAACGCGCCGCCTACTGGGAACGGCAGGTCAATTTCATTTAATAGTTCATATCGTTGCAATAAATCGTCAAGGACAAGCCATGGATTCCCGTATAACCGAATTGTTTTAAAGCCGCTTGTTATTTCACATATTGAGCCATCGGAACGAAATTCAAGAAAAGGCTTTCTACATAGGAACGAATAACGTGAATAGGGGTGAGATGGCAACGCGCTCAGGAGCAGGATAGAACCTTGTTCGTTCAGCAATTTTTCATTTGCCATCACAAGCAAATCAGGAGGCGAAGGAATCTGTTTTACGATAGTTTTCACAACATAAATCTAATAATTCAATGGCTATCGGCAATTTAACTTATTATTTTAAATAAATCTAACAATCCTTTATCAGATTTCAATGAACTGACCAACGCAATAGCCGCTTTTTGCGGTTTGATGAAGTCTATCGCCACTTGTTGCAAATCTTCTGGAGTTACCGCCATTATGTTTTTTACAACCTCATCTGAAGCAATAATGGTATTGTATCCGACTAATTGCTCGCCGAGCCAGTTCATATGATTTTCTGTGGATTCTAAAGATAATTCCAGCTGCCCGATCAGGTAATTTTTTGCGGTTTCAACTTCGCGTTTAGATGGAGGTTTAGCCTTGATTTTCCGAAGTTCTTTAAGGATGAGTTGAATGGCTTTGAATATATTTTCTTCGTCCATACCTGCTAAAATAGTAAAATCGCCAACATCATCAAAAAAGCTCGGCGATGAGTAAATATTGTAAACGATGCCGATATCATCTCTTAATAATCTGAATAAACGGGATGTCATATTTTCAGCCACGATTGCATTTAGAACACGAATCGCATATCTTCGTGGGTCGTGTCGAGAACAGGTCCTGAATGCAAGCGCCAAATTTGTTTGTTCAACCTTTCTTGTGCAGAGACGGATTGATAATTTTTCCGGCAATAAATTTGCTGGTTCATATTTTGGTGGGCGTTTTTTGACAAACAATTGTAAATATTTTTTAATTTTTTCTACAGCGTCGTTGTGAGATATTGAGCCGGCGACAACAAGAAAAGAATTTTGAGCCCCGTAATTTTGGTTTTTAAATTTAATCAATTTTTCTCGTGTAAGATTGTTTACTGTTTGTTCTGTGCCTGTGATTGGTCTGCCGAGTGGATGATTATTCCATAAAGCCTCGTTCAACAGGTCTTCTACGTGCTGATTTGGTTGGTCACGATACATCGCAATCTCCTCTTTGACCACCTCTCGTTCTTTATCAATGTCGGTTTTAGAAAATTTAGAGAAGTGAAACATATCCATCAGCACATCAATCAAATTTTGAAAATATTTTGCGCTTGCAATGGCGTAAAAACAGGTAGATTCCTCGCTCGTCCACGCATTTATATGCCCGCCGAGTGATTCAATTTCCAGAGAAATATCGTATGAAGTCCTTGTATTTGTCCCTTTAAAAAGAAGGTGTTCTATGAAGTGCGTTATACCGTTCAATCGGGGTGGTTCGTATCGGCTCCCTATTTTTGTCCAAAGCCCGACACAAGCGCTTGCCATATAAGGCATTTCAGCAGTTGCTAAAACAAGCCCGTTAGCAAAACGAGTTGTTCTGTAAATTGGCGAGTCAGGCATTTTTTAAGCGAATGCCTTTGGAATTGTCTTCGGTGGTCCAACTCTACGTTGATAATCCAGAATTGCCTCAATTGCTTCATCAACTTTATCAGTCAGTAAATAAATTTCGGTGTCATTCGGCGAGATATATCCTGCTGATACCATTGAGTTGTGCATCCACTTTAAAAGCCCGCTCCAGAATTTTTTACCGAACAAAATCAACGGATAGCGTGGTATTCTCTGAGTCTGGACGAGCGTGGAAATCTCAAAAAACTCGTCAAGTGTTCCATAGCCTCCTGGCATAAAGATGAAACCCATACTATATTTTACGAAGCAGACCTTCCGCGAGAAAAAGTAATGGAACTGGATTGGTATATTGGCGTAAGGATTTGGCTTTTGTTCAAATGGCAACTGAATATTTAAGCCAACAGATTTTCCGCCAGCCTCAGCAGCCCCTTTGTTTGCAGCTTCCATAATACCGGGTCCTCCACCGGTGATTACTGTGAATCCGTTCTTTGCAAGTTTTTGCCCAAGCTCCACGGCGGATTTATAATATTCTGAATTTTGTTTCATTCTGGCAGACCCAAAAATGGTGACTGCCGGTCCAACCTGGGACATTATTTCAAATGAATCCACAAACTCAGCCATTATGCGGAATATCCGCCATGGGTCTTCTTGTATAAACGATTGAGTATGATTCAACATAAACACGAATTATCAAAATAACCTATTAAATATTCTTGGCAAGAATAATAATAGCGAATCAGATGTGAAAAGTAACGGCTGTTTATACTGAATACTATTTTATTTTTGCGAAGCCATCAGGCTTATTAACACAACAGCCGGCGATTTGATATCAAGATCAATATACATATCATCCTTATTAAAAGTTTTGCGATTTATTAGGTCCAGATTTTTTACAGAATCTACTATGTATATTTCGCAAATGCTATTGCTTTTCCAGAAAAGGTCTTTTAGCGCAACTCTGAATTGCTCGGTCTTTTTTGAGTTTAATGAGATTAATATATTTATTTTATCTTTATTCTCATTTATACCGGCAAGGATTGTTGAGTTTTCGGCCGGGATTGTAGCCTCTAACCTGAGCGGAGTTTCCAACAATGTCTTAAAAGCCTTCATAGCATAATAGTTTTTCTTTGGTGCGCCGTAATAATTAAACAAACCAAATCCTTGAATTTCTCCTGTGTAGAAATTAGCCGCGTCAACTGGCAAATCTTGAAGCATTGTCAACACAGAGACAAGAAACGCCGCGCCAGGCGGTCCGCCCATTTCATCATACCATTTTTCTTTCAATACGCTGTTGGCGGTTAACATTGGAGCCCAATCATCATTTGGCAGGTAGTTCCATTCATTTAAATGACTTTCAGTGTTTTTAAACCCAAATTCATCAAGCATTGAACGAACCGCCTTTGCCTTTTGCGCGATAACCTGCGGTTTACCCGTGTAGCAATGCCAGGAGAAAAAATCAAGCGGAGCGCTGTTTTCTTTGCAATATTTGAGGAATTTTGCCGCGAACTCCGACGGCTTAAATCTTTCCCCCTGAATAATAACAGGATTTCCAAGCGCAGGTCCGCCCACTTTTACATCTGGAAA
This sequence comes from Verrucomicrobiota bacterium, assembly GCA_039793825.1. GTDB lineage: Bacteria > Verrucomicrobiota > Verrucomicrobiia > Limisphaerales > JAKPVM01 > JAKPVM01. The sequence goes on along the minus strand of JBAMMJ010000138.1, from coordinate 19,055 downwards.
ATTCTTTTTTATTAACTTTGAGGTTATTCCATAGAGTTCAAAATACTGTTCATCTGTTCCTGTCCACATTGCCGGTTTTACATCTGGTTCATTCCAGATTTCCCAATATTTGATGTTGTGGTGAAATCCATTTGCCCAACCTTCATTGTAATGACGGATTATACCGAGGCATACTTTTGCCCATTTTTCAAAGTCTTTTGGAGGATTGACGCGATATTTTTTCGGCGTGTGTTCAATGCTCTCGCCAAGTCTATAAACGATTTGTGAACCTACATTGATTATAGCCTGAATATAGTCGTCGGTTATTCTAAAATCATAATTGTCAGCTACCTCCGGGTCGTCCCTGAAGTCTCTAAAAATTGTGCTTATGTCAACCGCGTCGGCATTGAGCCAGACAACATCATGGAGTCGCGTTAACGGGATTTTTAATTCGCGATGATATTGAGACAGGTCAATGGTTCCCCTGTAACAGAGCGGTCCCAGATTGACCCCGTGCAATGGTCTGATCCTTTTTTCAATCAATTTAGACCCATTGACCTCCAGCACATATTCGCTTGCGTGAATGCTATGTATCAGTGAGGCGAAAAAAATCGCTAAAACATAGGGTATTTTTAGTTTATAATTCATAGCGTTTTTCTTTATAATTATGTCTGGCTAACAAAAGCGCAATATTTAAAATGAAATTAATAATCACAAAATTGGTAGTTTGGATTTTAGCCGTATTAGCTTTTAATCCCGTTTTCAAATTAACTGCTGATCCTGCGTTTGAAACTGGCTGGCAGAATCCGCCTGTGGAGTCTCGTCTGCGAGCGTATTGGTGGTGGCTCAACGGAAATGTGACAAAAAAGGCTATTACTCGCGACCTTGAAGAGATGAAATTAAAAGGTTTTGGAGGCGCTTTGATCTGCGACGCCGGCGGCGCTGAACAGGATGGCAACGCACCGGTTAAACAGGGTGTGCCGTTTTTCAGTAATGAATGGCGAGAGATATACAAGCATACTTTGAAAGAGGCAAATAGATTGGGACTTGAAATTGGTTTAAATATTCAAAGCGGATGGAATTTAGGTGGACCGATGGTTGCGCCTGATGATGCGGCAAAAAAATTAGTCTGGTCCGAAATGGTAATAAGTGGTGGGTCGGAATTTGAAGTTAAATTGCCAGAGCCGGCGCGTAGAGATAATTACTACAGGGATTTGTTTGTTGTGGCATATCCAATAAAAAAACGGGACACCCCTGTTAAAGAAATTAAATCAAGTTCCAATCAAAAAGACCATCAGCCGCTGTATTTAATAGACAATAATACAAATACATTCTGGGTATCAGGAGGCGAAAAACCCGGCGAAGGTCCTTCGTTTTCAAAACCTGAATTTATAGAAATTGTTTTCAATAATTCTTTGCCGATAAAACGGATAGAAATATGCAACCGCCCCGGCTATGGCGCCAGATCAATTATGATCAGTAACTCGGCTGATGGAGTTAATTATGCGGACTGTGGCAGTTTTACTGTTAATAAAAATCCATTCCAAATTGATTTTAAGAAAGTTTTATCATCTAAGATTATTAAAATTATGATTACCTCTGCATCAGACCCGAAATTCCCTGACAATCCCCGCAATGTCCAGATATCAGAGATATATCTTTATGATGAGAACGGGAAAAATCTTATTCGCTCAAACACTAGGAAGCCTATTATGAATTGGCAGCAGAAGGCTATGATAAGAACGCTTCATTTTTCAGCGCCTGATACAACACCATTGTTGATGGATTATCCGTCAGAGCCGGGAGAAGAAGATGCAATGTTGTCGGACATTATTGATTTGACTTCAAATTTTGACAGTAAACAGGAGCGGCTGAGGTGGAAGGCGCCAAAAGGTGAGTGGCAGATATTACGATTTGGTTATACAATTGGAGACAACGCGCGAGTTTCAACCTGCAGCGATAATTGGAAAGGTTATGCAATTGATGTTTTAGACTCAGGCGCTTTTAACAGATATTGGAAGGCGGTTGTTGAACCATTAATTATAGACGCCGGCGATCTGGCTGGAAAAACTTTGAAATATTTGCATACAGACAGCTGGGAAGTTGAGGCAATAAATTGGACTCTAACTTTTAGAGAAGAATTCAAAAAACGCAGGGGCTATGACCTTGTTCCTTATTTGCCGATCATAGCTGGAAGAATCATTCAAAACAGGGAAGTCAGCAATCGCTTCTTGCACGATTTTCGCAGGACGCTTGGAGACCTTGCGATAGACAATCATTACAGGCTTTTTAAAGAATACGCGCACAGGTATGGATTATTGATTCATCCTGAATCAGGTGGACCGCATGCCGTTCCAATAGACGCCCAGCAATGTCTCGGTTACAACGATATTCCGATGAGCGAATTCTGGGCGTGGTCGTGGCGTCATAGAATTGGAGACGCAAACCGTTTTTTCTGTAAACAGCCTGCATCTGCCGCTCATACATACGGAAGAAGGTTTGTCGCAGCGGAAGGTTTTACAACTATCGGTCCGCACTGGCAGGAAACAATCTGGGACAATCTTAAGCCGTCATTTGACCGAGCTTTGTGCGAAGGAATGAACCTGCTCGTGTGGCATGCTTTTGTATGTTCTCCAGAGGAGTTTGGACTGCCCGGTATTCAATATTTCGCAGGAACACACTTTAATCCGAATTCAACCTGGTGGAACTGGTCTGAGGGATTTTTATCTTATATAAATCGTTGCCAGTTTATGCTTCAACAGGGATTGTTCGTTGCCGATGTCTGTTATTACTACGGCGACCATGTGCCGAATTTTGCGCAGTTAAAGGCTTCAGACCCAGCAAAAGTTTTGCCCGGTTACGATTATGACGTTATTACAGCAGAAGCATTAATAGAAAGAATGTCCGTAAAAGATGGAAAACTTTTTTTGCCTGACGGGATGAATTATTCAATTCTTGTTTTACCTGATAGAACAGCAATTTCTTTAAATGTATTGAGGAAGGTTAGAGAACTTGTTCATAACGGCGCTGTTGTAGTTGGAAGAAAACCAGAGTTGGCAACAGGATTAACCGATTATCCGCGATCGGATGAAGAAGTAAAGAAAATAGCCAGCGAACTCTGGAAAAATGACAACGTCAACGGAATCCTCAGGGGTAAGGCTATTCAAAATTACAATACAAGAGAAGTTCTGTTGTCTCTTGGAATTGAACAGGATTTTGACCTGATTGAAAAACAATATTTACCGGACTTTGATTATATTCATAGGCGCGCTGGAGAAACTGAAATCTATTTTATAGTAAATAAGACAAATCAATGGCGCGAGGTCAGTTGTTCATTCAGGGTCAAAGGGAAAGCGCCTGAATTGTGGAATCCCGTCAATGGCGAACGAAGGTATGCAGAAGCATATAAGGTGGATAAAAACCGCATTGTTGTGCCACTTCAATTCCCGCCTTATGGTTCGTTGTTTGTTGTATTCAGAGAACCGTCAGCAAAATCTATTCCTGAGAGCGGGAAAAATTATTATGAATTTAAAACAGTAGCTGAATTAGCCCCGCCATTTACCGTCTTTTTCAATACAAATATGAATGCGCCGCAATCAGCGATTTTTGATAAACTAATTAGCTGGACCTCTCGGAAAGAAGAAGGGATTAAATATTACTCGGGCGCCGCAACATATCTTAAAGACTTCGTTTTTAATAACCTTTCTGACAACGAGCATTATTACATTGATTTAGGAGACCTTAGAGAACTGGCTGAAATAAAATTGAACGGAAAATCGGTCGGAATAGTCTGGACTCCGCCTTTTAGATTGGATTTGTCCGGCTACTTAAAGAACGGTTCAAACAGACTTGAAATTATTGTTATTAATTTCTGGCCTAACAGGATAATCGGAGACTTGAACCTTCCTGAAGAAAAACGGATAGCAAAAACAAATATTCGCAAGTTCACAAAAGATTCCAAATTAATGGAGTCCGGTTTGTTTGGACCGGTAAAAATATTGATCAGACAAAAATAAAAATTGGTCTCTTGACTTGCACAGATATGTAATGAATTTTTTATCGTGGCTTTTAAGAGAAGAAAAATGATTAAAACACTGGTGTTTGGGACTACCGTCCTAATCGGTGCTGGTGCGGTCTGGGCAGGCACCACGAAACATCGCAGAATACAATTTTTGCGACAGCTTGTTTATGATGGAAAACGGGATATTGAACCTGCAAAATTTAAACCAGCTCCGTCGCATTGGTCTGATAATAGGATTACTTTAAGTTGGTTGAGCCATTCAACGGTTTTAATAAACTTTTACGGCATCTGGATACTAACAGACCCCGTATTTAGCGAAAGAGTTGGACCTTCTGTTGGATTGGCGACTATTGGACCAAAGAGGTTTATCTATCCTGCGTTAAATATAAATGAGTTGCCACCAATTGATGTTGTTTTGATTTCTCATGCGCATTATGACCATCTGGACATTCCTTCGTTGCGGGTTATTAACAATTGCAAGAATTTTATAACGGCAAAATTCACTGTGGACGTGTTATCTCAGGCTGATATAAAAAACTCTGTTGAACTGGGCTGGGGAGAAAAGATATTGGTTTCAACAAAAAGCGGCGATATTGAAGTGATTGCAATTGCAGTAAATCATTGGGGAAGACGCTGGCCTGATAAGGCATATCGGGGATATAACGGGTATATATTGAGAAGGGAAGGCAAATCCATACTTTTTGCCGGAGATACTGCCTTCACCTCGTTGTTTTCAACTTATCGGCAATACGGAAAATTCAGCATAGCCATTATGCCTATTGGTGCTTATAATCCGTGGATTCGTAACCATTGCACTCCAGAAGAAGCGATTAGTATGGCAAATGCGGCAGGGGCGCAATACATCGTCCCGGTTCATCATAAAACTTTTAAATTAAGCGATGAACCGCTGGATGAACCCATCCATAGATTTCAGAAGGCGTTAGAAAAGGAACCGGAGAGGATTGCCCTAAAAGATGTAGGCGAGACTTTTATAATTCCTGTCGTTTGATTCTCGCCCGATTTTATTACAAGGATTAATTGAGATTTTTATTGTTGTTATGGACGTTTTACTTTATCTTCAAAAACAAAAATGGAGGCAGCGAAACAGACATTATACGACTTGTTGCCGCGAGATGAACGGTTAGAGGATGATTATTTGCTTGGAAAATTTCTTGAATACGTTCAGTCGCAAAATATTGAGCTATATAGGTCGCAAGAAGAGGCGATACTTGAACTCTACGAGGGGAAAAATGTCATATTGAATACACCAACCGGGTCAGGGAAATCCCTTGTTGCTTTTGCGTTGCATTTTAAGAGTCTGGCTCAAGGAAGGCGTTCAGTCTACACCTGTCCTGTAAAGGCGCTTGTAAATGAGAAGTGGTTAACGTTGTGCAAAGAATTTGGGGCGCATAATGTTGGTTTGTCTACCGGTGACGCAACGGTCAACAAAGACGCGCCAATCCTTTGCTGCACCGCCGAAATACTTGCAAACCTCGCGTTAAGAGAAAGAGATAAAGCATTGATAAACGATGTTGTGATGGATGAATTTCACTGGTACTCTGATCGCGATCGCGGAGTAGCCTGGCAGATTCCGCTGTTGACACTGCCACAGGCTCGGTTTTTATTGATGTCCGCCACTCTGGGCGACACTGAGTTTTTTGAAAAAGAATTAACAAGGTTAAACGGTCTTCCAACAGTTACAATAAAGTCAAACGAACGTCCTGTGCCGCTGGAGTTTTCATATATTGAAAAGCCTTTGGTTCAAACAGTTGAACTGCTTATAAAAGAGAATAAAGCGCCGATTTATGTCGTCCATTTCAGTCAATTTGAAGCGGCTCAAACCGCTCAGGATTTCACAAGCATAAATGTTTGTTCGCGCGAGGAAAAAAACGAAATTGCCCGCGCAATTGAAGGGTTTAAATTCAATTCTCCTTACGGTCCGGAGATTCGGAAGTTGTTAAAACACGGTATTGGGCTACACCACGCAGGGCTGTTGCCAAAATATCGGGTGCTTGTTGAAAAACTTTCTCAACAGGGACTATTAAAGATTATTTGTGGGACTGACACGCTTGGCGTAGGAGTTAACATCCCGATTAAAACTGTTTTGTTTACAAAATTGTGCAAATACGATGGGGAGAAAACAGCCATCTTAACCGTTCGCGATTTTCATCAAATCGCAGGAAGGGCAGGGCGCAAAGGCCATGATGAAAAGGGATGGGTTGTGGCGCTCGCTCCAGAACACATAATAGAAAATATTAAACTCCAGGAAAAGGCGGAACGAGAAGGCAAAAAAGTAAAAAAACTTAAACAAACGGAGAAGAATTCTGTTAATTGGGACAAAAACACATTTTACAGATTGATAAATTCAAAACCCGAACAACTCGTATCCCGATTCGTTGTTACACACGGTATGTTGATAAATGTATTAAGCAGAAACGGAGATTCTTGTGCCGCAATGCGAAAAATTATTTCAACCTGCCACGAGTCGCCTAACGCAAAGAAATCCCATTTTAAAAAAGCCTGGCAACTGTTCAGAGCGCTGGTTGATAAAAAGATTGTTGAGTTTATTCCAAAACAACCCGACGGCACCTATCTGCGCGTGAACATAGAATTGCAGGAAGATTTTTCAATGAACCAGACTCTTTCGTTATATATGATTGAGACGATTCAGAAACTTGATCCCGCCGCGCCAGATTATCCATTGAATGTGCTTACCCTTGTAGAGTCTATACTTGAAGACCCGGAGATTATTTTACAAAAGCAGTTAGATAAGTTGAGATCTGAAAAAATAGCGCAGATGAAAGCCGACGGGATAGATTACGAAACGAGAATGGAGGAATTAGAAAAATTGGAATATCCAAAACCGCTTCGCGATTTTATTTATTCCACATTTAATGAATTTGCCCAGAACCACCCGTGGGTTCAGAACGAGAATATCAAACCAAAATCTATAGCGCGGGAGATGTATGAATCGTTTAGAACGTTTGAAGATTATATTCAGGATTATTCGTTGCAAAGAGTGGAAGGAGTGTTGTTGAGGCATCTATCAAATGTGCATAAAGTTTTAAGCCAGACTGTTCCGGATTCAGCAAAAACAGAAGATGTGCGAGAGATGGAGCGTTACTTCAAACTGATGATCCGTCAGATTGATTCCAGTTTGCTTGAAGAATGGGAGAGGATGAGACTGTTATCTGCCCAGCCAATTAAGGAGGTTGCAAAGGCTATAGACTTAAGCGGAGAATTGCCGCAACTTAAATCACCGATTGAAGAAACCGATATCACTGCGGATTTCAAATCCTTCGTTTCAGAGGTGAGAAGTCAAATATTCATATTTTTGCGATACTGGATAGATGGACAGTATGAAAAGGCCCTCTTATCTATTTATGGAATTAGCGAGAATAAAGATGAATTTTTACAGCAGGATTGGGTTAAAGCAAAGATTGAGGAACTCAAGAAGGTTCAGGAGGAATATTTAAAGGAACATTCCCGGTTGTCGTTTGAGCCAGAAGCAAGAAATCTGAAATACACACACATTGAAAAAGACGAACAAAACGCTGTGTTGCAGATTCAGCAGGTGCTGGTTGATGTTAATGGATTCAATGATTGGATTGCCGATTTTACCGTTGATATTAAGGCATCAAAACAGAAAGGCAGACCTGATATTATGTTAAAGAGGATTCATCCAGCAGCAGAGTTGTGAGATAGAGAAAATTCTATGAGTCCGAATATGTTCAAAGATACAACATAGACAGATAACCGATTTTTTGCACACGGGCGGTAAACGCAAGCCGAATGTTTTATATGGCTGAATTGAATCTAACCAGCATCCTATACTTTGTCTGGTTCTGGATGTGTCCAGGGAGACCTGTATTGGCGCCTTAAAAGCCTGTTAGCTTCATCGTCCCCTACAACTTTGTTATTTACAGGGTCCCATTCAAGGGCGCGTCCAAGTTGCATTGAAATATTGGCGAGGATGCAGGAGATGCTTGAAGTACAGCCCTGTTCAATATCTGCTACTGGTTTTGAACGTTTTGCAATAGCCCGCAGGAAGTCTTGCATATGCCACCTTATCGCTGATGCGCAATGTCTCTCAAGGTCTTTTTCGGTTTTGTCCTCTGGATATTTGTCATATTCATAGAGGGGTTCCCCGTGCAACTTTTCGCCGCTACCAAGTGGTGTAAAGTCATAGCTAAACACACTTGCCTTTAAAGTGCCTTTGTCGCCATAGAATGTGGCGCTCCAGGGGTATTTCGGGTCAACCGCTTCGCCCCAGGTTCTATGCGTCCAGATAACTTTCAAATCCCCAAAATCAAACGTGGCAAGCTGGGTGTCGGAAATATTTGCTTTGCTTTCTTTATCAACAAGAATGCCACCGGTGGAATAAATTCTCTTTGGCCAGCCTAAATTGAGCATCCATCTAACCATATCCAGCATATGTATGCACATATCGCCTACAATTCCGTTACCATATTCCATAAATGCCCGCCATCCGCGCGGATGAGTCCATTTGCAAAAAGGTCGTTTTGGCGCCGGTCCAGTCCACATTTCATAATCAAGGTTTGGGGGCGGGTCTATGTCTGGTGGGTTTCCTTTTGCGCGCATATGCCAGTAACAGCATATTTCAACATAGGCAATCTTTCCAAGTCTGCCTTCATTAATTACTTTATCTCGCGCTTCTATTAAATGCGGAGTGCTTCGCCGTTGTGTTCCGACTTGAACGACCTTGTTATATTTTCTTGCTGCTGCAACCATTGCAAGGCTTTCCACTACATCAACGCTGGTCGGTTTTTGCACCCACACATCAGCGCCGGATTTTACAGCCTCAATCATCTGAAGCGCGTGCCAGTGGTCTGGAGTGCCTATAAGGACAATATCAAGGTCTTTTTCTTTTAACATCTCCCGATAATCGGAATAGGTGCGAGGCTTCTTTTTTGATAACTGTCTGCTTGCTGCCATTTCGGCTGCATCGGCAAGCATATTCTTATCTACATCGCATAGTGAAACAATTTCAACAGGCGCAACCTGAACAAGCCGCCATAAATCAGTTTTTCCATACCAGCCGCAGCCAATTAGCCCGACTCGTTTTTTCATCTCGGAGAATTCATCAGCAAACAATCTGCGGGAGAGCAGTAAACTCGCAGCGCCTATGCCGCTTACTTTGACAAATTGACGACGGTTCATATTCTTCTTTTACCAGTTTCATAGAATTTTTGCAACGACGTTTAGATAAAAATGACTAAAAATATCTTTAATGATAAATATTAATTTATTTGATTTAGGTCAAAATTGGATATTCAACTCTCCATTATATTAATAAAAAATTAAAATTGTTATGAATACAGCAATCCAAAATATGATGAACGAGCACCAACTCATCCTGAAGGTTCTTGCTTCTCTGGATGAGCTGGTCAAGAGGTTGCAATCTGGAAAAGTCGTGCCACGCGAAGACATAGCAAAATTTACATTCTTCTTTAGAAACTTTGCTGATAAGTGGCATCACGGAAAAGAAGAAGAGCGGTTGTTTAAGAAAATGGTTGATTATGGTTTTCCGCGTGAATATGGTCCGATAGGTGTTATGCTCGGCGAGCACGAAGAAGGAAGAAAACAGGTTAGAATTCTGGCTGACATCGCAGCAGGTTCAGGCGAGTTGACACAGGACGAAATCAATAAAATTGTTGTAGCGGCGTCGGAATTTGTTCAACTTTTGTTTTTCCATATTCATAAAGAGGACAATGTATTATATCCGATGGCTGAACAATCGTTGCCACCTGAGGCGATGGAAGGGTTAAACGAAGATTGTCGCTTGTATGAAAAAAGCGCTTTTACGGAAGACGAAGTGAAAAATTTATATCAGACTGCTGAACAATTAATGGAGCGCTATCCTTCATCTGTTGAAAGATTGCATTCCAGATTAGCGCCAATCGGCGGATGTTCAATGTTTGGTTGCGGTCACTGATTTAATGGTTTTCTGCAATAATTTATTGTCATTGCGCCAGCTAAGATTCTGATGATTTTTGTTTCTATACAGCCGAGATTTTGCAAATATCCTTTAACAATATATTGCCCCGGATATCTAACCAACGATTCATAGATGTAAAAATAGGCGTCGTAATCTCCTGCCGTAAATTTGCCAAGAAACGGGACAATTCTTTTTAAATAAAAAAAGTAGAGACTGCGCCAGAGTCTATTTTCGGGCTTTCCAAATTCAAGGATAATTATTCTGCCGCCGGGTTTTGCGACGCGGAACATTTCCACGAGTCCTCTTCTCCAATCAACAAGATTTCTCAAACCATAGCCAATGGTGATAGCGTCAAACAAATTATCTGCAAATGGCAGATTTAAGGCGTCGGCTTTTATAAAATGCAAATTTAATTTCTTTTTATAGAGATTATTTTTTGGAATGTACGCCGCGTTTGGACAACAGTTTGGTAAAGCGAAATAATTTTTTGCGCGTTCGGAAGCCACGTTTAGCATTTCTATACTCAAGTCTACGCCTATAACGAAGGCGCCGGTCTTGGCGAGTTCAATTGAGATATCTCCTGTTCCGCAACAGATATCCAGAGCAATTGAACCAGTTTTTACGTCGGCTAATGAAACCGCGCGTTTTTTCCACAATCGGTGAAGAAAAAGGCTCTGGAAGTCATTGGCTAAATCATACCTTCTGGAAATTCTGCCGAACATCTTAACAATGTCCGAATTATCAATTGATTTTTCCAGATTTAATTGTTGAATCATAATCGGCAAAACCGTCAGGTAATGTTTTGTATTAAAACAGAATGATTTCTGTTCAAAAATAAATAACCCTCATCTGATAGAAATCAGGATGAGGGTATAAAATATTACGGCTGACAGAAATTAACCGCACGAGCAACCCGAGCCACAGCCGGAATCGCATCCCATAAAATCCTCTGGCGTCGGAACTCTGCCAAGTTCAAAAGTCCTTGAAATATGTTGGTTGATCAGGTTTTTGATCTGGCTCATTTCCTGTTGCGCTTCAATAAACCCGATTGCGATTGGATTCGCAAGGAGGGCGTCACGGTCTTTTTCAAAATCGGTTATCTCTTCATCAGTTAATTCAATCCCGCTTTGTTGCTTGCTATGAAGCATCATCCCTTTATTATTCAACGCTTCATATTGCTTTCGGGTCTCTTCGTCAGAGATAAAGAGATTTATTCTTTCTCTGATTGAGGCGAATTGGGGGTCTTCAACTATTGCCTGGCAAAGCTCATAGAGCTTAACCATCATCGGTGTTTCTAATTCGTTGTTTTGCATTTTCTTTAATTTGTTTTTCTTTCTATCTTTCACATAAACTCGCATATTTTAAAAAATAATCAATAATTAAATTGAAATTTTATCCAGGCTGTTTAAATGGGTAATATAACTATTTTAATCATATAAATAATTTTTAATTGGACATTTTCAAAATTCTAATTATAATTTTTTGCTACATAACTTAAGTTTGTAAACGGTTAAACTGTAAAAAGAGAAATACCTATGAAATTAGAAACACTATGTTTGCACGGCGGGCATAAACCCGACCCGGTAACTCTGGCGCGGGCGGTTCCTGTTTACCGCACTTCATCCTACCAGTTCAAGAGCACAGAACACGCCGCGAATCTTTTTGCTTTAAAAGAATTGGGCAACATTTACACAAGGTTGATGAATCCGACAACAGATGTCCTTGAGAAAAGGGTTGCATTACTGGAAGGCGCCCCTGAACTTGGCGGGCTTGGTATTTCTTCAGGAACAAGCGCAATTTTTTATTCAGTAATCAATTTGGCACAGGCTGGAGATAACATTATCAGTGCAAGAAACCTTTACGGTGGCACCTATACTCAATTTAACGATATTTTACCAACGCTTGGTATAACCGTAAAGTTTGTGGATTCCAACGACCCTGAAAATTTTGCGAAGGCGATTGATTCAAAGACCCGGGCTTTGTTCTGCGAGACGGTATCGAATCCGGCGCTTGAAATTGCCGATCTTGAAGCCATTGCCAAAATAGCGCACGACAACGGTATTCCGCTGTTGGTTGATGCAACATTTTCAACTCCATATCTTACGAGACCAATAGAATTCGGAGCCGATATTGTTATTCATTCTTTAACAAAATGGCTTGGTGGACACGGTATTGGAATCGGCGGCGTTGTAGTTGATAGCGGCAAATTCAATTGGGCTGCTGGCAAGCATCCTCTTTATGATATGCCTGATAACTCCTATCACGGAATAAGATGGGGGCATGACTTACCAGAGCCGTTAAAGCCGCTTGCCTTCATTTTAAGAATGCGGACAGTTCCTTTGAGAAATCTTGGCGCCTGCATTTCACCGGATAACTCCTGGATGTTCCTGCAGGGGATAGAGACTTTGCCATTGAGAATGGAACGGCATTGCCAGAATGCGCTTGCGGTGGCAAAATTCTTGAAATTGGATAAAAGAGTCAGCTGGGTTCGTTATCCGGGACTTGAAGATGACCCAATGTATGAGCTCAATAAAAAGTACCTGCGCGGAAAAGGTGGTTCTATCGTAGTTTTCGGAATCAAGGGTGGAAAAGAAGCGGGAAGCAAGTTTATAGATTCGTTGCAGTTGTTTTCGCACCTTGCAAATGTTGGAGATGCAAAGAGCCTTGCAATACATCCGGCAACGACAACCCATTCGCAACTGAACGAGGAACAGCAACGCGCAGCAGGCATTACGCCTGAGCTTGTTCGGTTAAGCATCGGCATAGAACACATAGACGATATTCTTGCAGACCTTGACCAGGCGTTGTCAAATGCTACCGCCTGAACTTAACACCGCTTAAACGCAGCGCGCCGGTATTTCTCCGGCGCGCTATTTTTATTTGGATCAAGATTTTAAATTTATTCAGCCCGCGCGATAGCAATCAGGCTTTGACCAATTGGCGGACGCAGGATGTTTCGCTCAAAAGAATGAATTACAGGCAATATACATTTATCAAATGTTTTGACAGCCATTGGATTAAACTCTCGTCGTCTGAACATTTTGAAAATAATCAACCACGCAAAATATCCGATAAAATTAAAATAGTGGAGTTTTATTATTTTAAAGCCTGCGTTGTTGAGTTTTTCTGTCAGTTCTTCTCTTGTATATCGGCGAAAATGCCCGAAATCCTGGTCAAGCAATGAGTATAATTCTTTTCTTGCCGGGACAAACAAACAGAGATTGCCACAATGTTTTTTTAGCAAATTGTGATAATAAGAAAGTTCGTTCCTATCGTCTTCAATATGCTCAAGAACATTCACTGACACAATTCCATCCCAATGAGTATCCTGACTTACACTTTTGATTGTCCCACGAATTATTTCAATATCGGGCAGATTTTCTGCAAACTTATTCGCGTAGTATTCCAGTGGTTCAATGGCGAGAATCTTAGTTATCTGATTCAGATTTTTCAGCATTTGAGTGAATTGCCCAATGCCAGCTCCGATCTCAATCACACTGCCTGTCAAATAGGGCGCGAATTCTTTTAAAATTGCTTTTCTGTAATTGTTTGCGTATCGCAGGTGTTCAAATTCAAAATTTTGCTCTATTTCCACAAGCTTGTTTTTATCATCTATCGCCATTATTTTAGAAAGTTATATTTAATTATACACCATAGAGCCCAGAGTCCGTCTTTCCAGCCTATCTTTTTACCTTCTGCGTAAGTTCTGCCATAGTAGGAAATAGGCACTTCGTATATCCTTACTTTTAGCTTGCTGACTTTTGCCGTGATTTCGGGTTCAAAACCAAATCTATTTTCTTCTATTTTGATTCTCTCCAGCACCTCTTTTTTAAACAGTTTGTAGCAGGTTTCCATATCTGTGAGGTTAAGATTCGTAGCCATATTTGACAACGTTGTCAATAAATGATTTCCGAGTGAGTGCCAGTAATACAGGACACGGTGGGCGCCATAACCGAGAAAACGGGAGCCAAAAACAACATCTGCTTTATCAGCCAGAACAGGTTTCAATAGCAGGTAATATTCATTAGGATCGTATTCAAGGTCGGCATCCTGAATAATCACATAAGGCGCGGACACCTTTGAAAATCCTGTCCTTAACGCGGCGCCTTTTCCTTGATTATAATCGTGTCGGAATAATTTTATGCGGTTATGTTTTTCAGCAATATTCTTTAGAACCTCGTAAGTCTTGTCTGTTGAGGCGTCATCAACCACAATCACTTCCTGGACCGGACGTTGGGCAAGAACAAGCTCAAGTATTGAAGCTACAGTTTTTTCCTCGTTGTAAACAGGCATTACAACCGCCAGACACGGCGGTATGTCAGCGTTTGAATTTATAACAATATGGCTGCTATCGCTCATTTAGTGGTTAAACTTGCAAAAACAGAGAATTAATTCAAGTCAGAATGTTGCGATTGACAATATTAACCTGAGTAAAAGATGTAATGCGTAAAGGTTTTATCAATTGGAAATACTTTCAATAATGCCCGAATTTAAAATGGTTGATCAGTCATTTTTTCTCTTTTAAACCAACAAGAAAACAATAAAAATTGATTTAAATTTATGAAGCAAAAATCAATTCAGGTGTCTTGCGCGCAGATGTGTTGGGGCGCAGGATTGGATGAAAACCTTTTTAAGACTCTTGAGTTTATTCGGCAAGCGGCAAAAGAAGGTTCCCGCGTCGTCTGTTTTCCGGAAGCCAGTCTTACAGGATATTATTTCCCCAGGATTTTGCGTTATTCAGAACAAACGGTTCTGAATTCAATAGCCACAGTATGCAAAGCGTCAAAAGAGAATAGGATATGGGCGATTGTTGGCGCGATTATAAAAACCAGCCACAAATATTTGAATATCGCTTATGTAATTTCTCCTGAAGGGGAAATCACTCACGAATACGCCAAAGTGCATCTGGCTGGCAAGGACGAGAAAAAATACTGCAGGGCAGGGGATAAATTGTCATTGTTTGAAATTGACGGGGTTCTTTGCACATTGGCGATCTGCCGCGATGGCAGGCATCCAGAAGTTTACAGGATTCCAGCAATGGCTGGAGCTCAGATTCTGTTTCATCCATCCTGTAGCACCGATGATATTGAAACAGTGGCTTGGAAACGAATCTCTGGACGCGCCCAGATTCCCGCCGGTCCGACGACGAAAATTTTTCATTGTGTGGCTAATACTGTAGGGCAGTCTCCGGATGGTTTGCAAACCTCAAGCGGCGGTTCATTCATTCGCGACCCCTCCGGCTTGCCGTTGATAGAGGCAAGCTTTTATAAGGAGGAGCTTATCACTGCGGTTTTAAACCTAAATAGAGCCGATAGGTCGTTTGCTTTAGATAGTTTGAACCATCCACCTTTTCTAAAAAAATATTGGGAACAGATGATTTTAGAAACAAAAAAACGAGCTAACATAAAACCTGAATAATCAAATGCTTGAATTTGCTATACAATGTTCTATAGATGCCGGAAAAATTCTACTAAAGCACTATACAGTGTCGCTGATTGCAGTACAAAAAGAGAATATAAGCAATATAGTGACTGCCGCCGATATTGAATCAGAAAAGTTCATAATTGAACAGATTCAGGCTAAATATCCAAACGACGGAATTATATCTGAAGAATATGGTTTTATTAATAAAGAATCAAATAGGATATGGATAGTTGATCCGTTGGACGGCACTTCAAATTTTGCCGCTGGTCTTGAATGGTTTGGCGTCTTGATTGCCGTTATTGAAAATAGAATGCCTGTTGTGGCAGTCGCTCACCTTCCGGCTATGGGAAAGACTTATTATGCCCAAAAAGGCATTGGAGCGTTTAAGAATGGCAAAAGAATTAGTGTAACATCGGAAACTGTTTTAAAAAATGTTCTATGTTCAATCGGCATTGACGCTTCAAAACCATCTCTCCTGAGAAAGCAATTCAATGTATTATTCCAACTTTGCAGACGCGTGAGAAACATCAGGGCTACAAATTCATTGGTTGATTTTTGTAACCTTGCGGAGGGCTTGTATGGCTGTGTTATAAATTTTAATACAAGAATTTGGGATATTGTTGCTCCCTGCCTTATTGTTAGCGAAGCCGGCGGAAAGTGCACTCAAATAGACGGCGCAGACATTTGGTTTGGATATCAAAATGATATAAAAAATGTTCTTCACCGCACATATCAGGTTATTGCCTCAAACGGTCATCTACATAAAAAGCTATTAAAGATTTGCAAAATCAATAAAATTGAGGGTTAAACAAAAGACAATTATTGCATTTGGGGATACTGCTTATTAAAATTTCTGAAAGGCAAATGGTAACATATCAGGAAGAACGAATTCGCGAACTGTCAAAGAAATTCCAGATTTACGGTGAATTTCTTCACGCTGAACCATGTAAGATTGGTCACATCAATGAGACCTACACGGTTACATATAATCAAGGCGGGACGCAGGTCAGATACATACATCAAAAGATTAATGTCAATGTATTTAAAGACCCAGATGCTGTGATGGATAACATAATGCGGATAACAACGCATATAAGGTCTAAACTGGAATCTCAAGGAGTTAAAGATGTCACCAGACGAGCGCTGACAGTCGTTCCTACGAGGGATGACAAACACTATTATAGGAATAGTCAGGAGGAATGCTGGCGTGCCTTTGTTTATGTTGAAGGCGCCCGCACATACGAGGCTGCTCTCTCACCAAAGCAGGCGTATCAGGCAGGTAAAGCGTTTGGAACATTTCAATCATTGCTTAGCGACCTACCCGGCAGGCGACTACACGAAACAATACCTGATTTTCATAACTCGCGAAAACGTTTTATAACGCTTCAAAATGCCATTGAAGAAGATAGGTTTAATAGAGCGAAAATTGCTGAAAAAGAGATTGAGTTTGCTTTAAAAAGAGAACCTATAGTTGATGTATTGTTAAAGGCGCATTCAAACGGTAAAATTCCTGAAAGAATCACTCACAACGACACAAAATTCAACAATGTTATGCTGGATATAAAAACCGGCGAGCAGATGTGCGTTGTTGATCTTGACACAGTTATGCCAGGTCTGGTTCTTTACGATTTCGGCGATATGGTGAGAACAACAACAAGTCCAACCCTTGAAGATGAGCTCGATCTATCAAAGGTCAAGATGCGAATGCCTATGTTTCAAGCGCTTGCACGCGGTTACATTGAAGCCACAGAATCTTTTTTGACGAAAGCCGAGAAATCTTATTTAGCATTTTCTGGCAAACTTATAACATTCACAATCGGAATAAGATTTTTAACGGACTATCTTATGGGTGATACCTATTTTCGTGTTCATAGGCAAAATCACAACCTTGATAGATGCAGAACACAATTCAAGCTGGTAGAATCAATAGAAGAACAAGAAGACAAAATGCAAAAATATGTTGATTCTTTGTGATAATGGATTCTCGTTTGGAAATAGAAAATTATCCAAAATCACGGTAAAAAGTTTTACTACATAGGTTAATGGATTCGCTATAGCGGTTATTTAGACTCGGGCTGTTTTACATAATGAACCTGTGTCGGATAGGCAAATTCAATCCCTTCCTGGTTGAAACGTTTAACAATGTTGAGATTTAACTCCTGCATCCCCAGCAAGTATTCTTTGTAATCAAGACCGTCCCACCAATGAACAACCATAATATTGAGAGAAAAATCATTGAACTTGTTAAATCCGATTAAAACATCTTTTGTCTTTGGATGGGCGCGGTAAACCTCTTCAAGAATTTGGGTGGCGCGTTTTATTTTTTCAGGCGGAGTTTCGTATATAATTCCTATGTTTGTAACTGTTCTGATGTTTGGTCGGCGCGAGATATTAACGATTGTTGCTTGAGAGATGGTTTTGTTTGGGATTGAGATCAAGTGTCCGTCAAGGTTTCTGACCTGAGTGCTTCTTAAACCGATTTTTTCAACGACGCCATCATAACTATCAATGGTTATTCTTTCACCGACGTGAAATGGTCTATCAAGAAAGATTGCGACAGCGCCGAATAAATTTGCCAGTGTATCCTGTGCGGCTAAGCCGATTGCCAGTCCGCCGATCGACAAAGACGCAAGCAAGCCGGTGATATTTATTCCGAGGTTCTGGGCGGTCACTAACGCCGCAACGATTCCAATTATAATTTTAAGTCCCTTTCTTAATACAGAATACAGCTGCATATCAAATGCCTTATCTGGTTCTGAAGATTTGTCCTTGATAAATTGCATCAAAACATCTATGGAGTGCATTGCCATTATAGTAATTGACCATGCAACCACTATCTTCAAACCTTTTGATAGATAAACTTCAATCCAGTCTGGCCAGTCAAAAACGTTTAAGCCGATGTGGAGAAAGATAACGATTACAATTACTTTTGTTGGTTTGCGAAGAAGGTCTACCAGAAGATCATCGTATTTTGTTTCGGTTTTAGCGGTAAGTCGTTTCAATATTTTTATAAACACAAAGTCTATTGCCAGCATTGCTAAATATGCGAGGATAATATAAACGAGAGAGGCAATGTATTGAAAAATAGGTCTGCCAAGAAAGTCAGCCTTAAATGCTTCAATCTGGTCTAAACCAAAAGTCAGGGTGTAATCAATGTTTGTCTGGTTTGTCGGTTTTGTTGTTAACGTTACATTTGTGGCGACATTCGGGGTATTTGTTAACGTTGTTTGAGCGTCTGCCCATACGGCAAACAACAGGATCAAAATCATTAAACCAATGTAAACCCTGAACAGGTGTTCAAATTTTATTTTCATAATTTTAAATCAAAGTTCAAATTAAAAGGCTTTATTAGCCTCCTGCCACAATTTTCACTATCTCCACTCTGTCGCCGTCGTTGATAATACGATTTTTGAATTCAGATGGCGCGACAGCCTCTCCATTATGTTCAACAACCACACTGCGCGGAAGAAAATTATTGGCAACGAGGAATTCCTCTATCGTGCAAGGCAGATTTGCCTTAACCCGTTCCCCGTTTGCTATCACATATTTTTCTCCGCGCTCGTCCATTAACAAAGTATTTTATATAATATCAATTAAAATCAAGTTATAAGAATATACCTAAATCATTAGCATTGCAATAAGAATTGCATTTTTGGGTGAACATTATTATTA
>JBAMMJ010000137.1:0-5479 GCA_039793825.1 Verrucomicrobiota bacterium | reverse complement strand
CTCGCGCTGAATACGAAAAAAACAATGGCATAATAGCAATGTTTCGCCCGAGCCCGATATTTTCAAAACACGTTGAGGAGAAAGATGATTTCTCAAACAAGACTGACGCAGAGATTGGAGCAGAGCCGAAAGGCGATGGAATCGCTTTTGGGAAACGAAGTATGCGTAATCGGTGACAAAACAGTTCCTGTTGCGGCATCAACGATACGCGATGGCACAGAATACGAGATAGGCGGTCAATGGGAGAGCATTAATTTTTCGCTTAAAATCCGAAAATCAGAATTAGAAACCCCGCCATCAATAGGAGAGCGCTTATTATTTCGGAACAAATCATTTAGGGTTATAAATGTTAGATTTGCTCCTGATAACACTGCTTTTTCGCTTGATATTAGGCAATTATGAATCCGTATATTGAAATAACAAACGCAAGCATTCAAAAATTTAACAGGGCAATTTCCGATTACATAAGAGACAGGAACAAAGATTTTAGCGAAGTAATAGTCCAGCGAATATACAACATTGCAGGTCGCGCAGACAGCAAAATCCCGCCACAAAATGTTGACCTTGCACGATCAAAAATAGCGAGTTATTACGAAGAGGTAACAGCGACCGATAGGGCTGGCAAGCCAGTAAAACGAGTATGGCAGATAGTAAACAAGCGTGCTGCTAAATATGAAGGCAAGGGATTATACGGCATTGCAATGGTAAAGGCAGAAAGAAGATTTATTAATAGACGTCGTAAGACCATAGGCACGTTGCGCGCAAACTTAAAAGCGATTCACGATAAATTATTTAGCCTTGTCAAATACAAAAAATGGCCGGTCTCGTTAAAAGGCATAGTAGTATATCGTCGTCAACAAGAGGAAGCCGATATTGACTTGGAGGGGATGCATTCAAGCCGTCCGAGTGTTACAATTACAATGGGTGCATATATGAAAAATGCCTATGTTCAGCAAGGTCTATCAATGATTGTAAATGCATTAAACAAGGCAATGGAAGAAGAAGCAAATGAAATATATCGTCATTTGGCTGAAATATTAAAAAAATGAAAATATGTTAGATTTATTATCAAAAACAGAACTGGCATTAAAGAAAGTAATTGAAAGCCAGAATTTTAAATATCCCAGTGCAACAGGTCTTGACGAATCTGTTGTGGTCCCGCCTTTAATAGTTATTAATGCAAATACCGCCGCAACCGAGATTGTATATTCACTGGCAAATTATTCAATAAACGCCATTGTATCCGTTTATACGAGCGCCGATGATGATAATGCGCTCGCAATACATAGGGGCATATGCGCGCAGGTATATGATTTACTCCAGCGCAAAGACCTGCCGAATTTGTTAACATCTGCAATTAACGATTATTACGTGTATTTTTCGGTTGTGACCTCAATATCGCAATCTGTAAGAGATAGGCGATATATTACACAATTTAATGTAGAATTAATTTGCATTAACAAAAATATAAGTTAAATTAATAATAGATATTATGCCAAACTATGATATAAGAGGAATGGCCATAGTATGGGGCACAGACTCCATAGTAGGCAAGAACAGCGCTGGAACGAGCGTATTATTTGGCAAAGACGCTTCTGGTGTTCACGTTGCACTGATAACTAACTGCACATATAATTTAGAAGCCGACCAGCAAGAAAATCACGACAATAACGGCAATGTTATAAGCGTTGCTGTGTATAATCAACGGATTGTTTACGATGTTACAGTTATTCCTGTTGGCGCAGACAACGTGACTAATGCAAAAACGAATTTAAGAAATCTTGTAATTCCAGTTGGGACTGTTGTTCAGGTTGTTGATCCTGAAAACCCGAAACTTGATTCAGGCGGTCAAAAAATGCTGGTTCGCTCCTGCAAAGTTGGCAGAACAAACAAGGGGCAGGCAACAGTAGATTTGAGTCTGGTCTGGTATATTCCTAATGACGTAACAAAAGAAGTAACGATTTAATTAAGGAATGATAAGCGGATTTAATGAAACAATTTTGGCGCAAACGATATATACAGACGCCTGTGATATATGGACGTAGGCTCAAGCCACTTACGCTTGGGCATAGATTTTTATTGCGTCAAGTTGAATCTCCTTTTTTAGAACCGAACTCTTATCCGACGGAATTAGACCTTTTTATTCTTGTTTTTATTTGTTCACAGGACTACGAGACTTCGCTTTCTTATCTAACCGATGAGCGCAAGTTATTGAAAGAAGTCCAGAGTTGGCTATTAAAATATAATATTATAAGATATCTTTATAAACAGTTTACCAGAGATTATAAAGAAATAAGCATTGAAGATAGATTAAAAATTGCTTATTCATATCTATACCAGGATAACATCCCACTGATAAAAGTTGAAGAAGACAATAAAAAAAAGATTGAATGCCCGGAGGAACTATATATCAAGGTAATGCTCCAGAGATATCTTGGGTATAGCGAAAAAGAGTTAATGAACAAACTATGGTCTGACTGTATTTGGGAAGTATCTGTTATACTTGCTATGGAAGGGGTTATTGAGATAATGGACGAAGAATATTTTGACCAAATACGACAGAAGGGCGAGGACTTAATAAATAGACTGCGAAAATGTCAATAATAGCACATTTAAGCGCTCGCTTGGGTCTTGACGCCAGCGAATTTGAGTATGGTCTGCGCAAGGCGGGCTCGCAGGTTGTAACATTTGCAAGCAAAATCAAGGAATATATTGGAGTTGCTGCGGGCATATATGGATTTGGCGCGCTTACTGAAGAGGTTATACAATTTGCCGATAATATATACAATTTAAGCAAACGCACAGGCTTGAGCACAGACCAATTGCAGGAACTAAACTATGTAGCGCAACAGACCGGGATTGGTCTTTATGAAATAGTTGCCTTCTTTGAACGAGTAACGAGGAGTCAGCAGGCAGCGATAAAAGGCAATCAAGAATTAATAGCGCACTTTCAAAGGCTTGGGTTTACAATGGACGATCTTAAGAGCAAGCGCGGAATTGATCTCGGTTTTGAAATATTAAAAAGGATAAAGGACACTGGGGGTGTATATTTAGATACATTAATGAGCATAGGTGGGCGCGGCGCTGCTTCAATGTTACAGTTGGCAAACCAGGACGTTGAAGAACTAATTAGTAATTTCAGGGAACTGGGTGCAACAATTAAAAATGATGTGATTGTTTCGCTAAAAGAAGTAAAAGATATACAAGAAGAAATAAAAATAAAAGCAGAATCGCTCTGGGCTGTTGCGTTGAAAAATGTATATGAATTTGCAAAATATGGTAAAGCAAACATTCAAGACTTCTTTGCGATGGTCTGGAACTTGAAAGAGCGGATTAGAACAACACCATTAGAACCGATTGGCTTTTTAGGTAATTTATTGGGATTAACGAAACGAGAAAAACCACTGCTAATAGAGGATACGCTTAAAGCGACAAAAGAATATGAGAAAGAATGGGAAAATTGGTATAAAAGGTTGTATGGGGCTCAAATTGTAAAACCAGAAGAACGGATGAAAATAAAGCCAGTAATTGGCGAGGCTCAAGTATTTCCCGAAATAAAGGAATTTGAAAAATATCAGCAATTACTTGAAAAAATCAAAAAGGCTAAATTAGAACTGCTTATGCCAGATGAAAAGCGCAAACAATTACAAGAAGAACTGTTAGACCTGCAACAGCAATATAATTTAGAGCGCGATGCATTTAAGAAGGCGGAAATAGAACTTAAAATGTTAGAAGCAGAAACACAACTTAAAAGGCTGCAAGGTTCAGGACTTAATAAGAGGGATTTATCAGATTCACTTGCAAGGATTGGCGGTTTTATAAATTTGCCAGAACAAAAATCAATTGCGCATAGGCAATTAAACATTATTGAGCGGATACATTCACAAATTGCGCGCGGCAAAATAAGAGTAACAATAGATGAATAAGCCAATAATCATAGGCACTCCGATAAATTTAAGGACGTTAAGCCATAATTATCGTCAAGGCGAGGGTTATACAGAGCGCCGCGAGTATGAGGCGCTTGATAGAGACAGCGCGTATTCTCTTGCAAGCGACCTTAAAAAGGACGGCTTTGACGTTCAGATTGAACAGCAGGGTCCGAAATATGTTATCATTGGCACACTTGCTGGCGTTGTAGACCCCGTTATTCAAAGAGAAGTTAGATGGGAATTCCGAAAAGAATTGCTTGAGAAATCAATCTGGACACTTCCGAAGGTCATAAGTGAAATTGAACAATGGACAAGCGCCGGCAAACCCAGAAGTGCATATAAACAGGGCATAGAAGAAGCGATTAATCAGGGTGTTGATCTGGGTAAGGAATACGATAACTTTCCTGTAGCAAAAAAAATATATATGGAACTATCAAGGGGCGTAGAAAACTATGAGACCGATTACATTGTGTTAAGCAAAATAATAACGATCAATGTAAATACACCAGCGTTTGATGTCTTTTCAATATCTACCACGAGTGCAGCCGTTGTATATGAACATCAATATTTTTTAGCCAATATTATTAAAGACGCGCCGAGCCCAATTAAAAATGTATTACCGCCTAAACCGCAGACGCAACCACCGGACACGATATGGGGCTGGCGCGAAAGGGCAAACAATTGCCAGATTGAATATGGGCAGAGCAGCCGTTATGTCCAGACAATAGAATGGACATTATCATTCTGGTCAACTTTTTTATACGAAATTAAACAAGGACAATGATAACCCAAAGGAACAGTTTTAAAGATATCTGGCGCGAGATAGATAAAATCCACGAACTGATTAAATATCACAGGATAAATCAAGGCAATTCTTACAGGATTAAAAGGACTGCCGCAGGCACAATACTTGACATAGAAATACCAAAACAATTAACGGCTCTGGAGTTGAAAATGTTTAAGGTTAAAAATGTTAAGTATGATTTTTTAGAAGCCGTTGAATATTTTCCACAGGCAGACCCGCAAAACAGGGAAGGCACTAAAACATATTACATATTATAGCCATACAAATTGCGCAGGACAAATAACAATTACGACTTGAACCCAAACAACCATACAATAGAATATTATTATTTCAGGGGCTACAAAAGGCGAGCCGAAATAGAACTTAATATTAGAGATAATTATAAAAAAACATTTGTTGAAATTCAATATATTGTTCCCAGATATCAGGAACAGATAATATATGCCGTCAAAATACAAGAGCCAGTGCTTGATGTTGAATATAAAATATACTTAAATCAACTGGCAAGTTATCTGAACGAAGAAAATCAACCAGAACAACAATTAAGTGATTTTAATAATGAACAGGAAGCAAGTGCTGTGAAAATAAACTGGATTGATCTTAATCTGGACGGTCGGACTTGGGCGAGCATATAAATAATTATGGAATTAAACATATACGATTATCTAAATATTAGACTGAATAATCGCTATGGGCGACACAAAGGTGGCGCTATTAGAATGTTCGGCAACAATCCTCAATTATC
>JBAMMJ010000136.1:32192-36725 GCA_039793825.1 Verrucomicrobiota bacterium | reverse complement strand
AACAAAGAACGCAAACCTATATACAACAGTCAAATTTAATGGCGTTGAAACGAGCGCCGAGTCGGATTAAAAGCTATGATGATTGCCCGGACATTTTTGACTTTCCGCGTGATATTCAGCCGATATTAAACAGGCTATGCGTGGATTGCCACGACTATACACCCGGAAAAAATGG
Source organism: Verrucomicrobiota bacterium (assembly GCA_039793825.1). Classification (GTDB taxonomy): domain Bacteria; phylum Verrucomicrobiota; class Verrucomicrobiia; order Limisphaerales; family JAKPVM01; genus JAKPVM01. The sequence continues at coordinate 36,550 of JBAMMJ010000136.1, read as the reverse complement.
CGGACCTTATGCCGGGAAAACTATTTTGAGCGGCGACAGAGGACCGATGTTTTCCCATAGTTATTTTACTCTAACTGTAAAACGGCTATTCTCCGATGGCAGAAACGAACCAAAAAGCAATTACCCTCCACGACAACTTGGTTCCTCCGCAAGCAGAATTTTAAAGATGATTGATGGTTCTCATTATGGAGTTATTGCGACGGAAAAGGAGAAAAAAATGATTCGGCTCTGGATTGAAACCGGTGCCCCGTATCCGGGAACTTACGCCGCTCTTGGAAGTGGATCAATTGGAGGGTATCAGGAGAATCATCAGATACATACAGATTTTAGCTGGGAAACTACAAAAGCAGGCGCCGAAGTTATCAAAAAACGTTGTTCATCCTGCCATAACGGAACAAAAACATTGCCATCTGCAATATCCGATGAGATTGGCATTTCGTTCTGGCGTTTTTCGTTAAACGACCCGCGGTTGCAGTTCAGCAGGCATATCCTTTTTAATCTTTCCCGCCCTGAAAAATCTCTGCTTGTTCTGGCGCCGCTTTCAAAAGATGCCGGTGGATTCGGAATTTGCGTCAATACAAACGGCATACCCATCTTCTTATCCACCGCAGACCCAGACTATTTAAAACTCATAAATATGGTTTCGGCTGGGAGCGAATTTCTTGCTAAAATAAAAAGATTTGATATGCCCGGTTTCACTCCCCGTCAGGCATGGTATCGGGAAATGAAAAGGTATGGAATATTGCCAGAATATTTATCACCGACAACGGTAGTGGATTTCTATGCGGTTGAACGACAATACTGGGAATCATTGTGGTATAACCCACAAGCCTTTGTCGGCGAAAAAAATTAAACCGCTATTCAATGCCCGGGCTAACAATTTTATTTCTTTAAATAATTCTGCCTCATTAATAATATTTCTATAAGAGATTCACTCGCATTGGAAAGATTTGATCTTAAATATTAAACAATGTGGTGATTATTTATATAATACCGCAAAATGAACGAAGACAAAGATCAGGCTCTTGAGAAACTATTTCAAGAGTATGAAAGCGTGTTTAAATCATTTGATGATTTGAGTCTCGCCCGATGGCTGGCGCAATCAGCTGGACATCTCGCAGGTGGGTGTTGGCGGATTTCCCACCCTTTTATTGTGACATACAAGTTAGCTGCTGTTGTCGCCTATGACCGTCAAATCTGGCACAAACGACTCGTCAATTTGCCAATCGGTTTTACCGAGTCGCCGTGTTGCAGCGCGCCGTTTATGCCTGTACTCACGCGCGATGTAATTGAATGCGGACTTCTCTGCCATCATTGTCTTGAGACGATTGTGCCTTTTGGCGAAATTCCCGAAAACGTCAGACACCTTTTAACTGACTGGCAGAAAGAGTACAGCCAGGTCCATAATGTTGCTCACTGGGACGAAGACCTGAGATCGCTCAACAGTAATTACAATAAAACCCTTTCGGAAAGCAGAGAAAAAGCGCTAAAATTATTATACAGCCTGGGTCGCGAAATAGCACCAAAATTCCTTGATTATTACCCGATTATAATCTGGGAAGACCAGGATGAATGTCTTGGCATAACCCCGGAATGCCTTGTAAAATGATGTAACGATAACAATGATAAAATGGCTAATCAGAATTCTGATTCTTGCGATTGCAATTATAGTCGCCTTCGCATTGTTGGTTGACACAATCGCAACGGAAATTGCCGAATCATATCTGAGCAAAAAGCTCGGCGCCGAAGTATCCATTGAAAAAGTAGATGTCGGGCTAACACTGCCGCGGGTAAAGGTTTATAATTTCGTTCTCTATAATCCCACACGTTTTGGCGGATCAAGATTTATAGAAATTCCTGAAGCCACAATTGAATATGATTTCAACCAGGCTCTGAAACTTAACGCTTTTTTTAAACTTGTAAGGATTGAATGCTCAACAATAAACATTGTTTCTGACAAATTCAATAAGTTGAATCTGGAGGATTTTTTCACAAACAAGTCAAATCCTTCGCGCCAACAGGGTAGAAATAACGCTACTTTTTTCATAGAGACTTTGAACCTTTCCGTTGGGGTTGTTAAATGGACAAGTATTGAAAAACCCACTCAGGTTCAGGAGGTGCCGATAAACCTCAGAAATTATATTATAAAAGGTTTATCTTCAAAAGACCTGACCTCGCAATTCTTTAACAATTTGTTAATTCAAATAATGCTCCAGAGCGGAAAGATTGGAATAAAAGATGGGAAATTAATTATACTGCAATCCGATCGCCAATTTAAAAAATAATACCAATGCTCACCAATACAATTTTTTAAGAAAATACATCCGTGGCTTTGTTTATTACCAATTTTTTATATATCTTTCAGATTGTTTAGGCGATTTTTCTGTGTTGGGCGGTTGGAAGATTAACATTTTTTCCTCCGATTTTTGGGCTTCAAGTAGCTGCTTCAACTGTTCTGGGGTCATATAAACCGCTCGCGCCTCAGCCTGCACCTGACCGTTTGTTTGTCCTTTATTATCACCCTGTTTAGCCTGCTGTTGCTGCATTTGTTGCTGTTGTTGCTGCTGTTGGGCAAGTTGCTTTTGTTGTTCAGCAGATTGCTGATTTTCTTTATCGCCTTTCTGTTGTTGCTGCTGTTGCTGCTTGTCTTTATTCTCGCCCTGATTTTTTTGTTTATCTTTTTGTTGCTGGTTATCCTGTCCTTGCTGTTGTTGCTGCTGTTTTGGAAGCATTTTCTCCAATTCTTCCAATTTTTTCTTCACAAAATCACGATTAAACTTTGCATTCTCATCTTTTGGGTCAAATTTCAACGCAGATTCATAACTGCTCAACGCATTTTTCCAGAGTTCATACCGTTCTGATAAATCATCTTTATTCTCACCAAGTCTGTATAACGAATTTCCAAGATTGTAATAAGTTCGTTTCTGTAACGATTGATTCTGGGGAGTGTCCAAAGCCTTAGTAAAATAGTTTACAGCGTTAGAATATCTTTCTAATTGATAAGCGGTGACTCCGGCGTTAAATAGAAGCTTGGGGTCGTTAGGTCTCTTTTTTAATAACTCCTCAAATTCCTGCAATGCAGTTTTATATTTGCCATCGTAAAAATTTTTGATTGCGGAAGAAATTGAAGCTTCGGCGTTATGAGTGTTGCTTAATAGAGCCAATATCAAAACAAGACCGAGTTTTCCTATTATTTGGAATCGCCCAATCGGCTTTCTTTCGGGCAAAAATATTTCCAATACCAGCAGCGCGATAGCTATTAGTAAAGGTATGTAAAAACGCTCGTTGTACTTCTTAACCAGACGCGATGCCTGCTCACCTTTTGGCAAAGGCGCTATACCGCGTTCATACAGGGTTTCAATAGTCTTCGCGCCGGTCAATTGAAGATAAAAGCCGCCCGTTTTTGCGGCTATTTCCTGAAGAAGCGCCTGGTTAAGGCGCGAGACGACAGGTTTGCCTGTCTCGTCAGTAATTGTTTCTATTCTTCCGTCAGGATTCCTTATTTTGAGTGTTTCTCCTTCGGGCGTTCCAATGCCGACGGTGAAGATTTTAATCCCTTTTTTTGCGGCATTTTCAGCGGCTTCTACCGCGCCTTCCTCATGGTCTTCCCCATCTGTAAAAAGCACAATGATCCTGTGATTTTCCGTCCCTTCTTTAAAAGCCTCCGAGGCGATATTAATCGCTTCGGCGATTGCCGTGCCGCCCTGCGGCATAATATCAACGTCTAAGACATTAACGCTCTGTCTGAAAGCCTCCTCGTCAAGCGTTAACGGACACTGCAAAAAAGCAGAACCTGCAAAGGTTACCAATCCAAGCCGATCGCTCTTTGCAATACTCATTAAGTCAACTGCGGCGAGTTTTGCCCTTGTAAGCCTATTCGGTTTGATATCTTCAGCAAGCATACTTCGAGAGGTGTCGATCGCAACAATGATATCAAGCCCTTTTTGCTTGACTTCTTCCCACTTGAATCCCCATTGCGGTTGAGCAGCCGCAATTATGAGAAACACAAATGCGCATACAACCAACACCATTTTCCATTGCTTTATTTTAAACCAGACAAATTCCGTCAACCGCTCTAAATGATTCGGATGAACGAATCGCGCTATTAATTCCCTGTTTTTCCGCCATGCCGTGTAATAAAACCAGATTATTGCCGGCGCAATGGCAAGCAACCATAGAATCTCTGGTGAACCAAATCTCATAAACAATTATTAGGGTAATCTCCTGTAAATAGTCTGATTTAGTATCGCTTCAGCCAATAAGCAATATGCCGAAGCAAGGATAAACCATTTAAATAATTCATAATGACGGACAAACTTTTTAGTTACCACCTCAGTCTTTTCCAATTTATCAATCTC
>JBAMMJ010000136.1:16717-32182 GCA_039793825.1 Verrucomicrobiota bacterium | reverse complement strand
CAATCTCATTATAAATAGACCGAAAACGCTCAGTGTCATCCGCTCTATAATAGCGTCCGCCTGTTAAATCAGCAATTTTTCTCAAAGTATCTTCGTCAATATCAACCGCCTGTGGAACCTTGACAATCCTGCCGAAAAAGTCGCGTCTCAAAACATACGAATCGCCACGCTTGCCAATGCCGACCGTATAAATTTTTACACCAAGGGTTTTAGCGGCTTCTGCGGCTGTCAAAGGCATAATTTTGCCGGCGTTGTTTTGACCATCGGTCATTAAAATTACAATTTTGCTTTTTGCATTTATATCTTTAAGTCTTGCCAATGCAGACATTATCGCCGAGCCAATCGCTGTGTTTTGCTCTTTAACAGTTCCAAGTTCAAGCCGATCTATATTTTGCAACAAAAAATCGTGGTCAAGTGTCAACGGAGATACAAGGTATGGTCTTCCTCCAAATGCGACAAGTCCGATTCGGTCGCTTGGACGTTTTGATATGAACTGCTTCAAAACCTCTTTTGCCATATCAAACCTGCTTACATCGTTACCGCGAAGCCTGAAATCCATTGCCTCCATACTACCAGACATATCAAGCGCGATCACAATATCTATACCGCTTGCGCTCACAGCCGTTTCGGACTCAGTGAATCTGGGTTGCGCAAGGGCAAGGATAGCCAGCGAAAGCGTAAACCACCGTAGATTATGAATTAACATCCCTGCGTTTGATCTAACTTTGTTATGCCACGGCTGAATAAGCTGGACAGATGAATACAAAATCGCAGCAGAGCCGCCTTTACGTCCTTTCAGCCATGCCAGCACAGGTATCAGCAACAATAAAAGCAGCATCCACGGATTCCCAAATTCAAAAGATGGAACTTTAGAAAAACCAAAAAGGCTATGTAAAATTTTGTTTATCATACCGATGCCGGCTGTTGGATGCCTACTTTTTCTATACCCTCGCCATACGGCGCAGTCTCATCCACAAGTTTTAATGCCACTTCAAGCAGGTAAATTAAATCCTCCTCAGGTGGTTCGTATCTGGCAAATTTCACAAGGTCGCAACGATTCAAAAAATCCGCAAGAATAGCTTTTTGGTCTTTAGTAAGTAGCGGCGTCATTTGTAAATCGCACAAGAACTCCTCCGTAGTCTGTTCACTGGCGCGCAATGAAAACCGTTCTTCAAGATAGGCGCGCAAAGCGGCTGATATTTCAAAGCAGAATTTACGCGGGTCCCCTATATACCTCTTTGCCATTTCAATCCGTTGTTTTGCTCTTACGTGTGGCGGAGTAATAGGAATAACAGGTGGTTTAGCCTTTTTAAAGTATTTTTTATAAATAGTAAACGCCGCAATCAGAAAAATCACTGAACTAATTAGCCAAAACACCGCAGACCAATCTGAATAATAAAATAACCTTTCAACTAACGTGGGCTTTTCCAATTCAGAACTTAGTTTTTTAATGTCGTTCGTCTCCTGCGCATTTTTTGCAGGAACCACAACTATATTTGTGTTTTTAGTTAATGGCATTTCTTAAGACAACAATGAATTATACGCGCAGTCGCCGTTTTTCTCGCTGTTTAAAGAATTTTTCAAGCTCGGCTGCGTATGGTTTATCGGTGATTATCCGAATCAGGTCGATTCCAAGTGTTCTGAACATTTTCCTCAATTCATCCAGCCAATACTCTCTGCGACGCGAAAAAGCGCCGCGGAAATGAACGTTTCCAGTATTAATTTCCATAATCTCGCCTGTTTCGGCGTCTTCTAAAACAACTCTTCCGATATCGGGTAACTCCATTTCGCGCGGGTCAACGATTTGAATTGCCACAAGGTCATGTTTTCTATTTACCTGGCGCAGAAGTGTGTGGTCTAAATCAAATAAAAAATCGCTGACCACCACAACGATTGCGCGGCGGCGCATTATCCGAAGCAAAAATTCAAGCGCGGCATTGAGATTCGTGCCCCTTTTTTGTGGCTCGTAAAAAAGGATTTCGCGAATTACCCGCAAAACGTGACGTTCACCTTTTCTTGCCGCGATATATTTTTCCACTCCGTCTGTAAAGAGTATTAACCCAACTTTGTCGTTGTTCCGAATTGCCGAAAAGGCGAGAACAGATGCGACTTCGCCGGCGAGTTCGCGTTTGCTTTGCGGGGTTGAGCCAAAGGCTCCAGACGCGCTTAAATCCACAATCAACATTAAGGTTAATTCTCGTTCCTCAACAAACTTCTTAATAAAAGGATGGTTCATTCTCGCGGTTACATTCCAGTCAATTAACCGCACATCATCGCCGGGTTGATACTCGCGCACCTCGTCAAAATTCATCCCCTGCCCCTTAAAAACGCTATGGTATTGTCCAGAAAGTGTCTCGGTAACCAACCTGTTAGTTCGGAGTTCAATCCTTCTAATTTTTTTAAGAATCTCTGGCGGTATAACTTTTTCCATAAGCGAGATTTAATTTTACGGTACAGGCAATTCGTCAAAAATCTTCTTGATAATAGTTTCGCTTGTTTTTTCTTCGGCTTCAGCCTCGTATGTAACAGTGACCCTGTGCCGTAACACATCCATACCGATGCTTTTGACATCCTGTGGCGTAACATATCCCCTGCCCTTGATGAACGCGTGCGCCTTTGCCGCAAGGGTTAAACCGATAGTGGCGCGCGGCGACGCGCCTAGCTGGATCATTCCCTGTAATTGAAGTTTGTATTTCTCTGGTTCGCGCGTTGCGCAGACAATATCAACAATGTAATCCTTAACTTTCTCATCAATGTAAATATCATTTATCAATCTACGCGCTTCAAGGATTTGAGACGGCTCAATCACCGGCTCAGCCATCGGCGGCTGAGAGGTCACAGCCATCAAATCAAGGATTTGCCTCTCCTCGTCGCGACTTGGATAGGTAATTTTTAACTTCAACATAAAGCGGTCAACCTGCGCCTCAGGCAATGGATAAGTTCCCTCCTGTTCAATTGGATTCTGTGTGGCAAGGACAAGAAAAGGTTCATCAAGTTTATATGTATGCTCGCCGATTGTAACCTGCTTCTCCTGCATTGCTTCAAGCAAAGCGCTTTGAACCTTTGCAGGGGCGCGATTAATCTCGTCGGCGAGAACAAAATTTGCGAATATCGGTCCTTTACGGGTGGTAAATTGACCGGAATGCGGATTGTAAACCTGAGTCCCGATAACATCAGCCGGAAGCATATCCGGCGTGAACTGTATTCTTGAAAATTTGGCGCTTATGCACGAGGCAAGCGTTTTTACCGATAATGTCTTTGCAAGTCCGGGCACACCTTCCAATAATATGTGCCCGTTTGCCAATAGCCCTATAACAAGCCGTTCTATCAAATATGTCTGACCAACAATTACCTTGCCAACTTCGTTAAATAACGGCTTTATAAAAGCCCCTACCCTCGCAACCTCATTGTTTATTTCCGCAATTCCCGTTTTCATTTTTTGAAAAATAGACAATTTCTTTAAATACAATGTTCATTCTATTTAATTATGCTTTGATTAAAAGTTTAAATTTAAAATATTGGTGAAAATACCAACCCGCTGCAAAATTCCGCTTGCTAATTTTTAAGGCAAAAAGATAAATACACGAAATTTTTATCTGGTTTTAATCTATAAATGAACCGCAAAAATAACGGCACACAATATTTATCGGAACGCTAAATATTACCGCCTTTCTAATGTCGCAAGAACATAAATAGATTTGTATGAATACATTTTACAAGATGATTCGTCATATTATAAGATAAAATTATGTTATCCCATACAAATAGACGTGGATTTTTAAAAGGCGCGGTCGGAATTTGTTTAAGCGCTGCTGCGTTGCCGCAAGTAGTCAATCCAGCGGTGCTTGGCGCTGATGGCGAGGTTTCGCCGTCAAACCGCATAACGCTTGGTTTTATTGGAACCGGTGATCACGGCATCAATAGAAACATAAACGGCTTCATCCGCCACAAAGATGCTATGGTTGTGGCGGTTTGCGATGTTGATAAAGCCCGTCGCGAACAGGCAAAAAAATTCGTTGAAGAGCGTTATTCTCAACAATTTAAGGACGGGTCATATAAAGGCTGCGACACCTATAATGATTTCAGAGACGTTATTGCGAGAAAAGATATTGACGCTGTCGTGATTTCAACTCCGGACCACTGGCACGTTATACCTGCAATAATGGCGGTAAAAGCCGGAAAAGATGTTATTTGTGAAAAGCCACTTTCGCTGACTGTTCGCGAAGGCAGAGTATTGAGCGACGCGGTAAAAAAATATAACCGCATTTTCCAAACCGCATCGGAAAACCGCTCTCAAGAAATCAAACACTATCATAGAATGGTTGAACTTGTTAGAAATGGACGAATTGGCAAATTGAAACGGATTTTAGTTGAATTACCAACAGGTTATTCTATCAGACCGGCTTCTAAGGAATTCACCAATCCGCCTGAGGGGTTTGATTACGATATGTGGCTTGGTCAGGCCCCGTTTTCCCCATACTGCGAAGCGCGTTGCCACTGGAATTTCCGCTGGAACCTTGATTATTCCGGCGGAATGCTCACAGACTGGGGCGCTCATCTTATTGATATTGCCCAGTGGGGTAACAACACTGAATTTACCGGACCGATAGAAGTTGAAGGCAAAGGCGAGTTCCCTCCAAGATCGGAACTCTATAACGCCGCCAAAACTTTCAACATCACCTGCAAATACGAAAATGGCGTGGAACTAAACATTGTTTCAAATAGACCCGGAATCAGGTTTGAAGGCACAGAAGGCTGGATTGGCAACGCCGGCTGGGCTGCAAAACCACAGGCTGAACCCGCTTCAATTTTAGAATCTCAAATTGGAGAAAACGAACTCCATCTCTATACCGCTCCGGATGAACACCGCAATTTCCTTGACTGCGTAAAATCGCGCAAACAATGCTATGCCCCGGCTGAGATAGGTCATAGAACTATCACAATTGCCCATATTGGCAATATAGCAATGATGCTCGGGCGAAAACTGAAATGGAATCCAGCCAGAGAGCAGTTTATAAACGATAACACTGCAAACCAGATGTTAGACAGACCGCGACGAAAACCCTGGACCTTACCTGAGGCATAATTTTTAAAATTGCACTTCGGTTTTGTTAAAATTAGACTCTCATTAACCTGATTGTACGGTTGATGATGAAAACACAAATAAAATCATTAAGGGCTGCCGTTTGTATTTGCGCAATTTTGACGTTTGTAGCGCAAAGTAAATTCCAAAATGCTTTAAGTGCTGACTCCGAAATTATAATCCGTGGACCGTATCTTCAGCTGCCAACAACTAATTCCATCTGGATTGTTTGGCGAACAGATTGCAAACGGATTTATCCGCTTGTCCGATACGGCAAAGACAAAGCAAATCTTGATCTCGCAACGGACCCCAAAAATATACTGATAAAGTTTTCTCCGGGTAATTCAAATATACAGCCGCATAAAGTTATAGAGTTATACACAAAAGAAAATTTAAAACTCCCTCGCCTTCATACTAATACTGTCGGCGGCATCTTTCAGTATGAAGCAAAAATTACAGGGCTTGAGCCCGACACCAGATATTATTACGCGGTTTACGATGGCGATATTCGGTTAACTCCGAGCGATGACAGTTATTCTTTCAGAACCCCTCCCCACTGTGGAACTCAAAAACCGATACGATTTTGGGTCGTAGGAGACTCCGGCACTGCGAGGAAAATGCAATATCTGGTTTACAAATCAGCTTTTAGACAAGCCCAAAAAGAGGGAAAAATGTTTGATTTCATTATCCACGTTGGCGACATCGCTTATATGAACGGCAAGGATATGGAATTCCAAACCCGTCATTTCAATATGTATGCCGAAGCCTTGAGAAACCTTGTCTGCTGGACTACGCTCGGAAACCACGAGGGTTATTCCTGTAAATCAGATAAAGGCATCGGTCCATATTATGATGCACACATACTGCCAACAAAAGGCGAGGCTGGCGGCGTGCCGTCAGGAACTGAATCTTACTATTCATTTGACTGGGGCAGGGTTCATTTTATCTGTCTTGATAGTTTTGATATGAACAGAAAGACCAATGCCCCAATGGCTCAATGGCTAAAGAAAGACCTGGAAAAAACCAAAAAAGATGGCAAATCAGATTGGATTGTAGCATTCTTTCATCATCCTGCTTATACTATGGGTTCGCACGATGGAATTAAGGAAAAGGAGATGCTTGAGATGCGCCGATATATTATGCCAATTTTAGAACAGGGCGGCGTGGATGTTGTTTTCACCGGTCACTCCCATACCTACGAGCGGACAATGTTGATACAGGGCGCCTATGACACCAACTATTCTGCCTCATATAAAATTATTGATGACGGCGATGGCAATCCCGATGGTGACGGGGCTTATATCAAAAGCAAAGGGATAAATCCAAATGAAGGGCACGTTCACGTTGTCACAGGACACGGAGGCACAACGCTTGGCAGAAAAGGAACTTTGCCATACGCAAAATTCACCTATATCGGTCACGGTTCTACAATTGTTGATGTTTCAAATAATCTCCTTACAGTTACAATGATTGATGCGTACGGCAGTTTGATTGATAGATTCTGCATAGAAAAGAGAGACAGAGTCACCGTCGCCGGTCGTCCTAACCCCTGGCAGCCACAGGAATTCAAACGATTTGCCGAACCAAATGAAGACGGTTTTCCTGTAATGCCTCCAATGAAATATACCGAGATAATCCCGCAAAATGCTCAATGGACTTACCTCTATGGCAAACATCCTAACGGGATAGATTGGACCTGGTCAAATTATAAACCGACAGGATGGAAAGTCGGAATCGCGCCGTTCGGTCGCGCTTACCCAAATGTTCATACTCAAATCCAATCCGATGGCAGATCAACGGTCATTTATCTGCGAAAGGAATTTGTTATTGAACGCCCGGACAAAATAACAGAGCTCGCTCTTATGGCAGACTGCGATGACGGCTTTATTGTTTATCTTAACGGTTATGAGGTTGGCAGAAAAAATATTGAACGCGGAAGCGGCAAACACGTTCAAAACGTAAAACAACATTACGCAGGCGAAACATATTATGTTCCACTCAGAGATTTTTATAAATATATTAAAAAGGGCGTAAATGTCCTTGCAATTGAGGCGCACAATTCAAGCGAAACCAGCCAACGTTTTTACATTAATCCTTACCTGATCGCAGAAGACTGATTCACTAACATTATGACTGTAAATTCCATAAAACCAGCAAGGTCTTTTTTTAGCGTTAGTTATCTCTTTTTCCTCCTTGCCATTCTGTTGACGGGAAGCGGTTGCGCTACATCAAAAAACTTTTCAACTTCTAAGTACGATAGATATATAAAAGCAACCGTTGAAATACTTGTGGACGGCAGACTTCAAGGCTCAGGCTGGTTTGTAAGCAAATCAGGAGAAATAATAACCGCCGCGCACGTCATTAAATCGGGCAACAAAATGGAGGCAATTGATGCCACAGGATATCGGTTTACTATCACACCTATTGCCGCAGATATAGGAAATGACATAGCGCTATTGAAACCAACTTCAAATTTATTTGCTCAATATTACCTTATACCGGCAGACAAAATTCCGCCGCCGGGCACAATGATACACTTTGTCGGTTCAGCCCTATTCAGGCATAATGTTGCGCTCCCGGGATGGGTTGCAAGAGGTGGATTGACATACGAATACTCCCCAATATTTGAAGATTACACTCGGGTATATCACATTGCCGCAAGCACACCTTCGGGCTCATCTGGTGGTTGCTGGATAGACAAAGATGGACGCGTCGTCGGAGTCCAATCGGGAATGATGACGCTCGGCAACGCCGCTCAAGGTATAGCCTATGCCTCACCGCCGGACGCAATTAAAAATATTATTGTTCAGAAAAAATCAGCCTGCACCACTTCTATCCAGTGCGCTATTGAAGAAATCTGGGAGCAATCACCTGACCTTATAAAAAGCTACCCCCAAAACGCCAGAGGGGTTGTTGTAGCAAAAATCACAAAAAATGGCGTTGCGGAAAAGGCAGGATTGAAAAAAAACGACCTGATCTTATCTATAAATGGAGCTCCCACTCAAAGACGGGATGAATTTATGTCGGTCATTAGGAATCTTAACAAAGGCGATATAATCGCTCTGGAAATCCTATCTCCAAACAGCATAGATAAAAAGGTTGTCAACATACAGGTTCAATCTTTAGAAGAAATTTACAAAATGGATTATTGACTAAAAGGTTTATAAACTCTGAAACTTTATCTTCTAATAGGTTTTAAATAATAAATGAATGTATTATTGTTGGTAGTTGCCATTTAAAAAATATTAAGGGTTGCAATTTAATTTTTGTATTATGATAGGCGACAAAGTAATTGAAAGACCAAGAGTTGACGAGGCAGTAAAATTAAGAATCCTTTTTATCATTATTGCAGGGTCAATTCTCGCTCTTGCAACTTATTGGTTATCCTCCGCATATTTTACAAGAAAAAAGATAGAAGCATACGCGGTATCAAACACTATGAAAGATATTGACACTGCCGCAGAGGCAATCCGCATCTATGTTGAAGACAAAAACAAACTCCCATTTAAACCGCTTCCGGATGAAGAATTCCTCGTAAGTGCAAAAGGCATTTATCCGATTTTGTTCAAAAGCCAGATGAATAATCTTGAAATGGTTGAACCGCCATTGCATTGGAAGGCAATGGAGAACATTGTAGACCGCTGGAACAACGAGCTAAATATCCTTGTAAAACAAAAGCATATTCCAGAAGCCGGCGAGGCAGTTGTTTATTACTTTTTTACAATCTGGAGCAACGGACCAAATGGAATTAATGATAATGGGTCTAACGACGATATAGTTGAACATTTTAATATCCCTGTCTGGATTGATGCCGCTTCCACTACCCGTCCCTTACAAAAGTCCCGTGAAAAATAATTCCGTTTTTAAATATTGAAAGTGCCTTTCCGATAGTTCAATTTATTATTTAAAAAACTTATCTTCGCTGGCTATCCATAAATGGCAGGCAAATAAATTGATTTGATTATTATGTTTAAATTTTTAAAAAATATGTGTTAGGATAATTAAAAAGTGATGTATTGGATAAACGGAAACCGTAAAAGATGCAGAATAAAATATTGGTAATTCGTGGCGGAGCGATTGGGGATTTTATCCTTACTCTGCCTGTGCTTGCCGCTTTGAGAGAACACTTCCCGCAAAGCCGAATTGCCATTATGGGATATCCGCATATCGTCCAGATTGCGTTATTGGGAGGATTAGCCGACGAGGTTCGGTCAATTGAATCGCTGTCGCTGGCTCCATTTTTTGCCCCCGGCGGCAAACTTCCGCCACAGATGGTAAGTTACTTTTCAGAAGCGGCAGTTATAATCTCATATCTTTACGACCCGGACGAGGTATTCAAAGAAAATGTATTAAGATGTTTTAACGGCACTTTTATAGCCGGTCCGCACCGCCCGTCAGAATCATTAAAAATTCATGCAACTGACACCTTTCTAAAACCGCTTGAAAGATTAGCCATTTTTGCCCCAGATCCGGTGCCGCAAATTAAAATAAAAAATGAACCGTCCGAAACAACCGACGAATTTTGGCTTGCAGTTCATCCGGGTAGTGGTAGTGAAGCCAAAAACTGGCCTCTGAACAAATGGCTTGTCTTATTAGATGAGTTGAACAAGATTGAGAAATTAAAAATATTGATGATTGCCGGCGAAGCCGAAGAGGATAAACTTGAAAAGTTAACCTCAACGGTATCCAGAGAAAAACTTGAACTTGCGCGCAATTTGCCTTTAAAGGATTTAGCTCTGCGTATGAGCAAATGCAATGCCTATATTGGACACGATTCTGGAATTACTCATCTTGCTGCCGCTGTAGGATTATCTGGTGTGGTATTGTGGGGTGGGTCAGCGCTGGAAGTCTGGCGACCACGCAGCGAGAAATTCAAAGTTGTTAAATCAGCCGGGGGAATATTCGCAATCCCTGTAGAAGAGGTTCTCTCCGAACTAAAATCCATTATATCAGCATAATATGAGTCATAACTTAATATACAAAACCACCTCAAAACTAGCTGTTCTATATTTTCTTCAAAACAAAAATTTGATTAAATGGGCGTCTGGGGAAAGTGAATAGTAATTCTGTTAATCAACGAGAACAAAGAATCGGACTATTTGGCGGGTCGTTTAACCCGATTCAAAACGGTCATTTACTTGTGGCAAGAACCGCACAGGAAGAACTTAACCTTGAAAAGGTGTTTTTTATTCCAGCCGCAAGGTCACCATTCAAACCAGAGATAGAACTTGCGCCGGCTTCCACACGATTGCGCCTGTTAAGACTGGCGCTTGCAGGAGAAACCAAATTCGAAATAGACGACCAGGAAATCCGTAAGGGCGGCATCTCCTATACAATTGATACAGCCAGAAATTACAGAACTAAATACCCGAACGCGAGGCTGTTTTATATAATAGGTTCCGATCATATTCAAACACTACCGTTGTGGAAAGACTCCGAAGAACTGGCGTCTCTGGTGGAATTTGCGGTATTGTTAAGACCCGGCGATACAAATATTCACCTTCCCTCGCCGTTCAAAGGTTCTTTAATAAAAGGTTTTTCATTCTCAGTATCGTCAACAGAAATAAGAGAAAGAATCAAAAAAGGTCTTTCAATAAAAGGTTTAGTTCCGGACATTGTCGTGGAAGCAATTCAAAACTCAGGATTATACAAATAGAACGAATCGTAAAAATGCGAAAACAAGAATTAGAGTCCAAAAAATTGGCTCTGCTGTGCGGGGAGCTGGCAGAAAATAAAAAGGCTGAAGACATTGTAATTCTGGACGTCAGAAAACTGTCTAACGTGACAGATTACTTTGTCATCGCCTCTGCAACAACTGAACCGCACCTTCGCGCAATTGCGGATGAAATTTTGGAAAAACTATGGGAAGGTCATGGAATAAAGCCCTATTCAATTGACGGCGAGCGTCCCATTACGTGGCTTGTTATTGACTTTATAGATGTTATTGTTCACATTTTTCGATCAGATATTCGGGCGCATTATGACCTTGAGGGACTGTGGGGAGACGCTCCAAGGGTAAGGCGCCGTAAATTAAAATCTCCGCTTGAAACCACTGCGAAGCCGAAGAAAAGAAAAACACCGTCAAAAAAGAAATCCAGTCAGTAAAATTTACTGTTGAACCTCCTGATTTTTAGACCGTTGGTCTATTTCCTGTTGAGGAGGTTTTATTTCTGGCTGTTGGCTTTGCGTCTGGACTTTGTCATCCTGTTGTGTCTGCGGAATCTTTGTGGGTATTTCACGGGAAGCCTTTGCCATTTCGTCCAGAATCCTGCGAAAATCCTCCAGCCCTGTTACAGGTATTATCACCATATCGCGTCGTCCGCCCACGTCCTCTGTGATACGCACAAATCTGCCGCGCGGATTTTCTTTTAGGGTAACAACGAAGCTTTTGCGTTCAATCTGTATTCTTTCCACCTTCAGGGTTTCCTCGTTTAGATGCGCGTGTTTATGATGGTATCGGGGGCGTTCATTATACCGACTATGCCCATTAGGCGATGGACGTTCATTTGAAATCATATAAATCCCGTTAACCTGCCATAGATGGAATTGTTTCTAACTTAATAGTCATTCACTTTCTTTGATTTGTCAATACCTGATTTTGTTTCTAATTACGAACCGTTGTTCTATGGGCTGATTAGCAACAAAATAGAAGTAGACGCAAATGCCCCCAACAACTATCAGGTTTATTCCCCACGAAATTCCATGGAGGGCTTTAAATGAATTTGCTGCAGCTTCTCTTTGAATCGGTGTATATTTTAAATCATACTTTTGGAAATGAAATTGTTTCATCTGCGGCATTAAAAACGCTCCGTTAATAATATTTAAAGAGCACAAAACCACGAGCAACCCGGGCTTGAACCTTGAAATCAACTCTTTACCGTATAACCATTCATACAACAGATGACCGAAAGCGATCGCCCCGCACGCATAATTCCAATAATAATATCTTTCCAGAATAATAATATTGGCAGCGCCGGCATAAGCCCGCGAATACAGGGATGTTTCTCCGCCAAAAAGAGATAACATTTTAGAGGAGAAAAACGCCGGCGCAACGCCGGCGGTAAAAAACACTGCCATCCCAAGCCAGACTGCGGCGTTTAACAACCCTATTATGCGAACAAGCCGAATCACTATTTAATAACTGAAAATGCCGCGACGGTTTAAGACCATTATTTGGCTGCAACCAGCGGGCTAAAAATCACATAAAGTATCAGAGTTATAATCACAACAACAACGCCTGCTATTGCGGCAGTTTTTGAGCTCTTTAATTCAATATTTATCCTTTGCTTGAATTCAATTGGTTGAGGCAACGGCTTTACTAACGTTATAATTGTCATCAACACAACGCACAAAGCAAAGCAGACAGCCATACGGTTTAAAAATTGCAAGGATGGCACGGCAAGTTTCAATGTCCCATAAGCAACCAAATTCGTTAAAAGGCTTGTTATGCCACAGATTGGCGGGGCGCGCCTTACAATCAATCCAAATGCAAATGCCGCAAGGATGCCGGGAGAAATAAATCCCTGGCTTTCTTGAATAATCGTGAATATGCTATTGCTGATCCTGGGATTACCGAGCTGCGGAGCTAAAAAGACCGCAATGGCGGCAAAAACCACCACAGCAACCCTGCCCACCCTCACGACTGATATTGCGGAAGCATTTGGCGATATATGTTTTTTGTAAATATCCATAGCAAAAATGGTTGAGGCTGCATTGAGCATAGCCGCAAGCGAACTTACCACGGCGCCGAGCAATGCGGCGATAACAAATCCCACAAGCCCGCTGTCCCGAGGAAGCACATTGCCCAATAATTGCGCAAGCGCTGTATCGTATTTGAATGCTATGAGTTTCTCAACATCAGGCAATTTCCCACTCGTTTTAGCTGCCTCCTTTACTTTTGCGTTAAACTGGTCAATCTCATCCGCGAGCCCCTGGTTAACAGAACGCCAGGAATGGTCTTCGGTGGTAAAGATAGTCAAAGGGGAGGGTGAAATTTGGTCAAATGAAGATTTAGTTATTGGCAGTACGTAAGGATTTGTAACTTTAATATTTTTAAGTGAACTTTCATCAGGATAGATTGCAATCAAATACCTGCCAGGTTCCCATTTAGCAACTGTATTTTCGTCTGGCTGTTGAGCTACTTCAACAAATTTTGTCTGTGGGTTAACTTTATAATATTTGGAGATGCTCAAAGCAGTGTCCGACACTGCGGCAAGTTGCATCTGTTTTGAATAGAGATTGAAAGCGATGATACCTGGAATGACAATAACAAACGGTATCAATAATTTCATAAATGCGGCAAACACGATTCCTTTCTGTCCCTGGCTTAATGACGCTGAGCCAAGCGTTCTCTGGGTTATATATTGATTCAAGCCCCAATAGTAAAAGTTTGGAATCCATAGTCCGAGTAAAAGCGCTGTCCAGGGCAATACATTATCAGTGGATGGCAGAAACATATTCATACGAGAACGGTTTAACTCTACAAACCTGTCAATTGCAGAGGCGTCGGGCGCGAGGGATTTTACCGCAACGGCTCCAGTCTGAGCGCTTACAACCATTGCGGCTTCATTAACCTGTCCGAGTTTTTGAAATGCAAAATACATTATCACGGCACCACCTAACACAAGCGCGCTTCCCTGAATCAGGTCTGCCCAGGCGCAAGCCTTTAATCCGCCGGCAGTAACGTAAATCATTGCGATAACACCAATAATAAGCGAAGCCTCAAAAAGAGTAAGGCTATAACCGGCTTTTGCAGTCAAAGACGTTATAGTTAAGGCGCCAGAATAGGTAACCGCCCCAACAAGCAGCAAATAAATTAATACGGTCGCCATAGCCATAAACGTGCGCGCTCCAGCGGTGAAACGATACTCAAGGAACTCTGGCATCGTGTAGATGCCGGCTCGCAAAAAGTAAGGTAGGAATCCAAACGCCACGACGACCAGTGTTATCGCAGCCATCCATTCGTAACTGGCTATTGCCATACCAACGTGGCTGGCTGCGTTGCCGCTCATTCCAACGAATTGCTCGGTGGAAATATTCGCAGCAATAAGAGAGAACCCGATCAGCCACCATTTCAAACCGCGTCCCGCCAGGAAATAATTCTCGCTACTTCCTTCGGTTTTGCTCTTGAGCAAACCGACTGTCACCACAGCCGTAACAAAGACCAAAAACACAATAATATCAACCGTATATATTTTGAATGTTTCCGCGCCCATATATTTTTATATTTGATTGAAAATGTTGCTATTAATGCTGCAGTTTTGTCAATTAAAGATTAACAAAATTATGATAGTTTTACCCGCAAAACTATGAATGACCATTGCGGCATTTTAACTAAAAACTTTCCATTGGATATTTTAATTGATCTCTCCGTCGGATAAATATTCTTCGGGTTTTCTATGGAATTGCATTCATCAGGCGGCTTCCCGCCCAAAAGGCTCCCCTTTGCAATTTGATCAGGAATCTTTAAACCATCAGGACGAATGTTAAATTCACACTCCTCAATCTTACCATTGGCATTTGCGATTTTTATTATCAATTCATTTGATTTTCTATCAAGAGCAGATGTTACAAAAACATTTTTATTCTCTGTGGTTGTCTCTATTTTTGTTTCCACGACAATATCTCCACGGTTTCTGGAAAACATTTTTTGCACATAATAAGAGGGCGTTCCGTAAACTGAAAGATTATCAAACCAGATTAAATTCGGCGTCCATTGCCACGCCTCTACGTGAGCAAATAATGGCGCGTAAGACGCCATTTTTACGACGTCCGCGTTTTTTTCAAGACCTGTCATAAACGCAGCCTCTGCAATAGCGCATTCAAGGGTATTTTTGTTATCCGGGCGGGCAACGCCAGCCGATTGCGCAGCGTATTCACCAGCAAATACCTTTGGTCCGTTTCTGCTGTATTTATCGTACCTATTTACATTGCTTATAAACCAGGATGGCTGACGATAGTAATGTTCATCCACAATGTCGGCATTTAACGCGCGAAGTTCTTTCCAGAGATATTCAAACTTTGGACCGTCCGGATCTGGTCCAGCGCTTGAGATGAGCAATATTTCAGGATATTTCTTTTTTAATACGTCCGCGAATTTTTTATAACGTTCTATATATTGAGGTCCCCATTGTTCGTTTCCTATACCTAACATTTTTAGATTAAACGGCTTGGGATGTCCGAGTTCAGCGCGAACTTTACCCCATTTTGTCTTCTGGTTTCCATTGGCAAACTCAATCAAATCCAGTGCGTCCTGGATGTATTGACCGAGTTCATCAACAGGCGCCAACTCGCCTGAGTTAAACTGGCAAGCCATACCGCAATTTAATATCGGCAGCGGTTCGGCTCCTATATCCTCGCAAAGCTGAAAAAACTCATAAAAT
>JBAMMJ010000136.1:4507-16707 GCA_039793825.1 Verrucomicrobiota bacterium | reverse complement strand
CCTACGGCGTAAGACTGATAATAATCTGGCGCAGGGCGGTGTCTGAATTCCATATTCCATCTGTTGACAATCAATTTTCGTTCCTCTGGCTTTCCAATCGTATTCTTCCATTGATACCTGTTGTCAAGCGTTCTGCCTTCAACTATGCAGCCACCCGGAAATCTGACAAACCCGGGTTTCATATCGTCAAGCATCTGCACAAGGTCTGCCCTTAAACCGCCAGGACGATTTTTCCACGTATGAGCAGGATACAAAGAAACCATATCCAGAACCACTTCGCCTTTTCCACAATATAAAACCCTTAAAAATGTTTTTTGCTCCTGGCGGTTTGGTTTTAGATTAACCTCAATTTGCTTCCATTTCTCTGGAAGATTTATAATTTTCTTTGAGACAACAACTGTTCCATCGGCAAGACATATTGCTATTTCAAGATATCCTTTTGAACCCGCTGTTGATTTAGCAAATGCGGAGAACCGGTAGGTCTCGTCTTTCTTAATCCCGATCCCCCTGAATCCTTCGTTTATTACGCCGGCGTATTCTTTAGCATCCTCGTTTTTAATTACTAAATAGTGTGGATTCTTTTCATTGAAAGGATTGATCGTTGCGATAGTAACGGTTGAACTTCCGCCTTCACGTTTGACTATTTTCCATCCCATAAACGGATCGGGGAATTCAAACCCGCGATTTTTTATTAATTCCGCAGAAAGCCCGCCATCGGCGCCGAAATTGATATCTTCAAAAAATACTCCCCACATTGTCGGGCTGATTTCAGCCTTCTTCTTTGAGAGGTCAATCTCCACTATGGTGAATGGGTAAAGAGAAAACGATTCAAATGCAATTATTAGAAATACAAATATTTTTTTCATCGCTCGCTGATTTATGAGTTAATCACTCAGTCGGAAATGAAAACAACGTTACGCTGCAAGGAGACACAGAGAGCACGTTACCACTGAGACTATATTTCTGCTCTTCAATTATTATTCTGGGCGGAATATCAGGGTCGTTGAACGCTTTGGGGTGGTTCCCCGCAATTTGCCATTTTACTCCATCCGGTTTAATTTTGCACCCGTTAATAGACAATTGAATTTGTTGCGGCGACAGGGAAGGATTTACAACCCCGATAATAAATCTTTTTCCATCTTTGCTTAATGTTGCCTGAGCGTCTATCAAACCTGAGGTCTGTGTGTTAAGTGGGATATCGCCAAAATGTTGCCTGTACAATTTGAGCACAAGACCGGTAGTTTCAAATGCGGCATTCCGTTTGCTCGTTTTAATGCACCCAATAACATTTACCGTCTGGGCGTAGAAAGCGGAGTGAATAATGTCGCTCTGGCGCGCGTATTCGTGCAGTCCGGCGGCGATGCCAAGAGCGTCTTTTAGAAAATACCTGGTTCCTATTTCTCCAAACACCTGAGGACCATACCAATAATTCCACTCCATCATCGCTATCCTGATGTCTTTATCTTTAAGCACAGGCAATTTTGCCCGCATATTTCTATGAAATTCAGCCTTGCTGCGAATGCTATTCGGCACCTGACGCATATGCGAATAAAGCCCTTCTTTTTCGCCACAATAAAAGTGTTCATCAATCAGTTCCATATGATCGTAACAACGCCTGAGCATACCCTCGCTCCAGGGACCTGCATCGCCTGAGCCGATACAGATTATTGTCGGATCAACCTCGCGCATTTTATCAACAACCCAATTATGTTTTATTACATAATGTTCAAGCTGCATATAACCGAGTTGCCAGCGTCCAAACATTTCGTTGCCGATTCCCCAGTATTTGACATTAAATGGCTCCGGAGAACCGTTCTCGGCGCGTTTCTTACCCCAGTAAGTTTTTGTTGAGCCGTTGCAATATTCCAGTTCAGCGGCAGCTGAATAGGCGTCTCCAAAGCCTGTGTTCACTGTTATTACCGGCTCGGCATTCAATATTCTGCAAAATCTTATAAACTCGTGCAGTCCAAAATCATTATGTTCAAGCCCTGTCCAGGCAGGATTTGTTCTTGGTGGACGGCGATCGCGGTCGCCAATCCCATCTCGCCAATCATATCCGCTCACAAAATTGCCCCCGGGCCAACGATAGATTGGAGAATTTAATTCTTTTAAAAGGGCTAAAGTGTCAGCCCTCATACCTTCAATATTATCAGCAGGCATCAATGAAACTGTGCCAATGTATGCAGAACCGTTTTTAACATTTATTTCAAAGAAACCGCGGTCTGTAGTTCCGCCAGCGGTAAATTTAAACGGTATCTTTTTATATGAAGCGGGCACTTTACCCAGCGAAACGGTCTGCCGCTCCGAAGGGCTTTTCCCCCAACCCAGTGTAACTTCAATAACCGCCTTATCATCAGACTTTGCCCAGATGTAGCCTGTATATGACTTGCCCTTTGTAATGCCGAGGTCTAATTGCCTGATTCCAGCAGATTTTATCAACGGCGTGTGCCTGCCAACAAACGGTTTATTGGTGCTCATTGATACATTTTCAGCAGCGCCAATAATTTGCCACGGAGAAGCGCCGATCACTGGAAACGCCGTATCTTTCAATCCGCGATATGGATTGTAATTCGCTGTTATCGGATAATAAAATTTTCTATCTTCAAGCATCTCCGCCCAGATGCCGCCATAGATGCACCTGCCAAGATGTTCAATAAATTGACCATAAATATATTTTGAAACAGGCGCGCCTTTTTTGGCAGCATCAACAGTAATCTTGAATTGCCCCACATCGCGCTTTGAGAGCTGAACAAGTTCAATATCGTCGTAATAAGCCTTGCCAGTGGCAAGCCCCCAACCACCAAGAAGACAATGCACCTGAACAAAGTCCTGTTCATCAACATCAAACTCAACCGAAACCGGAGTCCAGTCCTTTGTTCCAGTTACAGCCTCTGTTGCAGTTATCTGGATATTATGAATATCCAATAGAGCGCCACGTCCTGTGGTTGGCTTGACATTTTCGGTCTTGATCCAGCCCGATAATCTATAACGGCTAAACGGCTCAACCGGCACAGTTACGCCCCAGGCTGCATCGGCGCCTTTTTCAGAAGAAACAATAACGCTACGTTTACCAGTCCTCCCGATATCCGCCACAGAATAGTTAGCCTCTCCACCCCATTTATCCGTGCGCCAGCCGCGCGGACGATTGTTATTGTCAATATCTTCAAATGACGAATTAGGGATCAGGTTCTTTGGTGTTGATCCGCCTGTGGCAGTGCCACTTGTTGTCTTTGTTGAGGTGTCCTTCTGTTCGGGAATCAAAAGCCGAACGCCAAACACGCCTCCAGCGGTTGCCCCGGGGCGCGCCTGAAATCTAACGTTAATTTTTTCTTTATTCTTCAAAAGCCGCTCCGGTATCGGATAGGTAACATCAAAAAATTCATTCGGCTTGTTGTTCTCTAATTTTTGAGAAGCGATTTTTTCGCCATCAATCAGGATATCAAAAATTCGGTTCCCGGCATCGCTTCCCCAGTAAGTGCAGACTAACTCTGCCTGTCCCTCTTTTGGCGCCTTCATATCAAATGCGAACCAACCGCCGTCTGTGGCATGACGCCATTTTCTCCCGTGAGCCTCTCCGGCGGTAGTTCTCTCGCCAGTGAGGTTGTGGTCGCGTTCGGGTTGCATCTCGCCGATGTGTAGCACATCAACCGTTCGGGCTTCCAATCTTTTTTGCCTTTCAATTTCTGCCTTAATCATCTCTTCGCGCTTTGCCCAATCGGCTTGTGTATAAAGGTCAAGAAAAACAGTATAGCGACGGTCATGCAGCGAGAAGAACGGTGTCAACTCAACATCGCGCGGTTTGCCAACTCCGTCTGTTCTAAACAAAAGCGAATTGAGTGAGACGGGTTTTACCCATTCATTGACAGCTCTGCCTTCGGCAAGAATCACAGGAACATAGAAAGGTTTTAGAGCCTCAGGGTCATTTACAGGTCCAAGGTTTGCCGCAAGCAATACCGGCCCATAGAAAACCGCAATCCGATTCGGATTATCCGGCATTGATTCTGTTCTCAAACTCATCGGCAAACTAACCTCAACAACATCGCCATTTCTGAACTCTCTTTTTATTTCGGCATAAGTAGAGGGTTTAGAATTAACCGCAAAATCTTTTCCATTAACTTTTACCTTGAGTTCGCCTTTTGCCCAATGTGGATGCCTTATTTTTAAGGTTAAATCCTGTGGCTGAGAGCACTCAACAGTGAATTTTATCTGGTCAGAATAAGGGAATGCGGATTCCTGTTTCAAAACAACTCCGCGCTTGCTCCATTTTACTACCGATGGGATAAACAGGTTTACATAGATACTATCATTATCGTGAAAATATATTGCCTCGCCATACTTTATATGGTTTTCCATACCTGTTCCCATACAGCAGGTAAAACCATCATAAAGAGGCTGATAAACCTTAAAATGACCGGGCTTTAATGTTAAATTATAGATGACTCTTCCATCTGGATGTTGCGTGGAAAGGATGTGATTAAAAAGAGCCCGCTCATAAAAATCGGCAACCCGCGCATCGGCATCCCATCCGAAAATGTGGCGGGTCAATTTGAGCATATTATAAACGTTACAGGTTTCGGTGGTGTCGGTGCTCAATCTGTTATTGAGTTTATCTGGCTCGCCAAAATACTCCCGGTCGGAATGACCGCCAGTCACATAAGAATGATGATAAACAACTCTGTTCCAGAAAAATTCTGCCGCCGCCCTGTCAGTTTCGCTCCCTGTCAACTCATATCTTGTTGCTAATCCGATGAGTTTTGGAATTTGAGTGTTTGCGTGTTTTCCCGGCAGAATATCAATTCCCTTTGCAAGCGGTTCAAGAATTGCCTTATGATGAAACCGTTTTGATAGATCAAGATATTTTGTCTCCCCGGTGTCGGCATAAAGATCGGCGAGCACTTCGTTTATTCCACCGTGTTCGCAAGCCATAACTTTTTGCATCTGGTCGTCATTAAGTTTTGAAAAAACTTTAATCATCCAGTCCGCAAGTTTGCATTCTACTTCAAGCGCCTTTGAATTATCGCAAAGCCTGTAAGCGTCGCGCAAACCTGCCATTAATTTGTGTAAGGTATAAATTGGCACCCAGCAACCATTCAGATCAAAACCGGCTGAGCGAATATTGCCCGCTTCAACATCGGCAAATACCTTTCTTCCATTAGGAATCGCGGCAACATAGCCGTCGCCATTCGCCTTTTGACACTCGGCAAGTTCATCAACAATATAATTAACCCGTTCCTTGAACCGCTGGTCGCCGGTGCTTGCGTACGCAATGGAACAGGCGCTTAAATAATGTCCGCAGGAATGTCCTGAAACGCCCATCCGCTCCCAGCCGCCATAATGTTCAGCCTTTGGCTTCAAACCGGCTTCCTTGCGAAAATTGGCGAGGAACCTATCCGGCTCAAGACTTAATAAATATTTAACCGCCCTGTCCTGATTTGTCTTAAACGGGCTTCCATCCAGCAAACGAACCTCTTTCAAACTAAATGGAACTGCCTTCGGGCTGACAACAGGATTAACCTTTAGTTCAAGGTCGTCTCTTCTGGTAACATCGGCTTTTAAACTATTTATGCAAAAGAAACACACCGTTACAATCGCGCTTAAAATTATTAACACCGTTTGTCTCGCGACCGCCTTGTTTTGATCGTATGCTTTCATTTTTATTCCTGTTTGTTTTGTTTGATTCTATTTATAAAATTTTAAATGTGGCAGTTTAATCCCGAGCACGACGAATTTTTTCTGCCAGCAATTTATAATTTTTTATATGCAGAAATGATAACAGGGTTAAAATATTTATTAAAATAATTGACAGATATACCGCCGGCTTTATTAATTAATTTTATTTATATTCCCCGCCGAGTCACCTTGTCAACACCTTTTCCAAATTATTTCTCATATTTTTATCCCATATATTGCCTTCAGTCAAAATTATAAAATTATATTTGCAAAAACCGAATAGTTGATATTATTATCAAATTATTCCTGGAGGTATTATGAAAAGAAATTTTAAATTGTTTTCAATAACGATTAGTCTGGCGTTTATAACCCAAACCTTTAGTGTTTTTTCACAAGACTGGAACCAATGGCGCGGAGCAAATCGCAACGGTGTCGTATCTGGTTTTACTCCACCGAAAAAATGGGATTCTCCGATTCAGAAATGGAAAACAACAGTCGGAACGGGCGACGCTACACCTGCGCTGGTTGGAAATAAACTTTATGTCTTTACAAGGCAGGATAATGATGAGGTCATCAGTTGCCTGAACGTAGAGGATGGCAAAATAATATGGAGTTCTAAATACCCTGCTCCATCCGTCACAGGAGCAGCAGCATCTCATCCCGGACCACGCAGTTCACCTGCTGTTGCTAATGGCAAAGTTGTAACTCTTGGCGTGGGCGGTCTGCTTGTATGTTATGACGCAAATAGTGGAAAGGAATTGTGGAAAAAAGAGGAGTTTCCAAAAGTTGTGCCGCAATTTTTTACCGCAATGTCGCCGCTTGTGGATGAAAATCTATGTATTGTTCACGTGGGCGGAAAAGGAAAAGGCGCCGTCATAGCATACGAGTTAGAATCGGGAAATCAAAAATGGCGTTGGGATGGCGACGGTCCTGCCTATTCATCGCCTGTTGTCGCAACGATCTCCGGGACCAAACAGGTCATAGTGTTAACAGAAAAAAACCTGATTGGATTGAAATTTTTTGATGGCAAATTGCTCTGGCAGAGTACGGCAACACCGGTTGGACGCTCCTGCAACGCCCCATCTCCCGTGGTAAGCGACAACACAATCATCTTCACCGGTCAGGGCAAAGGGATGTTTGCGGTAAAAATTGAGAAGTCAGGTGAGGAGTTCGCCGTAAAAGAATTGTGGTCAAATCCTGATATTGGATGTGAATTCAACACCCCAATTTTAAAAGGCGAATACTTATATGGCATTTCCAGCAGAGGCAATTTATTCTGCGCAGAAGTAAAACTGGAAAAGTATTATGGGCAGATACAACTAAATTGGACAGGTTTGGAGCATTACTTGACGCAGGAACTGTTTTAGTTGCCCTTCCGCCCAGTGGCGAACTAATAGTGTTTAAACCATCCGAAAAACAATTTGAACAGGTTGCCAGGTTAAAGATTGCCGAATCCCAGACATTTGCGCATCCAGTATTAAGGGGAAACAAAATAATTGTCAAAGACCGCGACTCAGTGGCATTATGGTCATTGGAATAAAAACCAAATAATTTTAATATTCTATGAATAAAAGCAGCTTAATTGTCGGGTTGTTATTTTTAACGGGGCTGGTAATGGATTCAGGTTCACTAACCTTTTCCGCTGAAGAAGGCAAATCGCCAGCGGATGAATTACCGCCTTACATAAAAAGACTGACCTTTTTTGGGGAAAGAGCCGACTGGTCTCATGATGGGAAGAAAATCCTTTTCGTTGAAAAGACTTATGGCGATGTGTATGAGGTTGAAGTTTCTACGGGGATAATACGCCCGGTTACTCACCATTATTATCATCTTGGTTATACTCGCGCTTTATACCTGGCTAATGGCGATATTTTGTTATCGGGTCCGGAGGCGTTTGACCCTAAAAATCCACACGTTAGCAGAGTCCAATGTTTTCTTTATGTGCTTGACAAAAGCCTGACAAAACCGCCTGTGCCGCTGGGGACAAAATGCAGCGAAGGTCCGGCTGTTTCACGCAAAAGAATGCACATTGCATGGACTCATGTAAGCGCTCAATATCCGGATGAAATGCCAAAAGGCACATCAAGGATTTATGAAGCGGATATAGTTTACGAAAACGGTGTTCCAAAACTCGCTAATCAGCGGCTCGTAGTTGATAGCCGCGAGCTTCCGTTTCCCTGCACTATGGAGACGCAGAATTTCAGACCACCAGATGAAGAAGAACTTATCTTTAGCGCGTATGGATATCAGGGAACAGAGGTTTGCGGAATAAACCTGAAAACTAAAAAAGTGACAAACTATTCAAACGCTCCAAATCAATACGATGAACCTGAAGGAATATTTCCAGATGGAAAATATACGCTCGTGGAATGCGATCGCCAGAATCGCAAAGGAGCCAATTTCATAGATATATGGAAATTGAAACTTGACGGTTCTGGCGAACTTGAACGGTTGACGTATTTTTCTGAATACCCCGGTTATAAGGCTTCAAATCCAGTGGTTAGCGACGACGGCAGGTTTATGGCTTTTCAAATGGCAAAGTCAAAAGACCCAGCTGGGGTCGGTTATGGGATTTTTATATACGATTTATTGAAAAACCCGATCAATCGTTAATCACTTAATCAGCAAAGTGCAATCAATGCCATCGTGACAGGTCTGTTGGAATTGAATGCGGGCAAAAAAGACGATTTCTTCACTCAATTTCTGACAGCGGGGCGTCCATTTTCTTGTCCCGGTTAAATATCTTACGCAATCACGTAGTCCGTAAAGATATAAAAGATGCGGTCTTTTGAGCATAGATTTTGCGACCGTCTGGCGAAGTCTGTCAAAAAAGAACAATTCGTATCCATACCCAACATCTTCGGCAACCTGCTGTAAATTTATTATTTCCGTTGATTTATTGTCCCGTTCACATTTGCGAGTTTTAATTGCTGGTCCCCCATTGCCGTTTTTTACTTTTGTCTTAACAACGAATCCGAAGCCTTCCAGAACCGCTTCAAGGAGTGTTGAAAATTCATCAGCCGGGATAGTGTCAACTTTCAAATCTGTTTTTATATAATGCACAACAGCTGAAATAGCCTGAGTTATTAATTCCCTGTCAGGCAACGAGCCGCATTTTCCGGCAAGTTCCACCACAATCTCCCCTTCAATCCTGAGAAGCTTTTTCGGATTGTGATTTTTATTCTTGCTCTTATCAGAGCCCGGGTAATCTGATTGTCGCCGTATCACTTTTTTTCTCCAATTTTTTTACTGCCTGAACAAAATCACCAACCTCTTCAAACCTTCTATAAACACTCGCAAACCGGATATAGGCTATCGGATCAATTAATTTTAATTCATCCATTACTCGCGCCCCAATCACTTCAGAAGAAACTTCCGATTCATACTCATTTCCCAGCTGTTCAACTATTTTATCCACCAATGTCTCCAATGTCTGCTCGCTGATAGGCCGCTTTTGGCAAGCCCTTCGGATACCATTTAAAAGTTTCTCCCTTGAAAATTCTTCTCTTCGGTTGTCTCTTTTTATTACCATTAATCTGGCGCGTTCAATTTCCTCATAAGTGGTAAAACGATGAGAACATTTTATACACTCACGTCTTCGCCTGATAGTGCTACCGTCTCGTGATTCTCGCGAGTCAATCACTTTATCTTTTGTGCATCCACAGCGGGGACAACGCATAAATCAGGTATTTACACTGGCAACATCAGACGACTCCAATTTGTTATATATACACATCTAATTGTATTTGATTTAAATTTAGCCCCAAAATATAGGGATGTCAATATTTTATTTCAAATTTTTTACCTCCTTATTTATGATTTATAGTCTTCATCTCAATTTGTTTATAGCAAAGTTTATACCACATAATAGAAATTCTTGAAGAAAAATTATATATAGGATTACTGTTTGATGTTAGTTTTAATAATTTGAGAATGCGAAGCAAAAAAGAGAATCGTCATATCAGGTTAAGCGGCGTTAAGCAAAATAATCTGAAGGGATTTGACCTTAATATTCCCCTTAACCGGTTGGTTGTGATTACCGGACCGAGCGGTTCCGGGAAAAGTTCTCTTGCCTTTGACACCCTTTATGCCGAAGGACAACGCCGATACATAGAAACTTTTTCCCCTTATGCCAGACAGTTTTTTGACAGGATGGATAAGCCGAGAGTTGACATAATTGAGTCTATCCCGCCGGCTATCGCTATTGAACAAAAAAACGCCGTTAAAACCGTCCGTTCCACTGTTGGTACGATGACCGAGATTTGCGATTATATGAAAGTGGTTATGCCGGGGATTTCTTCTCTTTATTGTAAACAGTGCGGAAGGATTGTTAGACGAGAAGCGCCTCAGGACGTCTGGAATGATTTATCTAATAAACTATCTTTAGAAGTTCGCTCTGCGGATATAGAATTATTAATTACCTTTGACCTGACTATCTCCCAAAAACTGTCGTTGAAGGATTCTCTCAACTTAATCAAAAGACAAGGATACCAGAGAATTTTTCATAGTGGTCAAGTTTTAAATATTGAAGAGGCTATAAGGATATTGCCATCTGAGAATTTAAGGCACATTACCGTAGTTCAAGATAGATTAGGACTATCCGAAGCCGCGCGAAATAGATTCATAGAATCCTGCGAACAGGCATATCACTTTGGAAAAGGAAGATTAGCGGTCTATTTTAAAGGTAAAAATGAAGAAAAATGGAATGATGCCCCATTCAAATATTCAAATCACCTGCATTGTGCCGAATGCAATATTCTTTATGATGAACCATCTCCCTCTCTTTTCAGTTATAACCACCCGGTTGGTGCCTGTCCTAAGTGTCACGGTTTTGGCAGAATTATAGGAATAGACTACAAGCTGGTAATACCAAATCCAAATTTATCGCTTATTGAAGGGGCGATCCGTCCCTGGCAGAGCGGATTTAGCAGGGAGTGTCAGGATGATTTGATTGAATTTTGCAAAAAACGGGGTGTTCCAATTGATGTTCCATTTAAAGACCTTGCGCCAGAGCATCAAAAATGGGTGATTGATGGGGACCCTGATTATGGAATTGATGAATTGCACCGCTGGCCAAGATGTTGGTATGGGGTCAAAGGCTATTTTGACTGGCTGGAAAGCCGTTCTTATAAAATGCATATTCGGGTGTTATTATCTCGTTATCGCTCATACACTACCTGTCCTGATTGCAAAGGGGGACGTTTTCAACCAGAGACACTGTTATTTAAAATAGAGATTGATAAGGGTCTTGCTGAAAAAATCCAAAAACATGGTAAATGCGTTGGAACTTTAATTACCTTAGCAGATATATATCTGATGCCGATAACCGATGCGTTAGAAGTGCTTAAATCAGTCAGAGATAAGATCAAATCAGAAGAGAACACGCCGATTCAGCTTGCGCTGGATGAAGTCATTTCGCGAATGGAATATCTTGTCCAGATTGGTCTTGGCTACTTAACGTTAAACCGCCCAAGCCGAACATTATCCGGTGGAGAAACCGAAAGAGTAAATCTTACTGCCTGTCTTGGTTCAAGGCTCGTAAACACGCTTTATATATTAGACGAGCCGAGTGTCGGTTTGCATCCAAGAGACACTGATAGATTGATTGGCATATTAAAGAGTCTCAGGGACATAGGCAATACCGTGGTTGTTGTTGAACACGAACCCTCTGTAATCCGATCAGCCGATCAGATTATAGATTTAGGTCCTGGTTCGGGTGAGAATGGGGGCAACATCATTTTTCAAGGTTCCCCCAACAAACTGCTTTCACATCCCACATCATTAACAGGTTTGTATTTAAGCGGCAGAAAAAAAATTGAAATTCCAAATAAAAAAACGGTATGCCAAAAAATAGATGAAAAATCAGTCTGGCTGTGTCCATATTTGACTTTGTATAACGCTACACGACACAACTTAAAAAACCTTACCGTTCGTATCCCACTGCAAAGGTTTGTATGTGTAACTGGCGTGAGCGGCTCGGGTAAAAGCACACTAATTAAAGAATGTTTATTACCCGCGCTTGAACAAAAACTTCGCAAGCGCAAATTAGGCGACTACGATTATGATCCGAATTGTAAAAGCAAATTGGAAAATGGCGATGAAATAGAGGAAAATGAAAAAGATGAAAGTGGAGAGACACACGTTGAAGGCGCTGAATTGATAGATTCGGTTGTGTTAGTTGACCAATCTCCGCCGGGCAAGACGCCGCGTTCAAATCCAGCGTTATACATAGGCGCGTTTGAATTCATTCGCGATTTTTTCGCAAGTTCAACGCCTGCTGTGGAAAAAGGAATCGCAAAAAAAATGTTTAGTTTTAATTCCTCAGCCGGAGGTTGCGAACACTGCAACGGTTCAGGTTATGAAAAAATTGAAATGCAATTTTTGAGCGACATTTTTATAAAGTGTCCTGAATGCGATGGAACAAGATACAAGAAAAATGTGCGGGATATAAAAATCCAGCCAGTCATTGAAGGGAAAATTTTTAAATGGCATAAAGATAAAAATCTTAGCAAAAACATAGTTGATGTATT
>JBAMMJ010000136.1:0-4497 GCA_039793825.1 Verrucomicrobiota bacterium | reverse complement strand
TTAAATGGCACTGTGGATGAAATTGTAGAATGGCTTGAACTTTTTACCGATTCAAAACCCGCTTACAAAGCACGCAGGATGCTTGAAATTTTACAAAAAGTGGGGCTCGGATATATCCGCATTGGACAACCGATAACAACATTATCGGGCGGTGAATGCCAAAGATTAAAACTCGCCCGCAGTCTGGCAGAGACAATTGATTTTTCCGAAAAAAGTAGAAGTAAGGCTAATCTTTTAGAAACGGGAAATCGTCCACGGTCTATTTTATACCTGTTTGATGAACCGACGACAGGACTACATTTTGACGACATCAGAACGCTATTAAATGTCTTTTATGAACTGGTAGATAACGGACATTCCGTTGTGGTTATTGAACATAATCTTGAAGTTGTTAAATGCGCCGATTGGATAATAGACCTCGGTCCGGAGGCTGGCGACGATGGCGGCAGAGTTGTTGTTTGCGGCACCGTTGAAGATGTGATTGCCTGTCCGCAAAGCCATACAGGAAGGGCATTGAAAGAAGTCGTTAATTAAAATCATTTTATAAAAAGACTTTAATTTGCGCAATATAGGGTTTAAGGCGGAAAATACTGGTATTTTGCCGTTTTTATCAATAAGTTTAATTGATATTCTGGCCCGATTCAGGCAATTATTTGTAAAAAAGAGAGTTAAAGATGAAAGTGGTAATTCTTTGCGGTGGTCTTGGAACGCGGTTGCGCGAAGAGACCGAATATAGGCCAAAACCGATGGTGCCGATCGGCGACAGACCAATTTTGTGGCACATTATGAAAATCTATGCGCATTATGGATTTAAGGAATTTATATTGTGTCTCGGATACAAGGGCGAAGTAATCAAAGATTATTTCCGAAATTACCACTGGAACACAAGCGATGTCACTTTAAAACTCGGTCCCAATCCGCAAATTCAATATCATAACCGACACGATGAAGAGGACTGGACAGTTACTATGATTGATACCGGTCTTAACACTCAAACAGGCGGCAGATTAAAACGGGTGCTCAAATACATTAAGGAAGATACATTCTTTTTAACCTATGGGGACGGGCTTTCAAATCATAACATAGCTGAAACACTTGAGTTTCATAAAAAACATAATCCAGTGGTAACGATTACAGCTGTCCAACCCATCGGACGCTTTGGCGACCTTGCGATGGACGGCTGCACAGTCACCGCATTTAGAGAAAAACCTGAAAAGCAGATTGGCTTTGTAAGTGGCGGATTTTTTGTGATGAGCAAAAAAATTGACGAATACCTTACCGGAGACGATTGTATTCTGGAGCGAGAACCGTTGAGCCGTCTTGCTGCTAAAGGAAAGGTCAAGGCGTATATTCATACCGGTTTCTGGCAATGTATGGACACATACAGAGAACAACAATTATTGACAAATATGTGGAACAGCGGAAATGCTCCCTGGAAAGTCTGGTAATCGCCAAGTTATTTCATTCTTTTGTGTAAGTTATAACAGCCGCTCCCGGTTGTTCAGTTATCCTGATTAATAGCCCGTTTTTAATCAATTCCTCTCCTTTAATGCGCTTTGAATTTTCAGGGATATTTATATCCGTTATCTTATACATTGCCGATGGGTCTATTGCGTTTAATTTTAGCTTTATTGACTCGTATGGGCTATTTTCGCGTCTGAACGCCTGAATCAATCCCGAGTTTGTTTCCGGTCTGTCAAACTGCCAGGCTATCCAATGTGAATTATCCCTGCTCCATTGAGTTAAGGGGTAGAAATCCCCGAAATAGTTTGTAATAACTAAACGCCATTGAGAAACCAGTTTTCGTAATGCGGCATAATCAATTTCTCTGACTCTGAAATCAATCCCGAAACCGAGACTTGGCGATACATTGCTCCAAAAAGCGTATGGTTCAACCGGGGTTTTTCCGCTTCCGTAATAGCTTGCGTTGCGGGTGGCAACGGTGCCTGTGCCGTGAAAGGGAAGCCATAATGAAATACCATAGGTCATACATTGGTGCCCCGTTGTTTCAAATGCGTAGTCGCTACGCCATAACGGCACGGCGCGGCGCATTATCTCTAGATCGTTTCGCCTTCCTCCTGAAGCACAGGCGTCAATAAGCATATCAGGATGACGGCGTCTCAATTCATCCCAGAAATTGAGCAAACCCATTATGTATTTAATTTCGGTAATCCCCTGACGATCAGCAGCGTCGTTTGAACGCCAGAATGGTATTGGGTCAATGTTGAAATCCTGGCGATACAAATCAATTCCTTGCGTTGATATCAAATTGTCAATATGCGCAATTAACCAGTTCAACGCATCTTTATTGCCAAGATTAAGCAGACCGCCCTTTTCTCCCCCAAGAATCCACTCAGGATGATTTTTCGCCAGCCAGGTGCCGGCAACCACCCGTTCTGGTTCAAACCAGAGGATTATTTTTATGTTGTGTTTATGGGCAAAATCGGAGATTGCCTTTAACCCGCGCGGAAACCTGTTTGTATCAACAAACCAGCTCCCCACTTTATGCCAACCTCCGCCGTGGTGTTCATACCAGCCTGCGTCCATCCACCAATAATCAAGTTTGAACCCCTCCTCTATGTAGCGGTTTATAAACATAATCTGATTAGATTCATTGGCGCGGACCATCTCATCATATTGCCTTGAACTTGACGCCACAAATTGCGGTTGAGGCAATTTTCCACCCGGCTTTGGCATAACGTGAGCCATCATAAATCGTCTCCAGATATTTTGCGCGCGTATCCAATCCCCTTCCCAAAATAATATGGCAATAAGCGGAGTCCTGACCTCTTCGGCGGGATTTAACTTAAATCTTGTAATCTCCTGACCCGCGACAACCTTTACTGAATTTGTTTTCAAACACTCAAATTCAGCCATCCATTGTCCGGGCCAACCAACCGCAAAAATCAAACCTTCATCAGGTCTCTTTTCCAGATTGAAATAAGACCAATCAACGGAAGTTGATCTTCCTCCGGAAGCGCCTAATCGTTTTTTTGTTCCCGGCATTAGCAAAGTTTCAAGCGGCTTGTAATCATTCCCGTCGGCAGGCGAACCAACATTATGATGCAGAACAAATCCTGAGCTATTCCCTCCGTCAATCCTGATATCCAGCACTCTGATATCCTGAATGATTGGGGTATCGGCTTTGGATTTATTGCTAAAATACAGCGTCCATTCAATAACAGGAAAATCGTGATATTCCACAGCCACACATTTGACAGAAAGTCTATTGTTCGGTTCTGTCCACAGCAGAATATGTTCTGTGGCGCTTTTGTTAATTTCACGGCTGGCGCGCATCACCTCCCAGCTTTTCAGCAATTCTGACGACGGCTTGCCGTCATAAATGAATGAAAACGGCAAATCTGTGGAAAATAAAGATTGCCTGTTTTCTCTAAATGGTAATTCGTCAAGATAAATCTCCTTGCCATTGCATAATTTTACCTTTGCATCCGCCCAGTCGGATTGGTCGCAAGCAATACCATCATTAGTCTCGTCAATCTGTAATACAAATTCCGAAGCGCCGTTTAAATCAACATTTACTTTTTCTGCCACCATCCCTTCACGCATTAAAGGAGAACGATATTTTTCCTCATTGTCTACCCACACAGAAAAAACTACACTTCCACGCCCGCCCACCGTTTGCTCGTTGCTATCAATTCCAACAAGTGCCGAAAATGATTCTCCGTCGGATGGTAATTTGACAATGATTTTGCTGAATGCGTGGCAATATAACCCTTTTGTAAACTCCTTATCGCAGATTTTTAAATTGCGACCAGCCCGCTGATTTTTAATTACCGGATCGTGGTTCGCAACAACATATAACCCCGGAAGTTTAGCCTGCGTTACCTCTTTTCCTTCAAATTTTGCCGAATACCAGAGCCCCGCTTTTTTAAGCTCCACCTCCCTTACGCTAACGCCATAAATAGGTAAACAAAATAGCACCGCGTAAACCAACAATCTCAAAGATAATATAATTCTATAAAAAATCATTTTCCCATTGCTGAAATTATTATTATGAGATTGCCAAAGTTTGTGTTTGATTTCAAACATTTCCCTGGCTTTAGGCAATGACACACTCGCAAAAAAGCCGCTAAAATTGCCTCTTGTGGTAAAGTATTAAACCTGTACATCCTCATCTTAATTAAAATTTCCCTTAATCCAGATCCCGACACAGATCGTTTTTGAGAAATTCACAAATTAATGTTCATAATAATTAGCTATTTGCAGATTATAGAAAATTAAGCATTACACACTTTTAAAAAGATACAGCAATGTGCGCGCCGTTATTTGGTTGAAGCCTTCGCATTGGTTGTTATTTAACTTTATTTACGATTTGATAAAAAGATTTCTTCAATTATCAATTCTTTTGATATCAAAACAATAAGTGTTTTTACGGACAAATATTTTTAAAAAATTTGTTGACTTTTTTCAATTATTATCAAATATTTAAGAAAGAATCTTAAATCATTAGCATTATTTTTGGAAACTGCAAAGAAA
>JBAMMJ010000135.1:0-5552 GCA_039793825.1 Verrucomicrobiota bacterium | reverse complement strand
TGATTTAGGAAAATAATATTTTCCTCAGATTTACCGTTAATTTAGTTTTCAGAGTTAATGGTGTTATTGAGGTAAATAATAAACTACTTGGAAGAACCCATCTCTGACTGGATTTTTTTGTCACCTTCTATCGCGGCATTTTTAAGAGATTCCTTATGCTGATTTAGTTTTTCTTCAAGCGATTTATCTGATAGAGCGAGGATTTGAACCGCAAATATAGCCGCATTGACCGCCCCTGCTTTCCCAATTGCCATTGTCCCGACAGGTATTCCCCCTGGCATTTGAACAATAGAGAGCAAAGAATCAAGCCCGTTTAACGAACTGGTTTGTATCGGTATGCCAATCACAGGAAGCGTCGTATTGGCAGCAACCACGCCTGCAAGATGCGCCGCTCCGCCCGCAGCGGCGATAATTGCTTTAATCCCACGACTGCGGGCGGTTTTTGCAAATTCAATCGCAAGGTCTGGTGTTCTATGGGCAGATATAACACGCGCCTCAACAGCAACGCCAAATTGCCTCAACGTATCAACTGTCTCTTTTACCACGCCCCAATCAGAGGCGCTTCCCATTAGAACAGCGACCTGCGGTTTTTCCATATTGTTTTAATTTAATAGATTATCTACTTGTTCAACCTGTTTTTTAGCTTTGCTGCCTGTTCATTTAACACCGACGGCAATTTGTCTCCAAACGTCTTGAAATATTCTTCAATACTTGCCACCTCTTGTTTCCAACCATCAATGTCAACCTTGAGCAGTTCATCAATTGTTCCAGCAGGCAGTTCAAGACCATTCAGGTCAATTGCATCTGGAGTCGGCAAATAACCTATTGGCGTTTCCACTGCCTTGCCCTTGCCCTCAACCCGTTCGCAAATCCATTTGAGAACACGGCTATTTTCGCCATATCCCGGCCAGAGCCATTCGTTGTTCGGACCTTTTCTAAACCAGTTCACAAAGAATATCTTTGGCAACTTATCCGGGCGTGTCCTTTTCTGGAAAGACAACCAGTGCGCAAAGTAATCGCCCATATTATAGCCGCAGAATGGAAGCATAGCGAATGGGTCGCGACGTAGCACGCCTGCTTTGTGCAACGCGGCAGCGGTCGTTTCTGATGCCGCAGAAGCGCCCATAAACACGCCGTGCGCCCAGTCAAACGCCTCGTTTACAAGCGGAATGATTGACGGTCGGCGTCCACCGAAGATAAATGCCGATATCGGAACGCCTTCGGGATTCTCCCAGTCAGGATCAATTACCGGGCATTGTTTTGCCGGCGCGGTAAATCTGGCATTCGGATGCGCCCCTTTTCTGCCGCAGTCCGGTGTCCATTCCTGTCCCTGCCAGTCAATCCCTCGCGGCGGCGGGTTAACTCCCATATCCTCCCACCAGACACCGCCTTCCGGAGTTAACAAAACATTCGTAAAAATTGAGTTCCGCTTCAATGTCTCCATCGCGTTTGGATTGCTCTTGTATGACGTTCCAGGCGCTACGCCAAAGAATCCCGTTTCAGGATTGACTGCGTATAACCTGCCGTCTTTTCCAACCCTTATCCATGCAATATCATCGCCTACGCAGCGCGCCGTCCATCCCGGAATTGTCGGGTTAATCATCGCGAGATTCGTTTTCCCACACGCGCTCGGAAATGCCGCGCAAACATAGTATTTTTTCCCCTCCGGCGAAGTTAGCGAAAGAATTAACATATGTTCGGCAAGCCAACCCTCTTTCCTGGCAACAACAGAAGCAATTCTTAACGCAAGGCATTTCTTCCCGAGCAACGCGTTTCCGCCATACCCTGAACCATACGACCAGATGGATGGATCATCAGGAAAATGAACAATGTATTTTTTCTGCGGGTCGGGTTCGCAAGGCCAGGGAACATCTTTTTGCCCCGGCGCAAGCGGCGCTCCAACAGAATGCACACAAGGAATGAAATCGCCATCCGCGCCCAATTTGTCAAGCACCGCTCTGCCCATTCGGGTCATTATCCGCATATTCGCAACAACATAAGGCGAATCGGTGATTTCAATGCCA
This sequence comes from Verrucomicrobiota bacterium, assembly GCA_039793825.1. Lineage (GTDB taxonomy): Bacteria > Verrucomicrobiota > Verrucomicrobiia > Limisphaerales > JAKPVM01 > JAKPVM01. Next base: position 3,528 of record JBAMMJ010000135.1, on the reverse strand, counting down.
ATCTTTACTATAGGCGAATCAAGCGGACCCATCGCAAATGGCATAACATACATCGTCCTGCCACGCATACAGCCTTTGAACAAACCCAGCAGGCGATTCTTCATCTCAACCGGGTCAGCCCAGTTGTTCGTCGGTCCGGCCTCTTCCTTTGTTTTTGAACAGATGAATGTTCTGTCCTCTACTCTGGCAACATCGCTCGGATGTGAACGCGCAAGAAAACAATTTGGAAAAAGCTTTTCGTTCAGCTTTGTGAATGTCCCTGTTTTAACCATCAATTCGCACAATTCGTTATATTCACCGTCTGAACCGTCACACCAGTGCACTTTATCGGGCTGACACAGTTTTGCCATCTCCTGAACCCATTCAATCAGTCTTTTATTTTGAGTCGGTATCGTTGTCATCGTCTTGCCTTTTTAATTACTTTGCGAATCAATGTTGCGGATTTTCTTAAGAAGCGAGATAAGAACCTAATTTTTGCGGAGTATTAATGTAGATACATTTCAACATCGCGCCTTTCCCGCTTCCCGACCTATAATTTACAAACCTGCTCCGCCAACCGCCTGCTCCGCAAAACTGCGTTTAATTTATTTAACATTATAAGTATGTCAATATTTACATTTAAAAATTTAAGTATTTTTTATGATTAGGACATATTATAAATTTGTCCAGAATGATTTATATATTTTTCTAATTTGAATTGGCAAAATCAAAAAGATAAATTTAATCTTTAACAAAAAGGCTATTTGCTGTGAAACAATCAATAGTAACGCTTGATATGGAAGGCGTGTTAACGCCTGAAATCTGGATTGCAGTTGCCGAAAAAACCGGCATACCGCAATTGCGACGCACCACCCGCGACGAGCCGGACTACGACAAATTAATGCGCGGCAGAATAAAAATTCTTGACCAGCACGGCTTGAAACTCAGCGACATTCAGAATGTTATCGCAACGTTGCGTCCGCTACCGGGCGCAATTGAATTTCTGAACGAACTCCGGTCCTTCGTCCAGGTGATTATCCTGTCGGATACTTTTGAACAATTCGCCCAACCGTTATTGCGCCAGTTGGGTTATCCAACCCTGTTTTGCAACAGGCTCGTCGTCCATAACGATAAAATTGTTGACTACCAACTCCGCCAGCCAAATCAAAAACAAAAGTCTGTTGCAGCCTTGAAAAGCCTGAATTACAGGGTAATTTCAGCAGGGGATTCCTATAACGACACCGCTATGCTGGCTGAAGCCGATGTTGGATTTTTATTCCGAGCCCCTGATAATGTTAAACGCGATTTTCCTCAGTTCAAATCTGTGGATACTTATGATGGACTGCTCGGGCTCATAAAAGAAGCCATCCAGTATGATTAAGCCAAACCTATTATCCACCTCACCTTTAACACTATGGACATACTCCAGCTAATCGTAGAACAGAAAAAACGCGAAGTCGCCTTGCTCCCTGAAAAAGTCTGCTCGGCTGCAAAGTTAAAAACCGATGTCCAACAACGAGGCGGCGCAAGAAATTTTTTACACGCGCTTAAAAATCCAGTCCGCGGAACCATAGCGCTTATTGCCGAAGTAAAAAAGGCATCGCCATCGGCAGGAATTATATGCAAAGATTTTGACCCTATTAAAATCGCTCAACGCTATCAAGCCGCCGGGGCAACCTGTATATCGGTATTGACAGACATTAAATTCTTTCACGGTTCACCCGATTACCTTTGCCAGATACGGCATTCAGTCCAGTTGCCGCTTCTGAGAAAGGATTTTATCATTGACGAGCGCCAAATCTACGAATCCATTCAACTCGGAGCCGACGCAATACTCCTTATTGCCTCAATACTGGATTTGGAAAAATTAAAACGATTTTACGATCTGATTGTCGGCGCCGGGCTTGCCGCCCTCGTTGAAGTTCATAATGAATTTGAACTGGATAAAGCCCTATCAATCGGCGCAAATTTAATCGGCATCAATAACCGTGATTTAAAAACCTTCAAGGTTGACCTTTCCACCACTGAACGACTTGCCAAAAAAATAAGAAGCCTCGCCAGTGGCGACTCAATTATAATAGTCGCTGAAAGCGGAATTTCAAACCGCGCCGATGTAATCCGCCTCAAAGAAGCAGGCACAAATGCAATCCTCGTCGGAGAATCGCTGCTAAAAGATTCGCCAATTGAAGATAAAATAGCGCAGTTAATTATTTAAATCTGAGTCATTTCCTATATCGCGACGGTAGCCGTTAACAGCCCTCGTTGAACCACAACGGCAGCGACAGTCAAATATCACCTTTGTATTATCTAAAAAGCAGAATGCTCCATTCCCTTAATCCCCATTCACAAAAATTTTAAATATACCAACAGGAATATCCCTCTGTAGTCTATCAGTTTAAAATATTCCAAAACGGCGTTTCAATCCACTTAACGGCTCGCTCCGCACCTTAACAAAAAATTTCGCCAATTGAAAAATGTGGATTGAATATTTTCCAAACTTAAAGCATCTTTTCTAAAAAATATTATGAAAAAAACATTAGTATTGATAATTCTTTACGGTATTATTTTGTTGAGCCTTAATTTAAATGGCGCGGAGAAAAAATTGTTAATAATCGCAGGCAGACCAAGTCACCCACCAGGTATGCACGAATTCAGAGCAGGGGCGCTACTTTTGCAAAAATGCCTCAAAAACGTCCCGCATCTCGTTACACTTGTATATTCAAATGGATGGCCATCCGAACAATCGGCATTTGACAATGTGGACGCCGTCGTAATCTACTCCGATGGCGGCGGCGGACATCCTGCAATCCAGGGAGAAAGATTGAAATTTTTGGAAAGCCTCGTTCAAAAAGGCGTCGGCATCGGTATGATGCATTATGCCTGCGAAGTGCCTGCAAATAAAGGTGGAAATGAGTTTCTTCAATGGATCGGCGGCTTTTACGAAGACAAAGTATCCTGCAACCCTATGTGGTCTCCAGAATTCAAAAGCTTTCCAGATCATCCTATCACCCGCGGAATAAAACCCTTCAGCATACTTGATGAATGGTATTTCAACATTCACTTCAGAGAAAATATGCAGGCCATAACCTCAATCCTCGTGGCAACGCCCTCAGATGAAGTCAGAAAAGGACCATATGTTTGGCCCAAAGGACCATACCCACACATCGTCGCGGCAAGCGGCCGCCCAGAAACACTCCTTTGGGTTGTTGAAAGACCCGATGGCGGACGCGGCTTCGGTTTCACTGGCGGACACTATCATAAAAATTGGGGTGACGAAAATTTCAGAAAAGTCATTCTCAACACGCTTCTCTGGCTTGTTAAACTTGATGTCCCCAAGAACGGCGTTGAATCCACCGTAACTGACGAAGAATTAAAACAGAATCTTGACCCGAAAAAATAGAATTACCGTTTAATTTAAATCACATCTGTCCAAAATAACAATTTAAGGAAATACTCTTTCAAACAAGATTTGATTCAAAAGATTTTGTTTCATCTTTTATCACAAAGCGGCGTCGTAGCCACCGCACTCCATAAATTTGGAGTGCGGCG
>JBAMMJ010000134.1:4009-5574 GCA_039793825.1 Verrucomicrobiota bacterium | reverse complement strand
AGGTTGTATTTTGACCGATTATGGAATCAACCGTTGAGATCAATGTTAATGATTTTGCCGGAAATTGAAAATGTAATTTCTTCTTGCGAAAATAGAAAAGTGATGACAATCTATAAAAAGAAGGTTTGAGTGCGCCCGTAGCTCAGCTGGATAGAGCATCTGCCTTCTAAGCAGAGGGTCGCGCGTTCGAATCGCGCCGGGCGTACCAAAAATATCTTGCGATATAGACTTTGAATGCTGAATCTTGAATTTTTAGAAAAGCTGATAGTTTCACATCGGGATGTTTATCATTCCAGAGTCGCTGAATTTGAGGTTGGTGGGAGGCATTTAAATTTTAACAGTAAACCGTGTATAATGGGGGTTATTAACCTATCGGCTGATTCATGGTATAGAGAAAGTGTTTGTTTATCTGTTGAAAAGGCGGTTCAACGCGGAAATATTCTTTTTCATCAGGGTGCAGATATAATTGATGTAGGCGCTGAATCTACAATACTCAATGCAACAAGAGTTGATGAATTCTCGCAGAAAAGCAAATTACTGCCGGTAATTAAGGAGCTGCGATCATTAAAAATTCCAGTTTCTGTGGAATCCTATAACTATGAAATTATATGTGAAAGCCTTAAAGCCGGAACAAATATAATTAACCTTACGGGCACATTTCAAACTGAGGAAATTTATCGCGTGATATCAGATTATGATGCGGGAGTTATTATATGTTATGTTGAGGGGAAAAATGTCCGCGAGGTGGGAGACTTTGATTTTAGCAAAGACCCGGTTGAGAAAATGACCGAATATTTTTCAAAGGAGATTGAGAAGGCTACAAAATGCGGAGTGAACAAGATAGTTATAGACCCGGGTTTGGGATTTTATTATAAGAATTTACAGGATAGTGCCTTGAGAGTTCGGTATCAGATGAAAACTTTTTTGAACACATTTCGTTTCAGAAAGTTGGGATATCCGGTTTGTCATGCGTTGCCACATGCGTTTGAGTATTTTGGCGAAGAGGTGCGGTCTGCTGAGGCGTTTTTTGCAGTTCTTGCGGTATTGGGAAAGACTGACCTTTTCAGGACTCACGAGGTTTCTAAAGTAAAGGCAGTAATTGATACGATGGACTTGCTTTGAAATTCGGGTTTGAATTCTATTCCAATTTTTCTATTTTCTGCGGTGGCAATTCTTTCAATAATTGAGAAACTGTTTTTTGTTGTTTTGGAAAAATAAAATCAGGGGCTATCTCGTTTAAGGGGGCAAGCACAAAAGCGCGCGTGGTGGCGCGTGGATGAGGCAGAACGAGTTTATCGGTAATTCTTGTTTCATAACCAAAGGTAATTAGGTCCAGATCTATTGGGCGCGGTTCGTTTAAAATTTTTTTAGGCTGTCTTCCAAAAGATTTTTCTAAGGACAATAATTTTTCAAGGATATCTTCAGGAGTCTCTCCAATATAAGGATAGATACCAACGACTGCGTTTACAAAACTTGGCGAATTTGGCGGGCAGTCCAGAGGTTCGGTTTTCCAGAGAGACGAAATCAACGGCGGCTGTATTGAATACGAATTAAGGGTTTCAATA
>JBAMMJ010000134.1:0-3999 GCA_039793825.1 Verrucomicrobiota bacterium | reverse complement strand
CTTTTAAAACGTTGTCTTTTGGATTTCCAAGATTTGAACCGATAGAGATAAACGCGATTTTAGAATAATCAGGCATAAAACAAGGACGCGCTACTTTAAACCAGGTTTATATAAATTTATTTTAGACCAAGGACGTCCATCATTGAATAAATTCCGGCAGGTTTTCCGTTTATCCAGATTGCTGCTTTTAACGCGCCTGAGGCGAACGCCTCTCTGCTTGAAGCCTTGTGAGTTAATTCAAGTCGTTCGCCTGAAGTAGCGAAGATAACGGTATGTTCGCCGACCACATCCCCTGCTCTAACAGAATGAATACCGATTTCATCGCGAGACCGCTCCCCTACTATGCCCTGGCGTCCATACCGCGCAAGTTCAGAGAGTTTTTTATCGCGGACTGAGGCAAGGATTTCGGCAAGTGTAATCGCCGTGCCGCTGGGCGCATCTTTTTTTAAGCGATGATGAATTTCAACTATCTCATTGTCGTAATCCGAGCCGAGTATTTCAGCAGTTTTCTTAACAAGCCAGAATAGAGTATTGACCCCTGTAGAATAGTTTGACGACCAGACTATTGGAATTTTTTCTGCAGCCGCGCTGATAATCTTTTTTTCATCTTCGCTATGTCCTGTTGTTCCTATTACAAGCGCCTTTGAAGATTTTGCGCAAACTTGAGCGACTGCAGGAGTTGCAGAATGATAACTGAAATCAATCACTACGTCGCTATTTTCAATGAATTCTTCTATCCGATCTCCCAGATCAACTCTTCCAGTGATAGCTATTTCAGGAAACTTCTGGGCACAGCCCAGTATTGCCTGTCCCATCCTTCCTTTATAACCGTTCAATAAAACTCTTACCATAAATCTTGTAATCCAAAATCAACTCATTTTTTCAGGATGCCGCAATTTATCAGGGTATTTTGCAATATCTCGCGATTTTTTTGGCTCATCTGGGTTAATGGTAACCGATAGACTTCCTTTATTTTTCCAGCCATTGCCATTGCCGCTTTGATCGGGATTGGGTTTGTTTCTATGAACAAATCTTTGAAAAGCGGGTAGAACTTGAGATGAATTTTAGTTGCTAATCGCGCGTCCCCATTCAAAAATGCCTTTACCATTTTTGCGACTTCTTTTGGAATAATATTTGAAGCTACACTTATTACTCCATCAGCGCCCACAGACATAAATGGAATCGTAAGGGAGTCATCGCCACTAAGGATGTTAAATTTATTGCCGAGTCTGAGACGTATCTGGCTTACTCTATCGCAGGAACCCCCTGCCTCTTTTATGCCCACTATGTTCTTGCAGGTTTTTGCAAGCCTTTCAACTGTATCAACCGCAATTTCTACACCACATCTTCCGGGGATGTTATAAAGCACGATTGGTAATCGCGTCGCTTCTGCGACCGATTTAAAATGTTGAAAAAGTCCTTCTTGCGTGGGTTTATTATAATATGGGGAAACCTGCAGCGAACCGTCTGCTCCGACCTTTTCGGCTTCTTTGGTTAAGTAAATTGCCTCTTTAGTTGAATTGGCACCTGTTCCAGCCAATACTTTGATTCTGCCTTTTGCAAATTTTACGCTTAATTCTATGACTCGGATATGTTCCTCATAGGATAGCGTTGGAGATTCCCCCGTTGTTCCGACCGGGACAATACCATCTACACCGCCTTTGATTTGTTCATTAATAATGTTTTCTAATGACCGTTCATCTAATGAACCGTCCTCTTGAAAAGGTGTAACTATTGCTGTATATGTGCCATTGAACATAATATATGTTATCTTTTGATTGTTTTATAAACCAAAACAGATCAAATCTCAATAACTCCATTAAAAACGAATTCTGCTGGTCCTGTCAAAACTACATTTTTGAATCCATCATCGGATTTTTCAAAACTTACTTCAAGTTTATCGCCGCTTTGCACGAGCACTTTAATAGGTGAATTAAAACCGTATATAATTGATGATATCAAGGCGGAAGCGGTAATTCCGGTTCCACATGCCAAGGTTTCATTTTCCACGCCTCTTTCATAGGTGCGAACGCGTATTGAAGAGTTGCCTAAAGCCTGAACAAAATTTGCATTTGTTCCCTTAGGGGCAAAGTGTTTATGATACCTGATTTCAGCCCCGAGCGATTTAACATCCAGTTTTTCCAGGTCATCAACAAAATTTACAATATGAGGGACGCCAGTATTTATGAAATGCAGGGTCCTTAATTCATCTTTAAGTGGTAGATTAATATTTAGCTGTAAATCCTTCGGTTGGGTCATATTGATGGCAACATCATCGCCTTTGTAATACGCCGTTATGACGCCGGCGCCGGTCTCAAACGAAACCTTTTCTTTTGTTCCGGTCAATCTTTGAATAAATTTTGCAAAGCATCTCGCTCCGTTACCGCACATCTCCGCGCAACTGCCGTCGCTATTGTAAAATTGCCAAGCCCATTCGGCATTCCCGCTTTTACAAGGGATGAGCATAATGATCCCATCAGCCCCTATGCCCTTTTGACGATGGCACAATTTAATAATTTGATTCGGGACTAATTTTATAGTCTGGCTACGATTATCTATCATTATAAAATCGTTGCCAGCGCCATTCATTTTCCAGAATTCCAGTCTCATTTTAATATTTATTATAAACCCAATTTAAAAATTTAATTTCAAAAGGATTAAAAAAGCAAATAGAATAAACTAAATATTATAGATTAAATTAATATTGGGTTAAATTTTTAGCAAAAAAATAATGTCATCGGAAAAAGACAATAAAATTGAGTATACTGTAACCAGGTTACTACGACGGGGTATTCATAAAATAGATTATTCAAAGGAGTTGAATGAGCAACAATATGCCGCAGTAACCTGTGGAGAAGGACCTTCAATTGTAATTGCCGGGGCTGGTTCAGGCAAGACCCGTACGCTTACTTATCGCGTTGCTTATCTTATAGAAAACGGAGTTTCACCTGATAGTCTACTTTTACTCACTTTTACGAATAAAGCCGCCCAAGAAATGATGTCAAGGGCGAGAAACTTGATTAATAATGAATTAATAGGACTTTGGGGTGGCACATTTCATTCTATAGGAGTTAAAGTTTTAAAGAGATTTGCAAATAGGCTTGGTTATAAAAATGATTTCACGATCCTTGACCGTGAAGATTCGGAAACACTTATCAAACATTGCATCGGCGAGAAGAAAGGGGGTAATTTTCCAAAACCAGTTGTATTGACAGAAGTTTTTTCAAAATCTATCAATACCCGAATTGATTTAAACACACTTATTGAAAAGGAATATCCCCAGCTAATCCATCATCGTTCATCCATTTTGGAACTTTATGATATATATCAAAAACGCAAAAAAGAAAACAATGCAATGGACTTTGACGACCTTTTGAATTTATGGTTTTTGTTATTAAAAAATGAAAGGGATGTGCTTGAATATTATCAGGAGAAATTTAAATACATTCTTGTTGATGAATATCAGGACACAAACAAACTTCAAGCGGAGATCGTTGACCTGCTCGCGGCGTCCCACAGAAATTTAATGGTTGTGGGCGACGACTCGCAGAGCATATATAGCTGGCGCGGGGCAAATTATCAGAATATTCTGGACTTCCCGAAACGATACCCGGACGCGAAAATATTTAAAATAGAATACAACTATCGTAGCACGCCTGAAATTCTTGAACTTGCAAATGCAGTTATAATAAAGAATAAACATCAATTTCACAAACGACTCACGGCGACAAGGAATAGCGGCGTTAAGCCACTGATATTAATTTTTGAGTCCGTTGAGGACCAGGCGCGGTTTATTTGTTCTGAAATATTACAATTGAGAGAACGGGGAATTAATTTTTCGGACATTGCAGTTTTATACCGCTCGCATTTTCATACACCGGAACTCCAGATGGAACTTTCAAAGAAAAAAATACCATTTGAAATCACAAGCGGCATTAGATTTTATGAACAGGCTCATATTAAAGATGTTGCAGCATTTATCAGGCTTTTGTCCAATCC
>JBAMMJ010000133.1:4125-5576 GCA_039793825.1 Verrucomicrobiota bacterium | reverse complement strand
TCTGAAGTCACAAAGCTGTGGTGCGGCTACTCCGTAGCCTTACCACAGCACTCCATAGCCTTGACGCCGCACTCCAAAATTCATCAGGGGATTTAAGTCAGACAGCATATTAAAGAATAGCGAACAAAAAGATAACCTGAATTTACACATCCAAAACCCCTGTTTTACAAGGAGATGATTTGTAAATTATTTTGGACAGCAGCGGTTGAAAGCTGGTTTAATTCTGCCCTTTTAAGCTCTCCTGATTGCTGACTGACTGTTTATCAGTCAGAGGACTATTCCCAAATGTCGGTGTAGATATTTCGTTATCCGTAACACTTGCAGGTCCAAAAGTTTTAACCGCGGCACCGTCACCTGAAACGGTTGTTGAGCTTGCCAATTCAGATATGATGGTTGTTTGTTCAGGTTTTGAAGCGGTATTACTCTGGCTATCCACTGGTGGTAATTGGTTAGTAGTTTCCGCAGAAACCTCTGGCGCCGATGGAGCCTTAAAAGTCTGCGGGGCATTGATAGTCTCCTGCGGGAAAGCCGCTTTGATGCTTTCAATTCTATAGGTTGTCTTGTGCGGTTCAGCGCCAAACTCAAATGTTTCTCCTGGTTTTTTGCCGAGCATCGCCTTTGCCATCGGGGAGAGATAGCTGATGATTCCTTTTTCTTCATCAAAGTCCCACGCACCTAAGATTGAATAGCTTTCGCGGCGCATTGTTGACAAATCTGTTAATTCAACTCGTGTTCCTATGCTGACAACTTCTGTGTTTGGATTTGAAAAGTCTGTCCCTTGAGCCATTGCAAGCATTTTTTCCAGTTCATATTTCTGCTGCAGCAAAAGTTTTTGCGCTTCCTTTGCGGCTTTATATTCGTGGTTCTCGCTCAAATCTCCATAACTTCTGGCATGGGCAATATCTCGCGAATTCTGAGGTATTTTCTTCTGGACAAGTTCGTCGTATTCCTTCTTTTTCTTTTCAAGACTTTCCCACGACACAATCAGGACTGATTCGTGCTTTGAAGTCTCGCGAGTCAACAACGATTTTAAAGATGGATAAGTTTTGACGATTCGTCCGAGCAGCGCGCGTCTATCCATATCTTCAAACCCGGCAAAAATCTTGATTGAGCGGGTGATATCTTTAATGACATCCAGTTCGGCGGTTTTCAAAAGGTTTAAAACAAGTTCAGGTTCACTGGCGAGTATATCTGCAAGTTTGCTGGTTTTCTTTTCATTGAGGATATCGCGTTCAATCGCGGCAAGCATAGCGCGGAGCAACTCAGCCCCGATGATATCGGAAAACACCTCAAGCCTTTTGTCGGTTAGTTCTTTTGCAACCCAGTAAAGAAGGTCGCTGCTTGCGGTGTGCTGGTTAATAAGACGGGAAAGATAATCCTTAAAAACTTCAATATTGTCTTTTTCCATCAGGATATGAGCAAGCTCTGGAACAAGCCGCCACGGCACGTTA
>JBAMMJ010000133.1:0-4115 GCA_039793825.1 Verrucomicrobiota bacterium | reverse complement strand
GTTATTTATAGTCTCAAGGAGTATATCCCGCCATTTTTCAGGGTAGGCAATTTTAAAGGTGTTGAGCAGGCGGCGGTGTTTGGGCGCCGGCATCTGTTCAAGAACAAGCGCGAGCGACGGAGATTGGGACCACACGTCGGCAACCGTCAAACTCCCCGGCGGCGGCTCAATCCCGACTGCAGACAGAAGGTCGTCGCGGACAAAGATCGCCTCAATAGCAACCCCTGGTTGGGTTCGTTGATGTGTGGTAATCTCGGAATTTAACTTTTCGGTCAGTTCTAAAACAGTCGTCTGGTTGTCCGGAAATTCGTTTAAATTCTTCAATATTTCGGAGGCAATCTGAACCCGGGCTTTCAATCCACGGGCTGAATAAAAATCTTCAATCAATCGTTCGTGCGGCAACTTTACGGTTTCGGTATAGATTATCGGTTCATTAATCTTTCGGGGAAGTATAAAATGACCATCCTCCTTAATTTCCAACTTTGCTGTTTCCCACCATTTTTTCCAGTCGTCAGGAATTACATCGGGCACAAGGACCTGCTGAATCTGCAACGCGGTAGCCTTATTCCCAAAACTTTTTAAAACAAGTTTAACAAGTTCCTTATGATTTGTGGCGGCGAGTTTCTTTAGTTCATCAAGATTGGTAAGCTTTTTGGCAAGGATATGGTCTTTGGGAATCGGTTTTAGAACCTGAACGGCAAAATTCAACTCCATCGTATGCCCCTTCTTATCCTTAAAATCAATGGTCATTCGGGCAAAAACGGTGTCTATTGCTAAAATCTTCCCTACCCCCCAGGTCTTATGCAGGCAATACCCACTTTCAGCCAGTTTTACCAGACCGTCAAGATTCTGGCGGCTTAGTTTACCGGCTGTCACAAGCTTTTCAAGTTGCTCTTTCATACTATTATATAATATTCTAAATACCTATACAAAATTAGACAATCAACATATTATATCAGAATGGCGCCAAAAAAACCAAGAGAAATCGCGCTAAAGATTCTCAATGATAGCCCGGAAGCGGATAATAAAAACGAACTTCCGGAAATAGAACATATTGATAATGAACAATTTAACAAATATAATGCTCCTGCTATGGCAGGGCGTTTTACATCCCGATTTCTGGAAGATAGATTAGAAAGCGCCTTAACAACCATCCCCCTAACCGATGCCGACCGCAGACTTGTCTGGGAACTATGCCTGGGTGTCAAAAAATGGCAGTTGACCCTTGATTGGCTCATTTCAAAAAAGACAAAAGTTCCGCCACGCCACCAAACTTTGACAAATATCCTGAGACTTGGCGTTTATCAAATTATCTTCCTGACAAAAATCCCCGACCACGCGGCTGTGAACGAGTCTGTGGAACTGGCAAAGCGATATGAAAAATTGGAATTTGTAGGACTTGTAAACGCAGTTTTGCGCAGTTTCGCGCGCGAAAAAGAGTCCATAAAAGAATTAATAAAAGAAACGAAAAAGGCTCAACCTCACATAGGGTATTCGCATCCTGAATGGCTTTATAATAGGTGGAAAGGGGTATTCGGCGAAGAAAACGCGGTAAAACTTCTTAAGTGGAACAATATTCCGGCAAAAACTTACGCCCGCCTTAACACGTTGCGAGTTTCGGCTGAAACTTTGTTAAATAAATGGGATTCGGAAAAAGTCCGTTACAAACCCATTGTATATCAATGGACTGGAGAAAACCTTATCTATGAACTAAAATCTCATCCACCGTTGTGGCAACTTGAAAGTCTTCAAAATGGTTGGTTTTACATACAGGACCCCAGCACACTGCTTGCGCCTAAATTACTTGAGCCAAAAGAGGGGGAAAGAATCCTTGATTTTTGCGCCGCGCCAGGCGGAAAAACCACCTTCATAGCGCAATTAATCCGCAACAATGGAGTGATTGTTGCATACGACACAAACCGCGCGCGGCTTGACATTTTAAAAGAAAACCTCAATCGGCTCGGCGTTAACTGTTGCAAGATAATAACGCCCGATAGAACCAAAGAGATTGAATCGTATGCACCTTACGACCGAGTTCTTGTTGATGTGCCCTGTTCTAACACCGGTGTGATGAGGCGGCGGATTGAATTGCGCTGGAGATTAAATCCCAAAAAGATTACGGAGTTGCGCAAGATTCAGCTGGAAATCCTTTTGAATGCATCCAGATACATCAAGACTGGCGGAACACTCGTCTATTCCACCTGCAGTATTGAGCCAGAGGAAAATCGCGGAGTAATTGAAGATTTCCTTAACCTTTATCCCATCTGGGAGCTTGAAACAGAAAAGCAACTACTACCGTTTGCCGATGGCGTGGACGGGGCTTACGCCGCAAGATTAAGAAAGGGCAAATAGACAATTTGAAAGGACGATTTGCCGAGCCGTTTCTCCTTCTTCCGCACCAGCGCGGCTTTTAATTCATAATTACCCGCGCCCAAACGTTCTCGGATTAATTTTGATAAATCCGCAATATCTTTGTTATTTTTCTTGCGCTGGTGATAAAATTATTTTTATTATTGCCTAAAAAATAGCCGTAGTTAAACCATTAAACAAAAAATTGAAATATGAACGAAGCATTCCCAAAAATCTCACAGATAAAATACGAAGGACCGGACTCTAAAAATCCGTTAGCGTTCAAATACTACAACCCCGAGGAGGTTGTAGAAGGCAAAACGATGCGCGACCACCTCAGGTTTTCTGTGGTCTATTGGCATACGATGCGCGGCACGGGCTCTGATATGTTCGGACGAGGCACATTCTTCAGACCCTGGGAGGATGGCACCGATTCAGTGCAGATGGCTATTAAACGAGCAAAAGTGATGTTTGAATTCTGCACAAAACTTGGCGCGCCATTCTACGCCTTCCACGACAGAGACGTCGCCCCTGAGGGACGCAACCTGCGCGAGACAAATAAAAATTTAGATAGGGTGGTGAAGGAATTGAAGAAATTGCAGCAGGACACCGGCGTAAAATTGTTGTGGGGAACAGCCTGTCTATTTGCGCATCCGCGTTATATGCACGGCGCTGCTACCAGCTGCAATGCCGACGCTTTTGCCTATGCAGCGGCTCAGGTGAAAAAGGCGATTGAAGTAACCCACGAACTTGGCGGCGAAGGCTATGTTTTCTGGGGAGGTCGCGAAGGTTATCAGACCCTTCTCAACACAGATATGAAACGGGAACTTGACCATCTGGCAAAGTTCCTCCATATGGCGGTTGATTTCAAAAAGCAGATCGGGTTCAAAGGACAGTTCTATATTGAACCAAAGCCAAAAGAGCCGACAAAACATCAATATGACTCCGACGCGGCAGCCTGCCTGAATTTCCTGCGTCAATACGATTTGCTTGACCATTTCAAACTAAATATTGAGACCAACCACGCGACACTTGCCGGTCACACCGTTCAGCACGAGCTTGAAGTGGCAGGCGCCGCAGGGGCACTGGGGTCAATTGACGCCAACACCGGCGACCTGTTGCTTGGCTGGGACACCGACCAGTTCCCGACAGATATTTATCTAACAACAATGATTATGTACACTATCCTCAAATATGGCGGATTTACCACCGGCGGCACTAATTTTGACGCAAAAGTCCGCAGGGAAAGTTTTGAACCGATCGATCTATTCTATGCGCATATCGGCGGTATGGATGCATTTGCGCGCGGACTTAAAATAGCCGCCGAAATCCGAAAAGACGGCCGCCTGCAACAATTCATAAAAGAACGGTACAGCTCATGGGACAGCGGAATCGGCGCGGATATTGAAAAAGGCAAGGTCGGCTTCAAAGAACTTGAACAATACGCCTTGAAGATGGGCGAAGTGAAGACCAATAAGAGCGGACGCCAGGAATATCTGGAAAACCTGATCAACGAATTCATTAAGTAAAACAGTTTGTTCCTGAGTGGCGCAAACAGGCTTTGTTAAGCCGATTACGATTAGAAACATAAACGCGGGAGAAATCAATCTCCCGCGTTTTTTCTGTTAAAAATTGATTAAGAACAACCTACGTTATTGTTTTTCAGGCGGCAACACCTCCAGCAATTCAATATCAAATATCAGAACGCTGTTGGGCGGTATCTTTTGCCCGGCGCCACGTTCGCCGTAAGCCAATTTCGCCGGGAT
>JBAMMJ010000132.1:0-5607 GCA_039793825.1 Verrucomicrobiota bacterium | reverse complement strand
GGCGTTGATAGCGGAACACAATCCACAAAGGCTTTAGTTGTTGACGCAAAGACCGGCAGGGTTCTGTCCACAGCATCGGTCGCTTATGGGTTGATACCGAATCTTCCTCCGGGGGCAAAAGAACAACATCCGCACACATGGCGCGACGCGGCTGCAAAGGCGATTAAAACCGCGCTAAAAGAAGCAAAAGCAAAAGCCGAAGAGGTTGTTGCCATCGGCGTAAGCGGACAGCAACACGGTTTTGTTCCACTGGATGAAAATGGAGAAGTGATTCGTCCGGCAAAACTCTGGTGCGATACCTCAACTGCGGCTGAATGCGACGAAATAATGGAAAAACTTGGCGGCTTCAAAGCCACTATAGAAAAGCAGGGAATCGCTGTTCTTCCCGGATTCACAGCCTCAAAGATTTTATGGTTAAAAAAGAATGAGCCCCAAAATTATAAAAAACTGGATTGTGTGTTATTGCCTCACGATTATTTAAATTTCTGGCTAACTGGAAGGAAGGTAATGGAGTATGGCGATGCCAGTGGAACAGCATTGATGGATATCAGAAAACGGCAATGGTGCAAGGCTACGATTGCGGCAATAGACCCCGAACTTGAATCCAAATTACCGCCATTGATGCCAAGCGACCAACCTGTTGGGACGCTCCAGGAATCTACTGCAAAGGCTCTTGGTTTAACTACAAAAACGCTGGTCAGCGCCGGCGGCGGTGATAATATGATGGGGGCAATTGGCACCGGCAACACGCGGGCTGGGGTAATCACAGCCAGTTTCGGCACGAGCGGTACAATTTACGCCTGTTCTGAAACACCGGTGATAGACCCAATCGGAGAGATTGCGGCATTTTGCGATTCCACAAACCGATGGTTGCCGCTGCTTTGCACAATGAACGTTACCGTAGCCACTGAGATGGTGAGACAGGATTTTGGCTGGACGTATGAAAAATTCGCAAAAGAAGCCGCCAGGGTCCCGGCCGGTTCTGATGGACTATTGTTGTTGCCATATCTTGAAGGCGAACGGACGCCAAATGTTCCCGATGGTACAGGTGTGTTCCTCGGGGTTAATTTGAGAACGTTTGAAGCCGGACACTACGCGCGCGCTGCTATGGAAGGCGTAACCCTCGGGATGAATTATGGTTTAAGAAGGTTGATAGAGCTTGGAATTAAACCGATTCAAATCAGGGCAACCGGCGGCGGCGCAAAATCAAAAGTGTGGCGTCAAATTATGGCAGATGTTTTTAATGCCGAGGTTGTAACATTGAAAGTGGCGGAAGGCGCCGCTTACGGCGCCGCGTTGCAGGCTCTGTGGTGCTGGAAAAACCACATTTGCGGAGAAAAGATTTCAATTCAAGAAATAACAGACAATCTGGTTAAGTTGAATAAAAATGAAACCACAACGCCAATTGAAAAAAATGTTGCTGTTTACAGGGCGTTGCAGGAAATTCAGGACCAGACTTCGCTTGCTTTGAGAAAGGTTTTCTCTATGCATCGCAAGTTTGTGCTCGGTGAATATAAACTATGAAATCATTTAATAAACTATATCGTTTAAGCCTGCTAATTGCGGCAGAATTATTGGCTTTTTCATTATGCTCTATTAATTTATCGGCAGGTTCGCCGCCAATAAAAGTAATGAGTTTTAACATCAGATACGGCGACGCAAAGGATGGCACAAACGGCTGGCAATTCAGAAAGGAACTTGTTTTACAAACGATAAAGGTCTTTGACCCCGACCTGCTCGGGATGCAGGAAGTGTTGCATTATCAGGGAGAATATCTGCGGACAAACCTGACTGAATATGAGTTTTACGGAATTGGACGAGAGGATGGAAAACAGAAGGGCGAATCTGTTCCGGTGCTGTTCAAAACGAATAGATTTGAAGCGATAAAAACCGGCCATTTCTGGCTGAGCGAGACACCTGAAATCCCGGGAAGCAAAAGCTGGGATTCATCTCTCCCGCGTATTTGCACCTGGGTTTTGCTTAAAGATAAAATAGCCAACCGTACGCTACTATACATTAACACGCATTTTGACCATCTCGGGAAAGTTGCCAGAGAAGAATCCGCAAAATTGGTTAGAAAAAGATTTGCTGAATTTGAGGAGAAATATCCTGTCATTATGACAGGGGATTTTAATGCGACCGAAGAGACTGACGCATATAAATACCTGCTTGAGAGCGGAAATAAAAAATGGATTGATAGTTTTAGAGCCTCAAATCCTATTCCGACTCCGTATGAACTCTCATTTCATGGATGGAAAGGGGGACGTCAGGGAAGGCGGATTGATTGGATTTTACACACGCCTGATATGGTTACTTTAAATTCAGTGATTGATTACACATCCGATGAGGGAAGGTATCCGTCAGACCATTATCCGGTTGAGGCGGTAATTAGATATAAATAACAGCGGGCTAATAACATTTCATATCAAACTTCCTTTTCAAATAAATATAAGAAATGTTTAAGAATTAAATTAGACATTCCTATCTTTAATGCTATTTTTTATTAAGCACTATGAAACAATTTATCACAACAATTGTTTGCCCGTTGTTCATTTTATTTCTATCGGCAAATCAAAATCTATCCAATGCAAGACCATTTCGTCCGAGCCAGTATCCGAATGGCACTATTCTGGGTTGTGCCGCCTGCCATATAAATCCGGCAGGGGGAGGTCCACGCACGCCATTTGGAGAGGATGTTTATGTGATTATAGGCGGTTCTCCGAACGCGGTTCCATTCTGGACGCCAGCATTAGCAGCCCGCGATTCTGACGGGGATACTTACTGCAATGGGCAGGAGGTTGGCGATCCTGACGGCGATGGCATTCCTGTTCAAGACGCTGTTGTGACAAATCCAGGCGTTGCATCAAGCAAACCTGCGAATACGAGACCTTCAGTAACGTCTATTCCGGTAACTCAGGCTATTATGGGATTGTTGTATACCTATCAGATTAACGCTTCCGATGCGGACTCCTGCCAGACTTTATCCTATACAAAAGTGGCTGCGCCGTCGTGGTTGAACCTTTCAACTAATGGTTTATTAAGCGGCTAGGCGCCGGTTGGACAGGCAACCAACTACTTAATTAACATACAAATTTCTGATAATGGATCGCCACCGCAATCAACCAATCACATTTTTAATTTAAGTTTAATCTCGTCTTTTGAGGGATGGCGAAATTATAATTTTAATCTTCCCGCGGAAAATGGAATATCAGGGGCATCAGATGATCCTGACGGAGATAAAATTGCCAATCTATTTGAATATGCGTTAAGGATGTTGCCAAAATCGTCCAACAGTTATCAATTTCCGAAGCCCGTTTTTTCAAACGATGGGAAGATGCAACTCTCTATTGATATTCGCGATGACGACCCGAATTTGAACGTTTATCTGGAAGTATCCACAAATATCAATTTTAATCGCGTAGATACAATTTCAGGGACAATTTCAGACCCGATTCCCGAGGATGGATTTAAAAGATGGACGTTTACCGATATTTTGAGTATCACAAACGCGCCGAGTCGCTTTGGACGGCTAAAAATAGTTGTGTTGCCTTAACTCAATCTGGTTTTCCAGACGTATCTGAGCATCAAGGTTCTGAGGACCGCCACGATTGGAATTGCAAGGATTCCGCCGACAATCCCGCCCATCAAAGTTGTGCCAACCATCAGGGAGATGATAATAGTCAACGGATGAAGTCCGATCCTGTCTCCGATTATTTTAGGGGAGATTACCCAGCCTTCAATTATCTGGGCGGCTGCATAGATTGCCACAATTAACAGCGGGTGAAGCCAGTCTTGAAACTGGATAATTGATATTGTTAGCGCAAGAACAAGGGATGTTATGGCGCCAAGATACGGAATTATTCCTATAATTGCGGCGATTACGCCAAGTAGAATCGCATATTTGAGTCCTACAATGAGATAACCAATCGCGAGTATCGTGCCTGTGCAAAATGAAACAACAATTTGTCCTCTAAAAAACGCAACAAGACAATCGTTTATGGCGCGAATGATAAAAATTACCTCCTCTCTAATAGTTGGATTTGTAAATGGGATGTAATTGCTCCAATTGTCGCGAATCTTCTTTTTTTCAAGCAGGAAATAAAAGGCATACACGGGCACAAGCGCAAAACCAAACAAAAGACCGACAAACGATATTGCTTTGAGTAATTGAGACAGTAGCCAGTTTGAAACTTCTGGTATTGCCTTTGTGATGAATTCTTGAACTTTGGCGCCATATTCCTTCTCCCAGAGGTCTTTAATTTTGACCCCTGAAGGGGAGTGAGCGAGCCAGTTTCCGATTTTCTTTTGTAGTTCTTCGGAACTTGATGGAAGCGTGTCAATCAATTGCTGGGATTCATAAATTATTTGAGGCACAACAGTCGCTAAAAGAATCAGGATAAACATTATAGCTGCAAAAAATACAAGCAGGATAGACCGCAGACGCGGAATTTTAAGCCGCAACTCTAAAAAATCTACAACCGGGTCTAAAATACAGGCGATAATAGCGGCGACGGCAAGCGGTATTATGACAGCTGAAAGTTTATTTATTATCAAACCGACTCCCCAAAAAATTAAACCGAGCAAAACAAGCAAGACAGCGATTGCCACTGCGGTTATTGAAAACCAGATTATACGGGATTGTTTTTCGTTTGGCGATGAAAGTCCCATTGTCTATTTGGCTTCTGTTTTTCCCAGCATACGACTTTTTTCGGTTGCCGCCCTTACGGCAGAAATAAATGCCGCCCTCACTGCCGCCTTTTCAAGTTCATAAATTCCTTCAATTGTTGTGCCGCCGGGACTTGTGACCATATCTTTTAGTTGACCGGGATGCAATTTTGTTTCAAGCGCCATTCTGGCAGCCCCCATAACGGTTGCTGCCGCTAATTGAGTAGCAACATCTCGCGGCAAACCGGCGGCAACACCGCCATCGCTCAGGGCTTCAATAACAAGATAGACATAAGCCGGTCCGCTGCCGCTCAAACCTGTTACTGCGTCAAGCAATTCCTCCTTTAATTCAATTGCTATACCTACAGATGAAAGCAATTCGCCTGCGAGTTTGGCGTCTTCCCGCGTCGCATATTCTCCAACAGAAAATCCGCAGGCGCCGCAGCCTACAAGCGCAGGCGTGTTTGGCATTACCCTGATTATTCGCGCCCGTTGCGGCAGGATTTGTTGAATGGTTGAAATCTTTATCCCTGCTGCGATTGAGATTAACAGATGATTTACTTCAAAAAACGGACTTATCTGGTTTAAAACTTCCTTAA
The DNA here is from genome assembly GCA_039793825.1 of Verrucomicrobiota bacterium. Lineage (GTDB taxonomy): Bacteria > Verrucomicrobiota > Verrucomicrobiia > Limisphaerales > JAKPVM01 > JAKPVM01. The sequence continues at coordinate 343 of JBAMMJ010000132.1, read as the reverse complement.
CATTTTGCGGCTTAACAGCAAGGACTATTATTTTTGCAAGTGTCAAAACCTCAATATTTGAGTCTGTTGTTTTTGCACCTGTCTCCTTAAAGAAGCTATTTCTGGCATTTTCAGAAGGGTCGCTGGCGATAATGTTTGAAGCGGTGCAAAGATTGCTTTTGCAAAAACCCTTTGCGAGGGCTGTCGCCATCCTGCCCGCCCCGATAAAGCCGATTTTTAGGTCTCTATTCATTGAATAACAAATATTAAACTATTCGCATTTTTTTTAAAGCATAAAACAATTCAACTGTATGATCCCTGAATTATTAGGATTCCAGGAAAAAAGGCGCTTTTGGGTGAAATT
>JBAMMJ010000131.1:0-5639 GCA_039793825.1 Verrucomicrobiota bacterium | reverse complement strand
CCCATGCGTTGTGCTCCCGGATATTTACCATCTGGAAATAATAAGGATTCAGCCCGCCTTTCTTGGTCGCGTTTCTAAAAGTGGCTTCATGCAGCAACGGCGAGCAGGCAGCTACCACAATCCTGTTTAACCTGTGTTCCTGAATATCCTGTTCAATCAACTTTTGACCGGGGTCGGAACACATATATTTATATGTGCGCGAAACAACAACATTCGGGAGTTTTGCGATGTATTTAGCAACGGCTTCAACATCAACCACACTGGCGATGTTTGTTCCACAGTGACAGATGTAATAACCGATCCTTATCGGTTCATATTTTTTTGGAATAATTGGCATAGTTTAATCCTCCACTAAAGATTCCGCTAATAGTTCAACCACGTCCCGCACAATCATCGGTTTCTCATGCGGCACAGTCTTTAACGCATCCTCAAACCGATAAATCTCGTATGGACAGGAGACCGCTAAAACATCCGCGCCTGTGGCAATGGCTTCCTTAATCCTGCGTTCTGAGAGCCGCTCCATACCCTTTTGCTTAAAGTAGGTATCAAGCCACATCCCCCCGCCACCGCCGCCACAACAGAGCGAATTCATTCGGTTATGAACCATTTCAACAAGTTTAACTCCCGGTATCGCCTGTAAAAGCCTCCTGCCTTCTTCGTAAAATCCGGCTCGCCTTCCTACACAGCAGGAATCGTGATAGGTGACGGTTATATTGAGTGGCTTTTTTAACTTCGGTTTTAACTTTTCAATGTATTGTGCAAGGAACGGAGTCGTATGCCACACCTCGTAATCAAAACCATACATCGGATAGCGCACCCTGAACGCATTAAACGCATGTGGATCGCCGGTGACAATCCTGTTGAACTGGTATTTTCTGAATATCTCCATATTGTAGTCTGTTAATGTTTCAAACAGTCCGGACTCCCAGGTAAGTTGCCCGCAATCACCGGCGCATTTTTCCTCGTTTCCCAATATGCCAAAATCTATCCCAAGCGCGTTAAACAACCGCGCTACAGCCCTGCTGTTATCCTGACCGCGCGCATAATAAGATGTATAACATTCTACAAACCAGAGAACATCCACAGGACGTTTTATCTCGCTCATTATCGGCACAGGAACTTTTGAAGTTGCCACCCACGCGGCGCGTTTTCGCGAGCTTTCGCCCATCGGATTGCCATAGCGCAATGTATTCTGAAGCGAGCGTTGAAGCTCGGCAGGCATCTCCGTAGTGCGAATCAATGTCTGCTCTTTAACCAGCGGCAGTAATACGTCCGAAAGCCTTATCCCGCGCGGGCACTTTATCATACAGGAATAACAGGCAACGCATTTGAGCATACTGTCGCTTTGCAACACTTCATCAATCAGGCCGCGCCGCAACATCGCAATTATCTTACGCGGCGGGTATTGCATATACTCGCCGTATGGGCAGGTGCCAGAACAGGTGCCGCACTGGATACAGGTCAGAAGCCGCTGACCTTCTGGCTGCTCAAGCAGATTATCAAGGTTTGTTCCCAATCTGCATACAGTCAACTCCGGATGTTCTATTGTTATTGCGCTCGTTGTCATAATTTTGTGCCTTTTTAAAATTTTGTTTAATAATTGGTTCAAATTGAAATAACCGCAGGTTGTTGCAGTTATTTATGTCATTGGATTTCCATCGCTTCAGCCACCAGTTCTGCAATATCTTTAACAACAACTCTTCCCTCGTTTCCTGTCGTCTTAACTGCGTCTTTGAACATTGCCAGGTCTTTTGGACACGCCACCACAATTGTTCCTACCCCGGCGAGCGAAGCAGCCTCTTTAACACGGTTTTCAGCCGGTCGCTCTTTGATTTCGTCGGTGTCTTCCATCCACATCCGGCCGCCGCCGGCTCCGCAGCAATGACTTCGTGAACGGTTTCGCGGCATTTCCACAAGTTCAAGTCCAAGCGCAGTTATCACCTGACGCGGCTCTTCATAAACTCCATTGTATCGCCCAAGATAACAGGGATCGTGGTAAGTAACCTTGCCGCTCAATTTCTTCTTAAAGGTCAACTTTCCACTTCTTATGAGTTCAAAGAAAAATTCTGTATAATGTTTTACCACAACATTTTTGCCGTCAGTCCCTAATTTGTATTCATTTTTTAATGTGTTATAAGAATGCGGGTCTGTAGTTAATATCAACCTATTACCGTTTTTCCATTGGACTTTTGAAAATGCTTCATGATTTTTGTCTTTCAAAACTTCAAATAACCCCTCCTCGCCAATCCTGCGGACATCGTTTCCGGAGTTGCGCTCGCCTTCGTAAAGAATTCCATAATCAACCCCACAGGTTGCGAGTATTTTTGCGCTCAATTGGGTAATAGTTGTAAGTCGGGGATCAAAACTCGCATAATCACCTAAAAACCAGACACATTCAACCGGTTCTTTTCTGGCGTCCTTAATTTTTATCTGCAAACCCTGAGTCCATTTCGCCCGCATACGGTCGGACTTTCCAAACGAGTTGCCGTATCTATTCAGGCTATTCAGAGCGTCTTGAAGCGTTTTATCCATTATTCCCTGCCCAACAAGATAGCGACGCATATCAATTATTGCCCTTGGATGTTCAATAAACACCGGGCAGACCTCTTCGCACGCTCGGCAGGTTGTGCAAGCCCAGAGCTCGGCGGTTTCAAATACTGTCTCCTGCAACGGCTTAACCTCCAGCCGGGGGGCATCTTCTCTCTTATTATCAGTAGCTATAGCAGCTGTACTGTTGTGTTGATTCCCATTTTTACTCGCTTTTTGCGGCTTAAAATTGCTCAACTGTTCTCCAAGTTTCATTATGACGTTTTTCGGCGATAACTTAGAGCCGCTGATATAAGCCGGGCAAATCTCCTGACACCTCCCGCACCAGGTGCAGGCGTCAAACTGCAGCAATTGCCGCCAGGTAAAATCTGTTAATTTGCTCGTCCCTTCCGGATTGGTTGCAATTAACTCACCGACAGGTCCAAGATTCCTTAAATAAATGTTTGCCGCAGAAGAAAAGAGGTGAAATGCCTTTGAGAAAGGTATTAAGGCGATGAAAGTCAAGGCTGCCACTCCGTGCAGCGACCAGATATAGAAATGGAGCGCAGAAAGAGTTCTGGGTTCAAGGCTTACAAATAATCCAGATATAAAATTTCCCACCGGAGAGTAGACCGACCAGGGCGGTTTTGTGGCTGCAAGACGAATCGCCTCCACGAAAAATCCGCTGATCGCTATAAAAAGCAGTATCGCAAGCAGATAAAATGAATCCAGCGGAAACGTCGGATAAACAAGGTTTTTTAGCCTTTCAGGTTTAAGAACATAACGTCGGTAAAAGGCAAGCAACAACCCGATTATCAATGCAATTCCAAACAAATCCAAAAACAATTTATACCCGAGATAAAAACTGCCTTTTAAAATCTGAGTATTGAATAGCAAATGGGCAACATCCTGATCAATAGTTGCAAGCGCCGTTCCCAGAAACAGAACAAACATACCAAAGAATATTCCAAGATGCATTAAAAGCGCGTATTTATCGCAAACGAGCCTTCCTTGAAATAACGCAAATTTTATAAAAGATTTTAACCGTTCACCTGTGAAAATTGGAATAGCTTCTCCCCGACCAGCTTTCCATTTTCTGATGTGACAATACACACCGTAGGCGCAGATAAAAGCGGCAACAGCCCCTAATATATAGGCGAGCGGTTCTGCCCATTTATAATTTTCGTGAATATTATAAAATAATGGTCTTATCGGGGTCATAAATCACACAGTTAACTCACACAAATTTAAATCCCGACTATCTTTATACGAAGGCGCGACCGACGCTGTCGTTAGCCGCGCAATAGTTTAACCGCAAGTATTTTAATTTGATTTAATAAAATCTATTTAGCGCCCTTACGTTTTAGGATTTCTTCTTTTAACGGCTCAATCAGTTCAAGGCAATCAACCACCGCTCCGTAATGGGCAAAGTCAAAAATCGGCGCTTTTGGGTCCGTGTTGATCGCAACAATCAGTTTTGACCCTTTCATTCCCTCGTAATGCTCTGGAGCCCCGCTGATTCCCAGTGCAAGATAAAGTCTGGGGGCAACACTCATACCGGACTTTCCAACCTGCCGTGTCAATGGTAACCATCCCTGATCTACCACCGGACGGGAGGCGCTAACAGCCCCGCCAAGAGCACTGGCAAGCTCCTCCGCAAGCGGTATATTGTCCGGTGTCTGAATCCCACGCCCAACCGAAACCAGCACATCCATCCTCGTAATATCAATGTCCCCCGCTTTCGGCTCAATAAGCCGCTTAAAAGCGAGTTTTGATTTTACATCAGGCTTTGAAACCTCTTCTACAACAGGCTGTTTCTGTATCTTGCCAGCATCAGGCGGGAACGAACCGGAAAGAATCCCGAGAATAGCCCTGCCGTCCTTCAAAGCAACATCGCTCAGGATTTTTCCTCCATATACTGCGCTCGTCACCAGGTAACCAGTATCAACAGGTTTAATCTCTTTAACCCAGTTAACATAAGGCACCCCTGTCCGCCGCGAAAGCCGCGATCCAATGCCGAAAGAAATATTCGTGCAACCGACAAATACAAGTGACGCCTCTTTCTCTACCATTGCCCTTTTCAGCCCTTCTATAATTACATCATCGTTAAGCCTTTCTGCCGAAGGATCATCCATTACAAGCGCTGTATCAGCCGCGCCAAGTCCAGCAACAAGTTCTCTGGCGCCTTTCCCGGCTATAAACGCGAAAACTTTCCCCCCAGAAGAATCGGCAATCTTTCTGGCAATACCGAGCATCTCGTAAGAAATCTCGGGTATTGAACCCTTTAGATGTTCAATTAGAACTATTATATTTGCTGGCGCGCTCATAATATTATCGCTGGTTTGGATTTTTCACTGTTAAATAATGCCTCGTTCAGCAAAAATCTCAGCTAACCTGGCAGCCACCTGATTTATATCGCCTTCAATAATTTGTGCCCTGCCGGCGACTTCAGGCTTATACATTCGTTCAATCTCCAAAATATTTGCCTTTTGCGGCTCAGACAATTCTACTGTCTCAATCTTTGATGACTTCATCGCCGCCCGAACCTTCGCAACCGGAACATACCTAGGCGGTTTTTCCGCAGATTGAATTCCAAACACCGCAGGAAGTTGAACCTCGTATTCACCGCGAATGCCGCTCCGAAATTCCTTTATTACAATCGCTTTCCCCCCTTCAATATTTAATCCGCTCACAACGCCTACATACGGTAATTCAAGCAATTCAGCCAATATCGCCCCCATCTCACCCTCAATGTCATCAATTGATTGAGTCCCCGGCATAATTAAAGTGTCCTCGGTAATCCGTGCTTTTTCCACAAAATATGAGGCAAACACATAGGCGGTGGCTATTGACCCAAGTTTTGTTTGATCAAGGTTAATCTTCACCGCGCTATCAGCTCCCTTTGCCAGAGCCGTATAAAGCACATCATCAACCTCCGGAGCATCAAGCGCAACCACCGTGACCCTTCCACCACATCTCTCTTTTAACAACAAAGCCTGCTCTAAAGAGTGTTCTTCAGGGTCTCCACATTTAAACCTGAGAAATTCCGAATCAAGCGATTTGCCATCATTTGCAACGTTGAGCTCCTCCACCGGGTCGGGCGCCATCTTTAT
>JBAMMJ010000130.1:10017-37350 GCA_039793825.1 Verrucomicrobiota bacterium | reverse complement strand
CCAAAAATGCAATTCTTATTGCAATGCTAATGATTTAGGGAACTTTTATAAACGTTTTTGCTTTCTTGACCTTATTTGTGGAAAAACATAATATTTCAAAATAATTGATTGAACAGATGATAATCCGATTTAATAAAATAATATTGTGCGTTGTCGCAGTAGTTGTCATTGGCAGCGCAGTCGGTCGCGCTCAGATGCAATATCTTAATGGAATTGCAGCCATAGTTAACGACACGGTTATAACTGTCCAGGAAGTAAAAGAGTTTATCACGCCGACCCTTAATTTGCTTGAGCGAACTTATTTTGACCGACCGCAAACATTGCAACAGAAGCGGCAGGAAGTGCTTGAAGACGGCATAAACCAGCTTGTAGAACGGCAACTTATATTAAGCGATTTTGAAAAATCAGGCCGTTCTCTGCCCGAGAGCATAATTGATGAGGAAATAAATCGCGAGATTCGCGAACAGTTCGGAGACCGGTCAACATTAATAAAAACCTTACAGGCGCAAGGGATCACCTTTGAAAAATATCGCCAGCGAACCCGCGAACGGATAATCGTAAGCGCATTGCGTAGCCTGCACGTTTCACAGGAAATTATAATAAGCCCCTATAAAATTGAAGCCTATTACGCCACAAATAAAAACAAATTTCAGGTCGGCGAACAGGTAAAGTTGCGAATTATTCAGATAAAAAACGATCCGTCAGACCCAAACAGGGCAAAAAGACTTGCAAACGAAATCTACGCAAAAATTAAATCCGGCACGCCTTTTAACGAAATGACCGTGTATCACGAAGGCTCGCAGAAAAATGGAGAATGGGGCTGGGTTGAAATGTCAGTATTGAGAGACGAATTCGCCCAGCCTGTTCGCAAACTCAAACCCGGACAATACAGCGATATTATTGAAACCTCGGAAGGTTGCTGGATTTTGTATGTTGAGGATTACCAACCCGCCCACGTTAAACCGCTGCCAGAAGTTAGAGAAGAAATAGAAAAAGAACTTTTAGCGCAAGAACGGGACAGATTACAAAAAAAATGGGTTGACAGGATTAAAGCCAAATCGTTCGTCAGATATTTTTAACAATTCAAAACATCAGATATCAAATAATTATTTTTTCAATCCCTTGTTAAAATTTGATTTGTTCTGAAATGTCCTAATTAATATAAAGAAAAGAAATCAAATATAAATCCTATACAAAATTTAAACACCCGGTTAGCAATTGTAAGTTTTGTTAATCTGTGAATATTATAGATGCCGTATGATTGGAATAACTTTAGGCGATGTTACAGGAATCGGTCCGGAGGTTGTTGTAAAAGCGCTCGTTTCAGAGTTATCTCAGGACGCAACACAATACCTTGTTATAGGCGATCGGGGTGTTTTTGACGAAACCTGCCGCAAATTAAACCTGAATCTGTCATTTGACACAGGTTTTAACCCGAACTCACGCGTTGCGGTTTTTAATCCAACAGCCATCCAGTTCTCTGAAATTTCTAATTTAAAAAAAGGCGATCCAAAGGCTGCCATTGCGGCAGTTGAATGGTTGAAATACGGCGCCACATTGTGTTTGAACAAACGGCTTGAAGCGCTTGTTACGGCGCCGGTTAACAAAGAGGCAATTATAAGCGCCGGTCTGACCGGATTTGTTGGGCAGACCGAACTACTTTCGCAAATTTCGGAAACGCGTAACACCGCTATGATGCTTCTGGGTTGCGATGAACAGAATAGATGGGTGCGCGTGGTTCTGGCAACCACACACGTGCCAATTCGTCGCCTTGCCGATGTTCTCTCCATAGATAAAGTGGCGCTCGCAATCCAAATGGCTCATTTAGCCTGCAAAGCGCTCGGTCTTGAACGCGGCAAAATTGGCGTTTGTGGCTTAAATCCACACGCCGGTGAAGGTGGCAAGATTGGCAACGAAGAACAAACTGTTATTGAACCTGCAATTCAAATGGCAAAGCAGCATGGCGTAAACGTTGAAGGACCATTTGCCGCAGATGCCTTGTTCCATCGCCACTTTAGCGGCGTATACGATGTAGTCGTGGCTATGTACCACGATCAAGGTCTCGCGCCGCTAAAAATGGTAGCCTTTGAAACCGGAGTCAACTGGACTGTTGGCTTGCCGTTTATCCGCACATCCCCCGACCACGGCACAGCTTATGATATCGCCGGAAAAAATCTCGCCAATCCGTCAAGTATGATTTCCGCTATCCGCCTCGCAAAAACACTCGCAAAAAATAATTCCTATTTAAATGTGCTCAAAACTGTTCAACATTAACGTTGCAGAGTTAATAGCAGATGTTATAGGAAATCAGTTAAATTAATATTGTTACCAAAACTGAATTTGGGTTTTTTCTTTGTGATAATTAAAACCTTTTTGTAGCCGTGTTAAATGCGACTGAAATAAAATTTAATAAAAAATCATAAAAATAAATTTTAATAATTGCTTTAGAAAATTTTATAAGTAAAATTGTTCTAAAGAGAAGGAATTATGAAAACTAAGCCTATTCACGTTGCTGTTACCGGGGCTGCTGGACAGATCGGTTACGCGTTGCTGTTCAGAATAGCCGCCGGAGATATGTTTGGACAGGACCAACCGGTTGTTCTCCACTTAATAGAGATTGAACCGGCTTTAAAAGCGCTTGAAGGCGTGGTTATGGAGCTTGATGATTGCGCCTTTCCGCTGCTCAAAGGAGTTTATGTGACCAGTAGCCCCGAGGAAGGTTTTAAAGGAGCAAACTGGGCGCTGCTTGTCGGCGGCTTCCCAAGAAAAGCCGGGATGGAGCGCAAAGACCTTCTCACTGTTAACGGAAAAATATTCATTGAACAAGGTCGCGCGTTGCAAAAAAGCGCCGCAAACGACATACGGATTCTCGTCGTCGGCAACCCTTGCAACACAAACTGTTTTATCGCAAAACAGTGCGCGCCAGAAATCCCGTCAGATAGATTTTTTGCGATGACGCGGCTGGATGAAAATCGCGCAAAATCGCAGCTCGCCAAAAAAGCCGACGTAGATATTACGGAAGTCTCAAACGTCGCAATCTGGGGCAATCATTCTTCCACGCAATTTCCAGATTTTGAAAACGCAAAGATTTGCGGCAAGCCCGCCACCTCTGTAATATCGGATACAAACTGGTTGCAAAACGATTTCATCACAACCGTGCAGCAGCGCGGAGCCGCAGTGATAAAAGCGCGCGGCGCATCAAGCGCGGCAAGCGCGGCAAACGCGATCATTGATACCGTAAAGTCAATAATTAATCCAACCCCGCAAGGCGACTGGCACAGCATCGCCCTCTGTTCAGATGGCAGCTACGGCGTTGAACCAGGTCTAATCTCTTCGTTTCCTGTGCGAAGCGATGGCAAAAAACTCCAGATCGTTCAGGGATTGACATTAAGCGAATTTGCGCGGAAAAAGATTGAAATATCAATCAACGAACTCAAAGAAGAGCGCGCTGTTGTTATGGAACTTCTCAAATCCTAACAAGACCTGAACTTTTACCATAAGCCGGCGTTAAGCAATTAACGCCGGTTTTTATTTTTATGCCCAACAAAATGTAGAAATTTCAAAAATTTATTTCCAATTTTGTGAATAACAGTTCAGCAATGAATGTGAATAACTCAAAATAATCCAGAAAAATAAGCCATAAAATTGGTTTAAATTTGTGAATAAATTGTAAACAAAATTATTTTGTATTTCTGTTGGTGGGACATAATATATATTAAGTGTGATGAAGTGTTATAAAGTGTTAAAAGAGTAGATGAATTTTATTGTCTACAACTACTACTACGACCATCAGATAGATGAAAAACGTAGAGTAATGATACCGTCTCAATGGCGAAGAAAGGCGGAACAGGAGATTTATACAATGATTTTGTGGAAAAAAGAGGTATCGCCTGATGAAGACCTCTGTTTGATGATGATTCCGCCATTGAGAATGGAAACAATAATGAAAAGACTGAGTGATGAAAAGGTTGGAGACAGTGACGCTGAGACATTAAGAATGCTTTTAGGTTGTTATTCTATGCAGGCTGAATTGGATAAAGCCGGTAGGATTGTGATCCCAAAAGACTTTGCCGAAGAAGCAGGACTCACTGACAAGGCGAAATTGGTTGGTATGATGGATATGTTTGCAATCTGGAATCCGGAACGTTTTGAACGAGTGATGTCAAAAAGGCGAGAAAGAGCGCCATCGGCTTATGGTTTAATATGAAAAATTTTTTGATAAATATCTTATTGATAATCAATAAGTTATATAAATATGACAGGTTTGGTGAAATTTTTTTGTTGCGTGTTTGGGGAGAAAACGGTAAAAAATGGTTATAAATGGAAACCAAAGGGAATCACTTTAATTGATTCCTTTGTTTATGGTTACTGAACAACAAAATCGCCCGTCGCCCGGCGGATACCTGGACAAGTTCAAAAGAACTCTGGATCCCTCGCGAAGGGTGATGATTCCGAGCGAGTGGCGCGAAGCCGACCCGGCGCCGGATTATACCATCCTTCCCTGGCCTCTCTCCAAACCGCAATACTTGATCGCGCTTCCGCCGCAACGTTGGGCTGTGCTTGTTGAACGAATGGGCGCTACTTCGCTCTCAGACCCAACCGCGGGAATTGTTCAGCGCGCGATAGCATCAAACGCCGTGCGAGTAAAACCAGATGGAAACGGGCGGATTGTTTTGCCAGAGGATTTATTAAAGCGGTTGAACATTGAAAGAGAAGTTTATTTAGTCGGCAGACTTGAATTGTTTGAGATATGGAATCCTGCGGCGTTTGAAAGCCAGCAGGATTACACAGAGCAGGTGGATAAGATAATCGCAAGCTGGAATATATGAACCTTGCAAAGTGGTTAGCAATAAGCGGAACGGTTAAACAGGTTGGGGGACAAAACAGATTTGTCCTTCCGCCGGTTTACCGCGAACGGGCTGGGTTCAAATACTCAAATAACAGCAACTCTTTGACTGTTTTGTCCGAAAATGCCGATGTTAAAAAAATTGAAAAAGAGCAGCCGCAGGCGGGGCAAAAAAATGAAACCGCAAGTTTGAATTATTCGGGTGAAATTAAACTTGCCACGACGAAAAGCGATTCAACTCGGGCTCTATCGGCTGAAAATGATTTTTCAGAACCTGATTTTCAAAAACCGACGCCTGTGGTGAATCTCCCGCGCGAAAAAGAAGACAGGTTATTCGCAAGTCCGGCGACGGAAAATAAAAGCGCAAATCCTGCCGGTGAGAGTCAATTAACGCTTGATGACTGGAAGGAAAATTCTCAACGGTTAGAGCGCCAGACGGTTAGCGCGCAAAGGTCATATTATAGTGTCGGAAGATGGGCGCTTAAGCGGGTAATGCCCGGCAAAATACCAAAACCGCCGCAGATTCAGAGAGAATTTAGATTCAAAGAAATTAAGGTTGTTAGAAATGACCTTAACTTTTCAGATGTTGAAATAGTGGTAAAGCCGAAGCAGGGATTTTTTAGCAAGGCGATTTATAAGATTTGTTCTTTGATAAATTTGTGTAGCCGTTCTGTCAGGAGGCTAACACATATTGTGGTTGTGGCAGCAACGATAATAATTTAAACGGTGCCCGGCGAATATATCCATCGGTCGGTGATGCTGAAAGAAGTGCTTGAAGCGCTTCAGCCGCGCAGTGGTGGAAGATATGTAGATGGGACTCTCGGGGGAGGGGGGCACGCTTTCGCCATACTTGAAGCAAGCGCGCCGGATGGGTTTTTATACGGATGCGATTTAGACCCTGTTGCGGTGGAAGTTGCAAGACAACGGCTTTCTCAATTTGCTGGCAGATGGGATATTCGGGAGGGGAGTTTTGCAGACCTGGGCAGCTGGGTTCCGGCGTCAAGTTGCGACGGGATAGTACTTGATTTAGGGGTTAGTTCCGCAATGCTTGATAACCCCGAGAGGGGATTTAGTTTTGAGCGCAACGCCAGACTTGATATGCGGTTTAGCCCCAAGACAGAGATCACGGCGGAGGATGTGGTCAATGAGTTCAGCGAAGAGATGCTGGAAAAAATTTTCAGGGAACTCGGGGATGTAAAAGAGGCGCGGAGGGTTGCCAGAGAGATTGTAAGGGAACGAAAAAAGAGGAGAATAACCAGCACCATTCAATTGGCAAAAATTGCCGAACGGGTCATTGGCAGGGAAAAGAAGATTCACCCGGCAACGCAGGTTTTTATGGCATTGCGGATATATGTGAATGACGAGTTCGGAGTCCTTGAACGGGGACTTGAGGCGGCGCTGAAACTCCTTAAACCGGGCGGAAGACTTGCCGTGATTACATTTCATTCGGGCGAGGACAGAATAGTAAAAAATTTTGGCAGGGTAAAATCTCGGGGATATATAGTAAAAGGTGAGGTTGACCTGCCAGAGTTTAGAGAGCCTTGTAAAGCGGAATTAAAAATTTGCTCAAAGAAACCTGTCCTCCCGACGGATTCTGAAATTAACGAAAACCCGCGTTCAAGAAGCGCGAAGTTAAGGATTTTTGAAAGGATTTAAAAATGACAAAAAGAAATAAAAAACTACATAACGACGCTTTAAAGAAGCCAGCGGCGGTGATACTGGTGTTTTTAATCGCGCTGCTTGGCCTTGGTTTTGTGCGAGAGAAACATTCTGCTCAAAATCTCGGGCAGGAGATATCCTCGCTTGAACAGAGGCTGGAAAAATTGCGGCGCGAAAACGCCCTTTTGCGCGAGCAGATTGCCGCTCTGAAATCGCCTCAGGCATTATTGCTTCGGGCGCAAGAGTTACGGCTCGGTCTTGTTCTTAAGCAGGCAAACCAGACGGTGCCGCTGGTTGAGCCGACGAACAATCTCGCGTCCTTTGCCAGCGGATTTGAAGATTTTGATGCAATTAACAATCAGTCAAGAGTAAACGGACTGATGGCAGGACGATAATTCTTTGCCGCTGCGCCCCGCCGTGTTATTTGAAAAGGTGGGAGGAACCGATTGCGCGGCGGGGCTGCGCGGCAGATTTAGAATTTTTGATTTGCCGGTAGGGATTCGGTTCAAAAATTTCTGGGTTTCCCGGCGTTTGACTTAGAACGCATGTTTTTAAATATGACGGCAGGCGCAATAAACTACAGATGGTTATGGGTATGCGTGAGTATGCTCATAGGCGCCTTTATGCTCCTGTCATATAAACTGGCTGAACTACAGGTGTTGCAACATACAGAATATAGAGAACTTGCCGAAGCAAACACGCAGCGAAAATACATTCTGCCGGCGATGCGCGGTCAGATCAAAGATAATCGCGGCAATACATTGGCTATGAGTGTCCCTGTCAAAACTATTTGCGCCGACCCATCATTGCTCGGAGCCTATTATCCGCAGATCGCCCGCATACTCGCGCCTTTGCTTCAAATGGATGAGGCTGAACTTGCGCTGCGGCTTGCCCCGCGCGTAAGAATCAATGAGTCCGGACAGCTTGTCACAAATCGTTACGTTGTTTTAAAGCGAAAGGTTCCCATTCAAACTTACGAGCAGATTCAAAAAGTAATGAAGAGCCTTTCCTTCGGGATTGACGAAAAGAAACTGTCGCCGTTGCAGCGGCTGTTTTATAAAAACATAAGGGAATCGGCGATCTTCGCTGATAAGGTTGACGACCAGTTGCGCGTCTATCCAAACGGTCGGCTCGCCGCTCACGTCGTTGGTTATGTTGGTATGGAAAATCAGAGCGCCTACGGGATTGATTATATTGACATCGTCGGCGTAGCAGGAATTGAGAAGATATTCAACAACCAGTTGCATGGAATCCCCGGCTGGCGCGTTACGGAAAAAGACAGACGCAACAAAGAAATAGTCAGTTATCGTTCAGAAGATGTTCAACCGGTGGACGGCGCCAATGTCGTCCTGACCATAGATTCTGTTCTTCAATACATTCTTGAGAAAGAAATTGCTGAAGCCTACAAAACGCAACGCGCATTGAGTGTTTCGGGGGTGATTGTCAGACCAAAAACCGGAGAAATCCTCGCGATGGCGACAGTCCCGAATTTTGACCCGAACAACCCCGGCGCTTCTCCTGATGATTTTCGCAGAAACAGAGTGATTGAAGATGTTCATGAGCCCGGCAGCACATTTAAAGTCATCACCATTTCCGCAGCCCTGAATGAAAAACGGGTTCGGTTGACTGACATTATAGATTGCGAGAACGGAAGGTTTGAGTATTGCGGACGGGTTATTCGGGACCACGGCAGCGGACATAAATCGCTGAGTGTTGAAGAAATTCTTGAAATGTCCAGCAACATCGGCGCCGCAAAGATCGGAATGAAACTCGGTCAGGATTTGCTTTTAGACTACATCTATAAATTTGGATTTGGCAAACCGACTGGAATTTCGTTGCCCGCAGAGGTCTCCGGCATTGTTCATCCGCTTAAAGATTGGCACAAGACTTCAATATTATCAGTCCCGATGGGACACGAAATTGCCGTAACTCCGCTCCAGGTTGTAATGGCAGTGTCTGCCATAGCAAACAACGGGGTTTTAATGAAACCGATGTTGATTGACAGATTGGAGGACAAGGATGGCAACCTGATCACAAAATACCAGCCTATGCCAGTCAGGGAGATTATCGCACCAGAGACAGCAAAACTTATGGTATCGGCGATGCGCCGGGTAACATCTTCAAAACACGGCACCGCTCAACGGGCGGCGCTTGACCTTTATACCGTCGCCGGCAAAACCGGCACCGCTGAAAAACCGGGCATCGGCGGATATCAGAGGGACAAGAATTTCTCAACATTCGTCGGCTTCTTCCCATCAGAATCTCCTGAACTTTGCATTGGCATTTTTATTGATGAACCAAAAGAAGGTCATCTGGGCGGCGTTGTGTGCGCCCCTGTGTTTAAAAATATTGCCATTCAGGCTGCAAGTTATTTAAGCATTCCACCTGATATAATTAACAACAATGGCGATACAGAGACAGCCCCGGCAACGCCGAAGAATAAAAATAATAACAAGTTCAAAGATTCGGTTCGCGGAACAATAGCCGACGAAAACACTTTAAACAATAAACAATATCTGGTCAGGCAATGGAACTGAGAGAGTTAATAAAAGTCTTAAATCCCCGTTCGGTGAGCGGTTCGTTAGACTGCAAGGTCAACGGGATAGCGTTCAACTCGCGCTATGTTTTGCCCGGCTACATCTTTGTTGCCCTGAAAGGTCAAAACACCGATGGACACAATTTTATAGCCGACGCAATTGAACGCGGCGCGCTAGCAGTTGTATGTGAGCGGAACGGTCTTAATTCTGCTCGCGCCGTAAAAATAGTTGTGGACGATTCGCGCGATGCGCTGGCAAAACTCTCTGCTGCCTTTTATAAAAACCCAAGTTCACGTCTGAAAGTAATCGGCGTCACAGGCACAAACGGCAAAACCACCGTTTCATTTATGATTAAGTCAATATTTGAAATGGCTGGGATACGGTCCGGTTTGATTGGAACAATCCGTTACGAAATCGGTGAACGCGTGATTCCTGCCTGGCGGACAACGCCTGAATCGCTTGACCTGCAATCTATGCTTTACCAGATGACGCGGGAAGGCTGCAAAGCCTGCGTTATGGAGGTCAGTTCTCACGCGCTTGATCAAAAACGGGTGCTCGGAATTGAGTTTGATGCCGCTGTATTCACTAACCTCACCCAGGACCACCTTGATTACCACAAAAATATGGATAACTATTACGAGGCAAAGAAAAAACTTTTTAACGCCATTCAGAGCCCATCCAAAAAATCTATCGCCGTCATCAATATTGACGATTGCTATGGCGAACGGCTTTACAGAGAGACCGATCTGGCTGTCAGGTGCAGTTATGGTGTTAAAAACCAGGCGACAATCCGGGCGAGCAATATCAATACCAGCACAAATGGATCGGATTTCACCGTTGACCTGGAAGGAAACAAATTTGATTGTCACCTCCCATTGATCGGCAGACACAATATTTATAACGCCCTTGCGGCAATCGGCGTCGCTCTGGCTTTTGATATTCCTATCAATACTATCAAATGTGCACTCTCAAAAATGCAACCTGTTCCCGGCAGACTTGAAAAAATTGATGTCGGTCAGCCTTTTAATGTGATTGTTGATTATGCACATACCGATGACGCGCTGCAAAACGTCCTTACATCGTTGAGAGAACTTACCCCCGGCAGATTGTTGTTAACCTTTGGCTGCGGCGGCAGCCGCGACACTTCAAAACGTTATAAGATGGGGGCTGTTGCGGCAAAATTTGCAGACTACACAATTATCACAACGGATAATCCGCGCAAAGAATCGCCACAAAAAATCGCCTCTCAAATCGTTGAAGGTTACGTTGCCCAGAGAACAGACGGATTTGAAGTTGAGCTTGACAGAAAACGCGCCATCAACGCGATTGTCTCTATGGCTAAAGCGGGCGATACGGTCTTAATAGCCGGCAAGGGCCACGAAGCCTATCAGGAATTTGAGGACACAATAATACCCTTTGACGATCGCGTTTACGCCCGCGAGGCGCTTGAATCTCTCAACTATAAGCTCAATTCAACCGCAGGTGTCAGAGTCTAACGCAATTTTGATTTTACTGTGGAAAAACGGTCTTTGACATATTTTGTTGAAGCTTGCCGCGGCAGACTCGCAGGAGGCGACCCGCAGGCGCCTGTATGCGGAGTCAGCACCGATTCGCGGACCATTCGCCCGGGCGAACTTTTTATCGCCCTTGTAGGCGAAAAGTTTGACGGGCACACCTTTATTGAAGCGGTCATTGATAAAGGCGCATCGGCAGTCCTAGTGGAAAATATAAGGGTTAAGCAAGCCGATATTGAAAGATGGAGTCAGAGAATCGGTGTTATAGTTGTGGAAAACACTAAAGTCGCGCTTGGCGACATTGCCAGACGGTATAGACAGGATTTTGATATTCCAGTCGTAGCCGTCTGTGGCTCCAATGGAAAGTCCACAACAAAAGAGTTTATTGCCTCTGTTCTCGCCCAGCGGTTTGCCACGCACAAAAGTCCGGCAAGTTTCAACAACGACATCGGCGTTCCGCTGACGTTGCTCGGCATAGAATCCGTACACAAAGCAGCCGTGATTGAAGTTGGAACAAACCACCCGGGCGAATTGAAACCGCTGCTCCTTATGGCAATGCCGCGCTACGGCGTAATCACAACGATCGGCAGGGAACATCTCGGGTTTTTTGGTTCATTGGAAGCGGTTGCAAAGGAAGAAGGAACGATCGCAGAGGTCTTGCCGCCGAATGGTAAACTTTTTGTCTGCCTGGACGGTTTAAATAACACCGGGGACAACCAGGACCTGATCGCCGAATCGGTTTTGCGTCGCTGTCGCGCGCCAGTTATTACTGTCGGGTCGGGAGGAAAATCAAACTGGCGCGCGCGCCTCCTCAATGCCGATATTGATAAAACGCGCTTCCTTGTGGAATCCCCAGAAGGCGAGTATGAAGGCGAATACGAGGTAACGTTGACCGGGCGGCATAACATAACAAACGCGTTGCTGGCAATCGCTCTGGGAAGCGAATTTGGTTTGACAAAAACCGAAATCCAGAACGGCTTGAAAAACGCCGCGCCCCCTTATATGCGGATGCAATCCAGACAATGGCGCGGAACGATAATTTTGAACGACGCCTATAACGCAAATCCCGATTCAATGAAAGCGGCTTTGCGCGCATTGAGCGAGCTTGAATGCGCGGGGAAGAAAATCGCAGTTATTGGAACTATGGCTGAATTAGGCAGTTACAGCCAGGCGGCTCACAAAGAAGCAGGCGAGTTGGCTGCAAAATTCGGTATTAACTGCGTGATTGCCGTTGGCGAATATTCCGGTTTGACCGCTGAGTCGGCAAAAAACGCCGGTGTTAATACAGTGTATGCCTGCGATGACGCAAGAGCGGCAGCTGATAAATTGAAGCTGATTTGCAGTCGGGGCGACATTGTTTTAATAAAAGCCTCGCGCAGCGCAAGATTGGAAAAAACAATTGAATTTTTACTATCCGAAGAAAGTTGATATGGCGCGTATTGAAAAGCAAAGAACAGCAAGTAGAAACGAAAAAGCCTTAAAAGATTTTGGCAATTCCCGCGCAATTCTAAATGAGCGGGAATTCCCTGAGTTTTTAATCCGATATCTGGGTAGAGAGAAGTTTAAATTGCTGAATATGAAAAACCAGAACGCAATTGAATATTACAGGCGCGACTGATGTTGTATTATCTGGCTCAATATATACTTGATGAAGTAAGAGGAACAGATTTAGAATCAACCCTCTCGTGGTTGCGTCTATTCAAATATATTACCTTCAGAGGGTTTGGCGCCGCATTTACCGCAGTAGTTGTGAGCTGGTGGCTCGGTCCAAAGGTTATCGCATGGCTTGCGGATTTAAAAATTCGGCACGAGTTCCAGAGGTATTCCGCAAAAGAAGGTTCTAAATCGGTTATTGACCCGAGAAAAAAACCGGAAAAATATGGCACCCCGACTATGGGCGGGCTTATGATTGTTGTCATCATAGACCTCACCACCCTGTTATGGGCTCAATGGATTAAACCTGTGCTACTTGTACTTTTTACAATCGTTGTACTGTGTCTGCTCGGTTTCATAGATGACTTTTTGAAATTGAAATATCGCGACACTAAAGGCATTAAAAGTTGGATAAAAATATATGTTCAATTAGGACTCGCCGCATTCGCCGCCTGTTATCTGCTTTTTAATGAAGATACCAGCCATTTGATAACCGATGTTATGATTCCAGTTGTAAAAGAACCTGTTTTCACAGGAACAATCGGCGCTGTGATAGGTGTTGTGATAGTGATAGGCGCCATTGTTGGGACATCAAACGGGGTTAATATTACCGATGGTTTGGACGGGCTGGCA
Organism: Verrucomicrobiota bacterium; assembly: GCA_039793825.1. GTDB lineage: Bacteria > Verrucomicrobiota > Verrucomicrobiia > Limisphaerales > JAKPVM01 > JAKPVM01. Next base: position 24,508 of record JBAMMJ010000130.1, on the reverse strand, counting down.
ATTGGATGCGTGGTAATAGTCTCGTTTGTCTTTGTGGTGATAACTTACCTGGCTGGCAACGCTATTTTCGCAAAATACCTTCAAATTCCGTATGTGCCCGGCGCCGGAGAACTAACCGTGTTTTGTTCGGCGATGATCGGAGCAGGACTCGGATTCCTATGGTTTAATTGTCATCCTGCAACGGTCTTTATGGGAGACACAGGTTCTCTTGCGCTCGGTGGAGTTCTCGCAATGGTAGCAATATTGATTCACCAGCCGTTTGTTCTGTTAATCGCAGGCGGAATCTTTGTAATTGAACTTCTTTCTTCTGCTATCCAGACCAGTTACTTCAAATTTACAAGACTAATATATGGAGAAGGCAGACGCATTTTTAAAATCGCCCCTTTACATCACCACTTTCAGCAACTTGGCTGGAAAGAATCTCAAATCGTGAGCCGATTTTATATCGTTTGCGTTTTGTTCGCAATTATAGCGTTAGCCACACTCAAAATTAGATGAACAGATTTGATCCAAAAACTATAAATGAAAACAGCCGCGCGCTTGTGGTCGGTCTGGGAAAAAGCGGCGCAGCAGCCGCAAAACTTTTGCTCAAACATAAAGCGCGCGTCACCGCTATTGACTCCGCCCGCGATTCCGCGCTTGAACAAATAGCCAATGAATTGGAAAAACTCGGCGCCCGCGTTATTCTCGGGGCGCAGAGTTTTGTAGAAACAGATTTTGACCTTGTCGTCCTCAGTCCGGGCGTGCCAACGGCGAGAGGATTCATCAGTAATTTAGTCAATTCCGGCAAAATACCTGTGATCGGTGAACTTGAACTTGGCTACAATTTTATTATGCCCGCCAGAATAGTCGGTATCACAGGCACCAACGGCAAAACTACCACCACCGAACTAATTGAAAAAATCTTTCTGGCTTGCGGGTTTAAAGCCTCAGCCTGCGGAAACATCGGGCTTCCGCTTTGCGATATTGCGTTAGAGGAAAAGCCTTATGACTTTTTAAGCCTTGAGGTAAGTTCATTCCAGCTTGAAACAATCGCAAACTTTAAACCCGACGTTGCAATCCTCACAAACATCACCCCAGACCACCTTGACCGCTATCCCACAATGCAGGATTACATCGCCGCAAAGGCGCGCATATTTGAAAACCAGTCAAAATCAGACTGGGCTGTGGTTCAAAAAGAGGCTTTGCGATTACTAACTGAATCAAACATAAAAATCCATTCAAACCTCATAACATACAGCGCAACCGATGTCACCGCAGACATCTACCTTAAAGGCAAAAAAATAATCAGCCGCAAAAGATTCTTACCACGCGAAGCCCTTGACCTGAATTTCGTAAAATTAAAAGGCATCCACAATGCCGAAAACTTAATGGCAACGCTCGCCGTATCAGGCATTTACCGACTCCCATTAAAAACCGTAATTGACGCCTTACAGGAATATAATCCAGCGCCACACCGCTGCGAGCTGATTGATGAGATTGACGGCGTACAATACATAAATGACTCAAAGGCGACAAATGTTGACGCAGTAGCAAAAGCAATACTAAGTATTGATGAGCATCCAGATAATACCCCCAACATATTGTTGATCGCAGGTGGTAAGGATAAAGGGTTCGCTTATGATGAAATTAAACCAATATTAAAAAAACGGGTTAAAGTTGCCTTTCTTATCGGTGAAACTGCGCAAAAAATATTTGATTGCTGGAGAGATGTAATTGAATGCCGCATTTCACAATTCCTTGAAAATGCGTTAGTTGAAGCAAAAAAAATGGCAAAGCCCGGCGATGTTGTCTTGTTATCGCCTGCCTGCTCAAGTTTTGACCAGTTCAGAGATTACAAACATCGCGGCGAGGAATTTAGAAGATTAGTAAAAAACCTTAAAAATGTCAATATGTTGGGTATTAATGTTAATAAAAATACAACATAATGTTGTTGCATTTTTAAAAAATTGGTTATTTGATATGCTAAAACGGATTTTGTCCGGGGCAAAATGAAGCCTATGGACAACAAAAAAATAAACATAAAACTGATGAGAAAGCCATGAATCAACAAAACAACATATTGGGTCAAGGCTCTCCACTGGAGCAGCCGAAGACGACAAAGACAAACATCCTCGTCCCGGTAGTATTGATACTCGGGGCGCATATGGTCTTGTTGGGCGCCCTGCTTTTGCAGGGATGCAAAGACAAGAGCACTGGAAGCGTTGCCGACAATTCTATAGTGACGAATCTGCCGTCAATAACTTTCAGTAATCCGCCTACAGTTGATGTAAGTCAACCTATGCCACCGCCACTGGTTGCGCAACCGCAACCGCAGGTTGCCCCGCCGCAGCCGATGACGGTTTCGCCTACGGTTGGCGGCTCAACAGGATTAACCCCGCCGCCGGTCGGACAGCCAACCCCCGATAATACGGCAGGTTTAACCAGCTCAACCGGCGGGTTAATAGAGCACAAGATAGAAAAGGGAGAATCATTCGCCACAATCGCAAAGAAATACGGTGTGTCGGTTGACGCTATTGTCAAGGCAAATCCAAACATTAATCCGCGTCGGCTCCAGATCGGTCAAATCATAAAGGTGCCCGAAAAATCCGGCGCGGCAACGACTGCAACCCCAACCAGCGCCAATACCGTTTCTGCGGCTGCAACAAAAACCGCAAAGCCCCAGAGTTTAACTGAACAACCGTCTGCTGGCGCCGGTTCAGACGCCAAAATTTATGTCGTAAAACCGGGCGACAATCTAACCAAGATTGCAAAAAGCCACGGTGTGAAGGTGACAGAGATTAAGGCCGTGAACAATCTTAACACCGATAGGATTAATGTCGGACAAAAGATTAAAATTCCGGTAAAAAATTCTATCCCAACAAATCCGCCAACCACTCCGGCGACAGATAATATGATAAACGACACAGCGCGTCCCGGGTCAAATGTGTAAGTTCAACCGGGATTTGGGTGTCGCTTTTGCCTATAGCGAGGTTGCCAGCAAACCGCTACTATGAACTCAGGTTAAGCAGACCGCTATTAAATTGAGCGTGATGAAAAATCAACGCATCAGCCTCGGGATATTGCTTTGCGCGGCATTGTTGTTGAGCATCGGGTTGGTAATGCTCTACAGCGCTGGAATGGGACAAAAAGGGCCTGTTTATGTGCGGATGCAGTTTGCCTGGGCGTTGATAGGTGGTGTTGCGCTTGTTGCCTGCAGCGCGATTGACTACCACAAATTAAAATCGCCTGTCGTAATCTCAATATTATACGGGGTTGCGGCGCTATTGTTACTGGCGGTCTTTATTCCTGGGCTCGGCGTTAAGATAAATGGCGCACAACGCTGGATAAACATCGGATTTGCAAGATTCCAACCCTCAGAATTTGCAAAGATAGCGCTCATATTAACGCTTGCGTTCTATTGCGATTATAAAGGGCGGAAGATGAAATACTTTTCCCACGGGATCGTTGTTCCATCAGTTCTGATAGGGTTCATGGCTGGTCTCATCATACTGGGTAAAGACTATGGTTCAACAATCCTGACGGGGGCGGTTTGTCTGGCAATCCTTGCTATAGGCGGGGCGCGGTTTAGATATATTTTTCTGATAGTGCTTGCAGGTTGCGCTGGTTTGTATCTGGCTATAACAATGAACCAGAATCGCAGCGACAGAATAAGGGCGTGGCTGAATCCGGAAGAATATGCAACAACAATTGCGTATCAGAATATTCAGGCAAAAATTGCGCTTGGCTCAGGTGGATGGACAGGCCGCGGGCTTGGAGAGTCTCGTCAGAAGCACGGTTTCATTCCCGAGCAGCACACCGATTTTATTCTTGCTATAATCGGTGAAGAACTCGGACTGGTGGCGACGTTGATGATTGTTCTTTTATACATTTTTCTTGTAACGCTTGGCGGGCTTGTGGCATACAGGGCGCCGGATTTATTCGGGCTGCTTGCCGCCGGCTTAACAATTATGATTGGTTTGCAGGCTGCGATCAATATCGCAGTTGTCACAGGTGCTGTGCCGAACAAAGGATTGCCACTGCCGTTTATAAGTTATGGCGGCTCAAATCTGTTATTAATGATGGCATCTATTGGACTTTTGCTTAATGTGGCAAGAAAAGGTCAGGATACCGTAATTGAGGCTGCGCCGGAAGAAGACCTTAATCCTTTCGGCGTAGCCGAAGCGGATTTGTCAAAATGACAAAACTTCATCCTCATATTGCGATTGCCTGCGGCGGGACAGGCGGGCACATCTTCCCTGGACTGGCGGTGGCTGACCGCCTCGCGCAGAGCGGGTGTGATGTCACGGTTATTATCTCAAACAAGCCGGTTGATAAACTTGCTTGCGAGGATATAACCGGAGTTTCCGTTATTGAACTGCCAGCGGTGGCAAAACGGCAGGGAAATCTAAAAGAATTTATTTCTGCATTGTGGAAGTCAATTCAACTCTGTCGGGCTTATTTTAAATCAAAAAAACCAAATGCAATATTTGCCACTGGCGGATTTGTCAGCGCCGCGCCCGTTATCGTCGGTAAATTGATGGGGGCAAAAATATTTATCCACGAGTCAAACACGATCCCCGGAAAAGCCAACCGTCTTTTTAGTTTTGTTGCCGATGAGGTGTTCGTCGGTTTTAAATGTTCAGCACAGTTTTTTCCTAAGAAAAAAGTCAGGGTCACCGGGACGCCGGTGCGGCCTGAATTTCTTAATATTGACAGGACATTGTGCTGTCGGAGTCTTGGTCTTGACGAAAAGCGCCCAACGCTCCTTGTGGCTGGAGGCAGTCAGGGGGCGCATCCAATCAATGAACTTTTTATAAATTCAATGAGTTTGTTGAAACAGAAACTTTCAGGATGGCAAATAATTCACATCACAGGCAGGGAAGATTATGAAAGCGTTAATAAGGCGTACCAAGAAAATGGATTGAACGCGCGTGTCTACAGTTTTTACCGACGTATGGACGAACTGCTCGGCGCGGCAACCGTCGTCGTGAGCAGGGCAGGTGCCTCGTTCCTTGCAGAGCTCTCCGCTGCCCGCGTGCCACCGCTTTTGATTCCTTATCCTTATGCTGCAGACAATCACCAGTTTTACAATAGTCTTGTGTTTGTCAAAGCAGGCGCCGGCAGAATGCTTGAACAGAAAAACGCAACCCCTGAACTACTTGTGGGAATGATTCTTCAACTCAGTCAGGAATCTCATATCAGGGCTCAAAACATTGAGACTCTGGCAAAACTAAATTCAATCAACGCAGCCGAAACGATTGCAAATTTGATTATTGAAAAAATAAAAACAACATTCGGAGACGCAATTCTTTTGGAACCGCGCCAGTCAATCTGGGCACAGACCAAACAAAATATATCTATCAAACCACAACAGACTGAGCCGATTTTTGTTAAGTAGTGTGAACGTCGTTGCTGAAACATATAGTTCAAACCGTTGTAGCCTCCCGATAAAATCGGGGGAAACGGTCTATTTGATCGGCGCGGGCGGTTGCGGTATGAGCGCGCTGGGGCATATTCTGTTAGACCTGGGATGTCGGGTTGCCGGTTCGGATATTTGTCAGAACAAAAATACAGAACAGCTCATACACCGCGGCGCAAAGATATTTATCGGACACAGCGCCGAAAACATCAAATCCATTAACCCCGCTCTGGTTGTTTACACCTCTGCCATTGGTTCGGACAACCCTGAACTCCGCGCTGCCAGCTCAACAGGAACCATCCCTCTGTTTAGAAGAGGCGAGTTTCTTGCCACAGTGGTGAATCAGACTGATCTGGTTTGCGTGGCAGGAATGCACGGCAAAACCACCACAAGCGCCCTTCTTGCCTACGCCTTTGAATCTCTGGGGTGTTCTTATGGATATTCAGTCGGGTGGAACGTGCCGCAACTTCCCAGAAACGGAAAGTTCAATCTTCCCGGCTTTTCATCGCAGCAACAAAATTCCCGAACAGGCCGCAAAACAGCATATTTCGTGATTGAAGCCGATGAAAGCGACGGCACATTAAACCTGTTTGAGCCTCTGCATTCTATCATCCTTAACATTGACCGCGAACACCTTGATTATTTTGGTTCATTTGAGCGGCTAAAAAGAGAATTTTTAAATTTTGCGGAAAAGACAAGAGGGACTCTCGTTTATTGCGCCGACGATCCGATTCTTGCTAAAATGATTGGCAAAAGTGAAAAATCGCATTCATACGGATTTTCTGAGTCAGCAGAATATAAAATTGAATTGATTGGAGAGAATCCTTCTAAAAAGGGGTTTACCTTTGAAGTTTACAAACACGGAAAATCACTCGGCAGATTTACAAACGCTCTGTTCGGCGCTCATAATGTTTTAAATTCCTCAGCAGCAATTGCGTTGCTTGACTTAATCGGTTTTTCATATAAAGAAATTTCGCCAATCATCGGTTCATTCAAAGGCGCCGAAAGGCGTCAGGAAGAACTTTTGAACGAAAAAATCCGGGTCTTTGACGATTACGGTCATCACCCGAACGAAATCCGCGCCACAATAAATGCCATAAAACCTTTATGCTCAAATAAATTGCTGGTCGTTTTTCAGCCGCACCGCTACACCAGAACGCGCGATCTGTATGTTGAATTTGGGAAATGTTTCTCAGGGGCAAACCGTGTCTGGGTTATGGATATTTACGGCGCAGGCGAAAAACCAATCCCGGGCATTACCTCTAAACTTATAGTGGATGAAATTTTGAAAAACGGGATTGAATCTGAATCGGTCTCCAATGTTGATGAAGTTTGTAAAAAAGTTCTGGAAAAAGTTGCCGTCGGAGACGTGGTTTTATTTTGCGGCGCAGGCGCGGATGTAACCGTTGCAGCTCACAGATTTGCGGAGATTGTCTGCAGTAAAAGAACCCGTTCGGACGGAACTCCTGATTGTGATAAACCCTCAGATAGACGGCTGAGGAATTTGATTTTGGTTTGACGACAGTGACGATTGAAAAAACAGAGAGAACCAATCTTGAAAAATTCGCCGAAGAATTAAAAAAGGCTTTAAAGCAGGATTTTGTCGTTAAGTTAAACGAACCAATGGCGCCGCGAACAACCTTTGGCGTTGGCGGCAACGCCGATATCTTTGTTGAGCCGTCAGATGAAACCCAGCTGGCAACAGTCCTTCGTCTCTGCGCTGCTCACAACGTAGAATCTTACATTATCGGGCGCGGTTCAAACCTGCTTGTCAAAGATGGCGGAATTCGTGGGGTTGTTATTCACCTTTGCGGCGCCTGGTTTGAACGAATAATTGTAAAAGGCGTTGAAATTGAATGTGGAGCGGCTGCGCGGTTAAAGACGCTTGCCGGCGAGGCTTTAAAACATAGCATCAGCGGATTTGAGTTTCTTGAAGGCATACCCGGCACCGTAGGCGGCGCCCTGCGGATGAACGCCGGGGCAATGGGGGGCGAGATTTTTCAGGTGGTAAGACAGATTAAAATAATGGAAAAAGAGGGCGAAACTCGCTGGATTTCACCTCAAGAAGCAGGTTTTGTTTACCGCGGTTGCGACAGACTGAAATCTTCAATTGCCCTGGAAGCAAGGCTGATCGGCAAACCCGGAGATAGAGACCAGATTGCGAAAAAGATGGAGGAGTTTGCCGCAAAACGTCGCGCTTCTCAACCTCAATGGCGAAGCGCCGGGTGCGTTTTTAAGAATCCAGCCGGATATTCTGCCGGAAAATTGATTGATGAACTTGGCTTAAAAGGTAAAAAGGTCGGCGGCGCTATGGTTTCTAATGAACATGGAAATTTTATTGTAAACGTTGGCGGGGCAAAAGCAGCCGATATTATTGAACTTATAAAAATTATCAAAAACGAGGTAAAAACAACCCGGGGCATTGAACTTGAAACAGAGGTTGAAATCATAGGCGAGGATTTTTAGACTATGCGCAGTTTAAACATAACGGTGATGTATGGCGGCGAATCCGCCGAAAGGGAAATATCTATTAAATCTGGAACCGCTGTCGCAAAGGCGCTGGCTTCTCTTGGGCATAATGTGATGACAGTTGATCCGATCGACCCTGACTGGGTGCTCCCGGTCGGCACCGATGTTGTTTTTCTCGCCCTTCACGGCACCTTTGGCGAGGACGGCAGAATTCAAGAACAGCTTGAAAAAATCGGTGTCCCATATACCGGCTGTGGGGTAGAAGCAAGCAGAATTGGATTTGACAAAATTGAAACAAAAAGGCGGTGCGTCAGAAAGAATGTTCCAACGCCGCGGTATTTTGTTGCCAGTTCGCCGAATGTTGAGTTCCCGAAGGATTGGAAATTTCCGGTTGTCGTTAAACCGGCGCGGCAGGGTTCAAGTGTCGGTTTACAGATTGTGGAAAAAGCGGAGCAATGGAATATTGCCCTGATAAAGGCGCTTGAATTTGACTCGGAGGTGTTGGTTGAAGAATTCATTAAAGGCAAAGAAGTAACCGTGGCGATTCTTGATGAAACGCCGTTGCCCATTGTTGAAATCAGACCAAAAAGCGGGGTGTATGATTACACAAGCAAATACACAGTCGGCGCGACTGAATACATTTGCCCGGCAAATATAGACCCTGTGACAGCAGAGCGTATACGGACTGCAGCCCTGAGTGTATTTAGAGCAGTCGGAGCGCGCGATTATGCCCGCGTAGATTTGATTGTTTCTGATGTCAACCCGTATGTGTTAGAAATCAATACCTTGCCCGGTATGACGGAAACGAGCCTCTTCCCGAAAGCCGCTGCCGCCGCGGGAATTTCTTATCCACAGTTGTGCGAGAAAATGGTGGAATTAGCGCTGCGACGGTCCAAACACCAGATTAAAAAATCAGAACAGAAAGATGAAATTTAAAAACAACCGCTGGTGTGAAATATTTTTATGAGATTTTGGTTCAAACGCAAAGACGACAGGAAATATAGACGGGAGTTGCTAACGCTGGAAATGCGGTCGGAATCCCCACAGACCCGCAGCGCCAGACTTGTCGCCTTTGCAATTGGCGGCTGTTTTGGATTGCTAATATTGTTTGTGGTAGTCTGGCAGATCGCCAATTTCGTCAAAGTTCAGTTTATTCTAAAAAATCCAACTTACGCGATTCGCGTAATTGATATTCAGACCGATGGCGTAATCAACCGTGAACAGATACGAAGATGGGCTGGCGTTCAAACCGGGGATAATCTAATAGCGCTGGATATTGCTCAGATCAGGCGCAACCTTGAACTTGTGCCGATGATTAAGACTGTCTCTGTGGAAAAAGTCTTTCCCGCCACATTGCGAATACGCGTAAATGAACGGGTGCCGATAGCGAAGGTGATGCTTACCGACGCGCCGGGCATTGAATCAATTTATACGCTGGACGAAATGGGTTATGTGATGATGCCGCTTCACTTTACGCAGTTATCGGCGACTCAACCAACGAACAAATTCCTCCCGGTAATAATTGGCGTGGGGAGAACCGATTTAAAGATCGGAACGCGCGTCGCGTCGCCACAACTATTGAGCGCTCTGCGGCTGCTTTCGGCTTTTGAACGCTCGCCTATGGCTGGTCTTGTTAATATTAAAACAATTGACATTTCCTATCCCGGCATCCTTCAGGCTATGACAGATCAGGGAAGCACTATTATTTTTGGCATAGGTCAGTTTGAAACTCAACTCCGCCGCTGGCGAATGGTCTATGACTACGGACGCCAGCGTGGTAAACTCATTGCGACACTTGACCTGTCTGTGGCAAACAATGTGCCGGCAACCTGGATGGATATTTCAAATGTTCCGCCCGGAGCGATTCAGAACAAACAACCAAAAACCGTAGCCAGAAAGAAAAATGTTTAGAAACCAGACAGATGTCATAGTTGGCCTTGAAATAGGGACGTCCAAGATTTGCGCGGTGGTTGCCGAAGTGGGCGAAAACGGAGTCCCGACAATCGTCGGGGTCGGACAGTCCCGTTCATACGGTGTGCGCAAAAGCGAGATTATAGACCAGGACAAAGTTGAAAATGATATACGAATCGCCATAAGCGAAGCCGAACAGATGAGCGATCAGGAAGTCTCTGCGGTCTACCTTGCCGTAACGGGGTCGCACGTGAAAAGTTTTATGAATCGCGGCTTTCATCCAATCCATACAGCAAGCCGCGTTATAACTCAATCCGATGTTGAAGAGGTCGTCCGAAACGCTAAAACGGCAAGCATCCCGCCAGACAATATGATCATTCATTCAATCCGTCAGAATTTTATCGTCGACCAGAAGGCGGAGGTAATCAATCCCATTGATATGATAGGGACAAAATTAGAAGTAGACGTCCTTGTCGTTCACGGAATCAGAAGCCGCATAGAGACACCGGTAAGCCTGTTGAAAAACAGATTTCAGATAAAAGTTAACGACATCGTGTTTAACGGTCTGGCGTCTTCTCTTGCTGTATTGACAAATGAACAAAAAGAAATCGGCACCCTTGTCATTGACCTTGGAGCCGGAACCACAAATTATGTGGCAATAATTGATGGTTTGATAAAGCATTGCGGCGTTCTGGCGGTTGGCGGAGACCATATCTCAAATGATATTGCCATCGGTCTGAAAATCCCGCTCGGTAGAGCCGAAAGCCTAAAAATCAAATATGGTTCGGCAATTATTAGAGACGATGTCAAAGGCAAATACATTACAATTAATAATGAAGTTGGCTTGCCGTCAAAAAGTATCAGCCTTGAAAATTTATACCTGATTATGAACGCAAGAGTTAAAGAAATATTGGAACTCGTATGCAGAGAGGTTGCAAAACATGGAATACTTGAGTGGTTGAGGGGAGGAGTTGTTCTGTGCGGCGGCGGAGCGCGTATTCCCGGCATTGTTGAACTTTCCGAAAGCGTATTTAGTCTCCCAACCACCATCGGCTACCCAACCACGATCAGCGGGATTAGCTCCAGTTTAAAACAACCCGAGTTTGTTACCCCTATCGGGCTAATTAAATACGCCACTATCGCACACAGACGACATATCGGAAAAAGCGCCGAAAAGTTTTCGTTTACAAGCCTTATTAAAAATTTTCTTGATGCATTTTCGTAAGCCAAATGTTCGGTCAATTAAAAGATTAAACCTGCTACAGAGGCAATATGAACGGACAACAGACAAATCCTGCTAAAACGGCAAATGGAAGTCATCTGGTTGATTTGCGGCTGGTGGGGGTTGGTAACGCCGGCTGCCGCATTATCGGACGCATTTCTGAATCTGGCTTTCCGGGTGTAAAGCCGATTGCAATAAACACAGACGCCCCGGATATTGAGCAGTGCCGACTGCCTGAAAAATATTTAATTGGAATAACGACAACGCGCGGGATGGGAACAGGTGGCAACCCTGACTGCGGTCGTCAAGCCGCCTCTGAAAACGAAGCCCAGCTCACCGCGCTTTTCAAAGGCGCCGACGTTGTTTTAATAGTTGCAGGCCTCGGTCGCGGCACCGGCACAGGAGCCACACCGGCACTGGCAAGTTATGCAAAAGAAGCAGGAGCACTGGTTCTATCCGTCGTCACTATGCCATTTGAATTTGAAGGCGGCAGGTGTACACGGCAGGCTTTTATGGGGCTGCGTTATCTTAATCAAATTGCAGACGGGGTTATATGCGTCTACAACGACTCCTTTTCCAGACTAATTCCTACAGACATTAAATTCCACGATAATTTAAAGATTATTAATGACTACCTGGCAGAAGGTATCTGTTCGCTGCTTAAAATGTTGACCTATCAAGGAGAGATGAACACCACCTTTGCGGATTTATGTTCAATGCTCAATGGCAAACACGCGCGCAGCGCCATCGCAACCGTCACCGCCGCCGGACCGCAGCGCGCAAACCAGATTTGCGAAAAATTGTTAAAACACCCAATGCTGGAATCCGACAACGCCCTGGCAAATGCCGAAAGTGTGCTTGTTAATTTTTCAAGCAACGGCGATATTACAACCGAAGAAGTCCGAATAGTGATGGATTTATTAAAACTTAACGCCAAAAAAGCCTTTTTAAAAGTTGGCGAATCTGTAGACCCTAAAATGAATGGACAACTCGGCGTAACTGTCCTTACCGCCTGCCCTGTGGATGCCGCTTACCATCAGCAGTTGTTCGGCGGCGCCACTTCTCAAACTCAGAAAAATAAAGAAGTTGAGTCATCTAAAATTACGGGGGACTATTTCCTCAATGAAGAAGAAACAGATACCTATTCGCCAAGCTCGGCTATGTCAGCACCACCTCCGGTAGTCACTTCAACACAGATTTCCTCAATAATCGGTTCAAATTCAGGCGGAAACTATCTTAAACCTAAAAATTTAATGCAGGGTATGTTTGATTTTGAAGTAGTTTCTCACGGAAGATTTGAAAAAAACGACGCCACAATTTATGAAGGACAGAACCTTGATGTACCGACTTTTTACCGGCTCAGCATCAAATTAAATTGAATTATTGATACACAAAATTTTTACACAAATTAAACAATCCGCAATGATTTATTATGCAACTTGTTTATTTTCAAATGATTAGGTAATTGCATTAATTGATTAAAAATATTCGTTTTATTATTGAATTTCTTATTTTTTGATGTTAATTTATTTGTCTTTAATTTGAACTGTTGAAAGGGAAGATGAACAGCGAACTTTGTAAAAAGGCGTTAGAGAAAATACAGAATCCGAATATACTTGTGAACCTGGTATCGCGGCGGGTTCGCCAGTTAACCTCTGGCGGCGGCGCTATGAGCCGCCCGCTCGTTGAAGCAGGACCGACCACGAGCCCGGCAGATATTGCGTTGATGGAAATCATAGAAGGCAAAATCACTTATGAACTGCCCCAGGATATGAATGTGTTGACCGGTGGCGAAAAACCTAAAAAACGAAGCAAGAATGTTTAATAAACATAATGTTTTTTAGTTCAGCGCATCTGTATTTATTATTAATTCGGTAATTATTATTAATTACTTGGAAATTGTTCAGCCAGAAGGTAAATTTATTTATACTTCTGGCTGAATTTATTTATGGGTGATATAGTTACAAATTCTAAAGCCCGTCGCGATTATCATATTCTTGATGTAATTGAGGCTGGCATCTGCCTGCGCGGCACGGAAGTTAAAAGCCTCAGAGAGGGTCGCGGGCAGATAAACGACGCCTTTGCCAGAATTGAAAACGGCGAGGTCTTTCTTTATAATTCACACATTGACGAATATTCAAGTGGAAGTTGGACGAACCACGACCCAAAGGCGCCGCGTAAGTTATTGCTAAAAAAATCTGAAATCCGCAAACTGCAAGGTTTTTTATCTCAAAAAGGGCATAGCCTTATACCGCTTTCGCTTTACTGGAAAAACGGAAAAGTAAAAGTAGCGCTTGCGCTGGCAAAAGGAAAGGTTGAATATGATAAACGTCAGGACATCCGCGAACGTGAAACCGAAAAGATGCTCCGCAGAATAACTATGCGCAAATTCAAAACCGGATAATTTTCAACATAATTATTTTAAGAATGCTATTTAAAAACTTTTAATTATCTCTTCCGTGATCAATTTTACCGGACCTATAAGTCCGGATTCAGTAGCGCCGCGATACCGGGTTGGTATTGTCACATAATGATTCGCTGCAGTGTTATAAATCAATAGTTCAATTCTGTTCTCCCCTTGTTTAACAAACTTTGTTATATCAAACTTCCAGGGAGGGGAAAGACGAATCCCGACCTGTTTGCCATTCACAGATAATTCAACCGAGGAAACCACTCTCCCAAGATCAAGAATGATTCGTCCTTCTGGGCTTGTATTTAGATGAATAATTTTTCTATAATAGGCGCCGCCCGAATAACATTCAAGACCGTCATATCTTGACCAATCTCCCTGAGCGATAACACCTGTTCCGCACTCAAGTTTTACAGGTTCAAGTAACGCAGCGCCGCCGTACTCGCCTCGCTGTTGTTCTATCCGCAACGCGACCTTGTTCGCCCGTCTAATGGTTTGAGCAGGCGAAAACCTGAATGTATTCTTTTCCCTTTCTTGAATTCCGGGTACCTCTCTACCGTCGATCCAGATTCTTGGCTTTCCAATACAGGTTACAACGAGTGAAGTTGTCCCGGGAGCAGTTGTAAATCTATACCATCCTGACGGATTCTTCTCAGCAGGTTTAACGTCAAACGGCAACACGGTTTGGTCGTTATACCACCGTGTGGCAAGTTGCGGTTGCGGAAAATTTTCCACATTTGTCGGCTGTTGAAGTTTGGGCGGTCCGTGGACGTGGTTATACCAGATGCTGGTTTTAAACGGCGCAATTTCTTTTGCCGCTGTCCAATTTTTTTCGTTGAAGTTCAAATTGGTCCACTCTTGATTTTCAACCCCCGTGGTGCAGAGCCAGCCTGAATCTGTATAGATTCGTTTGTTGGCGTCAAATCTTATCTCGGCAATCAACCCAGCAATATCGCCCTCGTTGCGAGCCAGAATGGCAATTATATTTTCGCCTGAACGCAATTGTTTTGTTATATCGTATTCATCAACGACCTCCCATCTATTGCCGCTGCCAATCTTTTGATTGTTTATCCACACC
>JBAMMJ010000130.1:0-10007 GCA_039793825.1 Verrucomicrobiota bacterium | reverse complement strand
ACACCGAATAACCGTTGTCGCAGGTAATGCGCAAGACCGCTTTTTTTGGTTTTTCTTCCAGGACAAATCTCCTCCTGAAAAACCTTTCGGCGCTGGTTATTTGTTCAGGGTACCATATCCATTTTGCCTCGCTGGAAAATGGAATGTCATCCTCCAATTGTTTTCCGGCGGCGGTTTTGAATACGAAATAGCCGCGTCCGGGTCTGTCATATCGGGCTAAAACGGTGTTTGCGCCGACGTTTAACGCCAATTTTCGCGGTAATTTTTGAGAATAGCTCTGTCCGTTTATCCAGAATTCAGCAGGCAATAAGCCGCCGGATTCAAGATAAACTTCTTTGCTTTCAGATGAGTTTAGCCAGACGGTTGTCCATAAGTAATAACGGGTTTCATCCCCTTCAGGTTCATAGACAGTGTCTGTCGCGGTGAAACGAAGTTTTCCGAGGCCTATTAAATCATCGTGAACAATTCCCTTCAGCCCGTGATAGCCTTGATGACCGGGGTCGTTTTCTATTCCCCAGCGCCACGAAAAATCGTAAGGTTGCCATTTGTATGATTTGCCATTTATTTCTACTGCTTCTTCAGGATTGATAGCAGGCGCTATAGAAAGCCTTTTTTCCAGCTGGGTTAAATTTAAATTCTGTGGCAGCGGACCGAGTTTCCAGAATTTCTGACCGAATGAATATGTTAATCTTCTCCATTTTGAATCGTCAAAGTCGGGTTTTGTCCAGTCCGGATTGAATTCTTTTTCGTCGCTATACCGAAAGCGTCTCACTTCAGCCCCGATAAAACCGTCTGACGGGGGAAGCCGATAATCTCCAAACCGGTTTTCAAGCGCAGGTTCAATCTCAAATTCCCAATCTCCTTCAATATTATTAACAATCTCTTTTGTAGTTGGTTCGTTGTTTAGAATATCTGGCTTGCCCGGACTGAATACGATTAATTGAGCCTCTTTTTCTGTGAGAGGCAATTTTAACCGCGTCAGGAAGCCGTTTTGCGAAATTACTGGTAGTGGGATTATGTTGCCTGTCCAGATATCCCACAATTCAACCTTTCCAGTTGAACGCAATTCACACTCTGTCCCCTTTGCCGCGCCGTAAATAAAGTAAATATCTCGGGAGCCGATTTTTCTATGGATAAAATAGACAGGGTTTTTCTGTGGAGTCAGGAGATTAAAATCGCGCCTGAACGCTCTGGAGACAAAATCCACCAGTTGAGTCGGCGAGGTGAATCGGTTTTTGCCTTCGGCAAAAATCTCCTCAACGATATTATCTACCTGCGGGTCATTTGAACCAACGCGGTCAGTTGCCTCAGGCAACGCGCCGACTGCGACTACCAGTCCTCCGGAGCGGTGAAATTGCAAAAGTTTTTTAAGATTTGAAAAT
Organism: Verrucomicrobiota bacterium; assembly: GCA_039793825.1. Classification (GTDB taxonomy): domain Bacteria; phylum Verrucomicrobiota; class Verrucomicrobiia; order Limisphaerales; family JAKPVM01; genus JAKPVM01. The sequence goes on along the minus strand of JBAMMJ010000130.1, from coordinate 8,625 downwards.
CTAATTGCGCGCATTGAAGGCACAACGATAACGCGGTAGGATTCTCCGCTGACGCGCAATTGGTTTTCCGAAATTGCGGCGCGGTCTAAAGACTGATAGTCAATAAAATCAAAATCAATCCCGTTTTTGTATAGCGCAACGCCGGAATCAAATGCCGTTTTTACCGCTTCGTTTGCGCCCAGTTCCGCTTCAACAGGAGCCACAGGGTAGATAATTGCTACATCGCACCTGTGATATCCCTGGCTGAGGATATAACTAAGCCTTTGCAGGCTTTCCATAAAAGGAGCCATATGTTTCCAGTAAGGCTGCCGAAAATGATTGCACGGCGGAGCCCATTCCCACCAACCGCCATGAGTTGAATAATATAACCCGTGAAATGTGAGCAGATTTTGGCCCTGAGCAAAGTTTGCAAACGTGGCGTCAATGATTTGTTCCGAAGTTGTTCCCCAACCGCTTCCGTAATAGCCTTCAAGCCACACGCGCGGTCTCAAATATAAATGAGCAATTGAACTTGCGACTTTATTTTTTATGATGTCGCGGCTTAAACCTGGCTGGTCGCAACCCGGACCTTGATTCCATCTCTGCGTTCTAAAATAATCGCCAAATTCAGTTACATCGCGTCCGCGTCCGCCGTGATCGCAACCGTAAATCATTCCCCGTTTTTGATGCCATTCAAAGACAGGTTTGAAGAAGCCCTCTTCGGTCAATGCCACTTTTACATCGTTATAATCAAGTCGGATTTTGATTGCCTTTGCGCCGGTATTGAAAAACAGCGCAGGTAATTCAGGAATCAAGTCGTATCCCTTTAGTCTTCGGAATTCTTCGGCAAACCGTTTTGTCCACAATTTGCCCCTCACGCCAAAATCTAATTCATCGGAAAAGAAAAAATTTAAACCCTTGCCGCCCTCCTGCGGAAAACGTTCTTCAAATTGACCAAAAAACCTTTTTGCGTATAACTCTCCTGATTTCGGATTCATCGGGTCAAGGGATGGAACTACAGTATGCGCATAAATCGCTACCACCTTATATTTATCATCAGACGGCGCAGTCCAATTTAAGACATTTTTTTGAACAAACCTTCTTAAATCTATTTTTGTTTCATCAGATAACTTTGTGTCCCGGATTTTATACGCGCATACATATAGAGTTTCTTGAGGCAATGTCCATACTATATTTCCTTTTACCTCCTTTGTATCGCAGCGGAGTTCGGCGCCGTTGAGGTAGGGATTTTCTTTAAGAATTTCATCTACTATCCAACCTTGTCCGATGCCGAGGGTATAATCGCTCAAACTTACAGACATACCATATTCTTTAGCGGTTTTGATAAACCACCCGACTAAATTCCACCATTCTTCTGAAAATAGCGGCGGCTGGCTCGGATACGTGAGCCCGTAAGACCGCCCGCCCCGGTCGCTATGGGCGTAATTAATCTGCAAGCCCATCACACCCCTTGCTTTGGCAAGTTGTTCAATCTGCCATTGTAATCGTTCTTTGGTCAATGGATCGCCAAGCCACCAGTAAAACGCAACCTCGCCATAGCCCGGCGGAGGGTTTTTAAATCCGGGCAGCAGGTCAAAATTTTCTTCTCTGTTTGGAAACCCTATAGCCCCTTGTGGAGGAGATGGGATGTCAGAAATTCCATCAGGAACAGCCAGAACAGCGTTTAAAAAAGACAAATTAAATAATATCACCCATAAAAAAACCAAAATTAGTTTCTTCCGAATTATCATATAATTTGCATCTTAATTTTGGGATGAAATTATGTAAAGGGTAACTGAAACGTCGGTGTTTTATTTATTATGCCCGATTTTTCAGAAATTCAATTGCCTCAATTCCGCCGAATAAAATCAATCCGAAAAACACAACAGACAACGTAAATGAAAGACATCCGATTAAAAAAATTATGCCGTCTTTTCGCATCGCGCTTGAAGCCAGCAGCACAACAGTTATGGCAGGCAAAGTGTTTGTGAGAGGTATTGGGAGCGGCAAGGCAAGCAGCAAGCCGCTGATTAATATCAAAATGCCGGCAAGCCGTTGAAATAAAATAAAATCGTGCAAAAATTGAAATCTCGGCCTTGCAAAGAATTCTATTGTTTTACAGATGCCAACGGCAAATTTAAGCAATTTTGGAAAGAAAGAATGCGGAATATTCTTTTCAAGGAATTTTTCAGGATACCAGACTTTTTTACCGAAGCCCATTCTCAACCCAGCAAAGGCTATCGCCAGACCAAATGGGGTTGAAAGACCCGGGAGCGGAATTGGAGTTAAAAACGGCAATCCCAGCACGACAAGCAATAAATCGTAGCCGCGTCCGCGCGTGGTTTGCACAAGTTCCTTGAACTTAATTTCTCGCTCCCCAAGTTCTGCGGCGAGCCGCTTAAGTTCGGAGGATAGCAAGCCCTTGTTTTCTTCCCGTTTAACGCCCGGCGCCGTTTCTTTAGCCTCGTTCAATGCGCTAATATCATCTCTTTTTTCATCCACGTTTTTTCCCTCTGTCTGTAAAATCATTTTAACCGCATAACGTTGCCTATTCCAGTTATTCTTAAAATCTATCCATTTAACAACAATTTTAATGGCGACATATTCAAAACCTGGATTTGCAATTGCAAAAAACGCAACTGTCGCAGCAAAACGCGGTGCCGGGGTCTAAAAAGCGGTTTTGTATCAACACCAGGATACAAACCAGGCGCAGGATGAATTTACCTTTGGACTGAGATACCGCGCGAATTGCTATATTTTATTAATTTTTTTAATTAAATTCGTTGACTTATGTTTTTCTAACACTACGATTTTTATGAACGCTTATGAAGGAAAAAAGAGTATTAACAACCCTGTCGGTCTTTGTTCTATCCATAATCATCTGTTCTGCCGCCGCATGGCGCCCTGCTGAAGGTCCATTGATGACGCGCTGGGCAAAGGATGTCAATCCCTCCAACGTCCATAAAGAATATCCCCGCCCGCAGATGGAGCGAAAGGAGTGGATGAATTTAAACGGCTTGTGGGACTACGCTATAACGGCAAAAGATGCCCCGCAGCCGCAAAAATACGATGGCAAAATTCTTGTCCCATTTCCGATTGAATCGGCGCTTTCAGGCGTGATGAAACGGCTTGATGAAAAGAGCAGACTCTGGTATCGGCGCGGGTTTAAAATCCCGCGTGCCTGGCAGGGCAAACGAATTTTGCTCCACTTCGGTGCGGTGGACTGGGAAGCGACAGTTTATGTCAACGAAAAAGAACTCGGAACACATCGCGGCGGTTATGACGGATTTAGTTTTGATATCACCGACGCGCTCAAACCGGGCACCGAGCAGGAACTCGTGGTTGCAGTTTTTGACCCAACTGATAACGGTCAACTCCACGGCAAACAGACCCGCAGACCGGGCGGAATTATGTACACTCCGAGCTCTGGTATCTGGCAAACGGTATGGATAGAACCAGTTTCAGAAACTTATATTAAATCTATTAAAATAATCCCGGATTTTGATAGATCGGCTGTCACCGTTGCCGCAAATTTAGTTAAAACCTCCCCAAAAACAAGACTTTATGTGGATATTATTGAGGGCAAAAACATAGTTCAGAGCGGCGAATTGGAGTCCGATTCTCTTACCGCAAGTAATCTTACTCTCACCTTGCCTGTAAAAAACTTCAAACCCTGGTCGCCGGACTCCCCATTTTTGTATGATTTAAAACTTCGTCTTGAAGCGGATGGCAAAGTGGTTGACGAAGTTTCAAGCTATTTTGGTATGCGCAAGGTCTCTATTGGAAAAGACCGATTCGGGATAACACGTATTTTGCTAAACAACGAGTTTGTTTTTCAGATTGGTTTTTTAGACCAGGGGTTCTGGCCAGACGGCATCTACACCGCCCCGACCGACGAGGCTTTGAGGTTTGACATTGAGATGACAAAAAAACTTGGAATGAATCTCGCCCGCAAACACGTAAAGGTTGAACCTGAACGCTGGTATTACTGGTGCGATAAACTGGGACTGCTTGTCTGGCAGGATATGCCCTCAGGCGATAACAGAACTCCTGAACAACGTCAACAATACGAAGTTGAACTGGAACGTTTGATAAACGGCAGATTCAATCACCCTTCAATAATTATGTGGGTAGTTTTCAATGAAGGCTGGGGACAGTTTGATACTGAACGGATTGTTGAGCTGGCAAAAAAGTTTGACCCGACCCGCCTTGTTAATAACGCAAGCGGATGGACTGATAAAAAGGTTGGCGATGTCATTGATATGCACAATTACCCCGGACCGGGCTCGCCTACTCCTGAACCTAACCGCGCCGCAGTCCTCGGCGAATTCGGCGGACTCGGACTCGCCATAAAAGGACACACTTGGACAGAACGTAGCTGGGGTTATCAGGGAATGTCCGGAACAAATGCCTTAACACGCCGATATGTTCAATTGTTGAGAAAAGTTTATGAACTTAAAGATTATCCAGGTTTGAGCGCCGCCGTTTATACACAAACCACCGATGTTGAAACCGAATGCAACGGTTTGATGACCTATGACAGGGCTATTGTTAAGCCAGATATAACTGCGGTTTCAAACGCAAACAAAGGAATATTCCCACCGCCGCCAAAAATTATCACGCTCGTCCCAACTTCCTAAAAACAACCTGTGATGTGGAAATATACTTTTGAAAAGCCCGCCGATGACTGGTTTAAACCCGACTACAACGATAGCAACTGGAAGAGCGGCGAGGGCGGTTTTGGAACAAAAGGCACGCCCGGCTCAGTCGTCCGCACAGAATGGCGAACATCCGATATCTGGTTAAGACGACAATTTGAGCTAACAGAGAGTTTTGATAAACAGAATCTATTTCTGACCATTCACCACGACGAAGACGCCGAAGTGTATCTCAACGGAGAATTAGCCGCTAAACTCTCCGGATACACCACCGCATACAACGAAGAAGAGATTTCGGAAAAAGCCAAACTCGCCCTTAAAACAGGAAAAAATGTAATCGCAATTCATTGCAAACAGACCGCTGGCGGACAATATATTGATGCCGGGCTTGACGTCGTTTTACAGGAAAAAAATCCAGGAAAATCTGCGGCAATAACTGTAGAACTGCCAGAGGGGATTACCGTCTTAAAGGAAGTTAGACCACAACGTTATGGCGGACTTTACACCGCTAATCGTCCGCCACTTACGCCCTCGCCCTTTATAAAACTTCCAATCGGAAGTATCACGCCTAAAGGCTGGCTTAGGAATCTGCTTGAAATTGAAAAAGAGGGTATGACCGGACGATTGGAGGAAATCTCTCCGTGGCTGAATTTTGAAAAAAGCGCCTGGGCAAACCCCGAAGGCAAGGGCGGATTCGGCTGGGAAGAGATGCCATACTGGTTAAAAGGTTATGGAGACCTTGGCTATGTATTAAAGGATGAAAAAATTATCGCCAGGGCTCGCAAATGGATTGAAGCGGCAATTGCCTCTCAACGCGAAGACGGATATTTTGGACCAAGGGGTCTGCTAACCTCATTAAACGGCAAACCTGATTTGTGGCCCCATATGATTATGCTTAATATTCTTCAATCCTATTATGAATTCACCGCAGATGCCAGAATCCTTGATGTAATGAAGAAATATATGCAGTGGGAAAATCAATTGCCGCAGAGCGCATTCGGTGAAGGGTATTGGCCAAAGTTGCGTATGGGGGACAACATTGAATCCGTTTACTGGCTTTATAACCGCACCGGTGAAGCATGGCTGTTAGACCTTGCAAAAAAGATGTTTGATAATATGGCTCGCTGGGACAAGGACGTTATAAACTGGCATAATGTAAACATTGCTCAGGGATTCAGGGCGCCAGCCGTGTTTTATATGCAATCAAAGGATTTCAATCATCTCTATGCCGCCGAACGCAATTATAAAAAGGTAATGGATATTTATGGTCAATTTCCAGGAGGCGGCTTCGCCGGAGATGAAAATTGCCGACCCGGTTTCACAGACCCGCGTCAGGGCTTTGAAACCTGTGGCATAGTAGAGTTTATGCACAGCTTTGAAATGCTCACAAAAATTTCGGGAAATCCAATCTGGTCTGACAGATGCGAAGAGATTGCCTTCAACAGTTTTCCAGCGGCTCTGACTCCTGATATGAAGGCGCTCCATTATCTCACTTGCGCAAATCAGGTTCAATGCGACAAAAATAACAAAGCGCCCGGCATTCAGAACGGCGGCACTATGTTCTCTTATAGCCCGTTTGAAGTCTATCGTTGCTGCCAGCACAACGTCTCCCACGGTCTGCCATACTACGCCGAAGAATTGTGGCTTGCCACGCACGACAACGGCTTGTGCGCATCGCTTTACGCCGCAAGCGAAGTTGCAGCAAAGGTTGCAGACGGAACAACCGTAAAAATTGCTGAAGAAACCGATTATCCTTTTGATGAAACAGTCACATTTAAAATTTCAACTCCTAAAAGCCTGAAATTCCCGCTTTACCTGCGAATCCCGCAATGGTGCCAATCCCCAATTTTGAAGATAAATGGCAAAACTCAAAAGCATAATGCCTCCGGATTATGTTATCTGGCTGTAAACCGCCAATGGTCTGATGGCGACATCGTTACGTTGCAATTGCCAATGAAGGTATCAATAAAACGTTGGGAGAAAAATAAAAACGCCGTCTCTGTAAATTACGGTCCGCTCACATTCTCTTTAGAAATAAAAGAACGTTGGTCGCCTTATGGCAAGAACCCGACCTGGCGGGAGTGGGAAGTGTTTCCAGATTCCGAATGGAATTACGGATTGGTTTTAGATAATAAAACACCTGAAAAATCATTTAAAGTCGTAAAGAAGGGCGGCGCGCTGGCAAAACAGCCGTTTACAGCAGAAACAACGCCAATAGAGATTCTTGCGCTCGGGCGCAGGATACCTGAGTGGCAGATGGACAATCTGCACCTTGTCGGATTGTTGCAACCGAGTCCAGCCTACACCGAACAACCTATTGAAGTAATAACCCTTATCCCGATGGGCGCAGCCCGTTTGAGAGTAACCGCATTCCCGGAGGCAAGTAGCGATCCAAAAGCAAACCGCTGGAAAACGCCGCCTCAACCAAAAAAGCCGCCTTTTAAAATAACCGCTTCTCATCTTAACCCATCGGATTCACTGGAGGCTGCTGCCGATGGGCTTGAACCAGTAAACTCTAACGACCAAAGCATACCGCGTTTTACCTGGTGGAATCATTTAGGAACAAAAGAGTGGGTCCAATTTGATTTTGATAAACCGCGGCGTGTCTCGGGAATTTCGGTTTATTGGTTTGATGATACCGGCGTTGGACAGTGCAGGGTACCGCAATCCTGGCAACTTTATTACAGAGATAACGGAGAATGGAAGTCGGTTGAAACTACTGAAAAGTTCACTGTTGAAAAAGATAGATGGAATACTGTCAGATTCAAACCGATTGAGGCAACCAGCCTGCGGATTCAGGTCCAGCTCCAGCAGAATTTCTCAGGCGGAATTCTTGAATGGAAATTAATTGAATGATCTCTCCGCGTCGGAAAAACTGAAACCGCATTTTATTGATTTGACTGCTATTCCATAAATGCCATATTATTATGAAACCCGTTAATCAATAAAATAAAGTTGCTTAAATTTAATAATTTGGTATAAACAAAACTATTATGAAACAACTGTCCATAATTTCTATAATACTGGCGATAGGAATAGTTGCTGGATTTCCAACAGCCAATTATGCCGCCGAATCCAATTCAAAAGCGGAACAAAAAGCCAGAGCGCAGGCTGAAAAGGAACGCGCAAAAGCCGAAGCCAGGGCAAGGGCGGAGGCTGAAGCAAAGGCAAAGAAAGAGGCTCAACAACGGTTAGCAGCCGAGGCAAAAGCCAAAGCGCAAGCCGAAAAAGAAGCCAAAGCGCGAAAGGAAGCCGAGGCAAAGGCTAAAAAAGATTTAGAGGCAAAAGCTCAAGCCGAGGCAAAAGCAAGACAAAAGGCTGAAAAAGAACGGCTCGCCCAGGAACAAGCCCGACAGAAGGTCATTGAAGAACAAAAGAAAAAGGAAGAAGCAAAAGCCAGAATTGACGCCATAATGAAGCAATATTACGAGCGCCGAAAAGCCGAACTGGAACAAAACAGAGGCAATGTAATGACGCCTGAACAGGCTAACGCAGAACTGAAATTGAGAAGCGAATTTGATAAAAGACGAATGGCTGCCATTACAGCCGCAAGGGCTGGTGAATTAACCTCGGCTCAACAACATCTACTCGCAATGGAAGAGGCGTCCGCAAAATTACGTGAACTAACAAAAATTAACGACCCCAACTTAATCAAACAGGAAGCCGACGCGAAGGCTGAAGTGTTAGCAAGAATTCGCGGCGAGGCGGTTGAAAAAATCCCTACCCCTGTCGCCCAACCGCCAAAACCACAGACAACCGTAGAACCTAAACCAGCCCCCGCGCCAAAACCAGTCGCAAAACCACAGGAAGTTCAGCCCTCTTCTAAAGAAGCCGAAGCAAAAGCCAAATTAGAGGCTGAAAAAAGAGCCAAAGCCGAAAAAGAAGCTCAATTAAAGGCTGAGAAAGAAGCAAAGGCAAAGGCTGAAGCCGAGGCTAAAGCAAGGGCAGAAGCCGAGGCTAAAGCAAGGGCAGAAGCCGAGAAAAAGGC
>JBAMMJ010000129.1:0-5671 GCA_039793825.1 Verrucomicrobiota bacterium | reverse complement strand
GGCGGAAATTTCAAAAATAGACGGCATAGTTGAAATGGGACAGACCGTTCGTGGTAAACGCACCATAATCATCCGCGACGAACGTACCGGCGTGACCGAAGAACATCAAATTCCGGTAACTAAACACGTCATCGTAACTGCAGGCGAATATGTGAGAAAAGGACAACAATTAACCGAGGGACCGGTTGACCCGCACGAAATTTTGGAAGTCTGCGGACCTCAAGATTTGCAGGAATATCTTGTGAACGAAGTGCAGGATGTCTATAGAATGCAGGGCGTCACTATCAACGACAAACACATAGAGGTCATCGTTCGCCAGATGTTGCGCAAAGTCAGAATCGTGGAACCGGGCGACACCCAGTTCCTGTGGGGCGAACAGGTTGATAAAGTGGACTTTGAAATTGAGAACCAGCGCGTTGAAAAAATGGGTGGCAAACCCGCCGAAGCCCAGCCGGTTCTGCTCGGAATCACAAAAGCTTCGCTTGAGACAGATAGCTTTTTGAGCGCCGCATCGTTCCAGGACACAACAAGGGTCTTGACAGAAGCGGCAACCTTGAGTAAAGTTGACTACTTGCGTGGCTTCAAAGAAAATGTTATTATGGGTCATATAATACCTGCTGGAACAGGTTTTTATAAACACCGCAAGATATACGTGAAGCCACTGGTGGAAGTTGCGGAGTCCCAGCAGGAACCGCAGGCGCAGCAGGCTGGTAATTGAGTGCGGCAAGCCATAGCGCCCAGGCGGTTGCAAGAAGATAGTTGACCCGGGGGTTGTTAGCCTCTGAAATTTTTTAAAAATTTTTCTTGCAACAGATTAAAAGTATGTTATTATCCGCGCTCCCTTACTGCATTAATGCGGTTTGGGAGACAAAACAAAAGAATTAGCGATGCCAACGATAAATCAACTTGTCCGAAAAGGACGCGAGAAATTGCGCAGGAAGTCAAAGGCGCCTGCGCTGCAAGGGGCGCCTTTCAGGCGTGGCGTTTGCTTGCAGGTTATGACAAGAACGCCCAAAAAACCTAACTCCGCGATGCGGAAAGTCGCCAAAGTGCGCCTTACAAATGGTTATGAAGTGATTGCCTATATTCCCGATGAGGGACACAATCTGCAAGAGCACTCTATCGTGCTGGTGCGCGGCGGGCGTGTAAAAGACCTGCCCGGCGTTCGCTACCACATCGTCCGCGGCGTGCTTGACTGCGCCGGCGTTGAAAAACGACGCGTAAGCCGCTCCAAATATGGCGTGAAACGTCCAAAAGACAAAAAAGCGGCAGCCGCGGCGGCAAACACAAAATAACAAAAAACAATAACTAAAACGGATTTGAAAGAATTTTTATGAGACGTCGCAGGGCAGAAAAACGACAGCTTGTTGAAGACAGCAAATACCATAGCGTCCTTGTCACCAGATTAATTAACACGGTGATGGAACGCGGCAAGAAAACCATCGCCCAAAAAATTGTCTACGGGGCGCTGGATGCCATCGCCAAAAAAAATCAACAATCAAGCCCGCTTGAAATTTTGCAAAAAGCGGTTGACAATGCCAAGCCGCGCCTTGAAGTTAAATCCCGGCGCGTCGGCGGCGCCACTTATCAGGTCCCAATGGAAGTGCCGCCAGATAGACAACTGTCGCTTGCTCTTAGATGGATAGTTAACTTTGCCGATTCAAGAAAAGGCATCCCTATGAAGGATGCTCTTGCTGCAGAAATTTTGGACGCTTTCCAGGGGCAGGGCAATGCCATCAAAAAACGCGATGAAGTCCATAAAATGGCTCAGGCGAACAAGGCATTTGCCCATTTTAGATGGTAGAGCAGATTTTTTTAAAATGCCCCAAAAACCTAATTTGTTAATCGGGGCATTTTTAGTCTAATTTGAAGATTATTTTTGTAAAATTGTAATGGAAACTATTGTGGAAAATAAATCGGTGAATGCGCCTGACCGGCCGTACTCGCTGGAATGCACGCGCAACATAGGTATTGCTGCGCATATTGACGCCGGCAAGACGACCACTACCGAACGCATCTTGTTCTATACAGGGCTTATTCATAGAATGGGCGACGTTGACGACGGAAACACTGTCACCGACTGGATGGAACAGGAACGCGAAAGAGGTATCACAATCACATCAGCGGCTACAACCTGTTACTGGACCCCAAAAGAAGACGGCTGCGTCAAACTTTTCACAGGCATACCGCACAGAATTAACATCATTGATACCCCGGGCCACGTGGACTTCACAGCCGAAGTTGAGCGCTCTATGCGCGTGCTGGATGGTGCTATCGCCGTCTTCTGCGGTGTCGGCGGAGTCCAACCACAGTCAGAAACAGTCTGGCGCCAGGCTACAAAATACCGCGTCCCACGTATCGCTTTCATAAATAAAATGGATAGAGTCGGCGCAGACTTCTTTAAAGTGGTTGAAGAGATGCGCCGTAAACTTGACCCCAATGTTCACCCAATCCAGCTGCCAATCGGCAAAGAAGAGGATTTTATCGGCGTGGTGGACATCATCAATCAAAAGGCGATTATTTACGACCCATCGGATGAATTCGGGATGACCTTTGAAATCACCGAAATCCCAGCCGAGTTAAAGGATGCAGCCCAAAATTCCCTGCGCGACCTGATTAACGCAGTCGCCAACAAAGACGACGAAGTTGCGGAGCTTGTAATTGAAGATAAACCAGTTCCTCCACACATCTTAAAAACCGCTATCCGCCGTCTGACCTGCAGACTTGAATTTGTTCCTGTCCTTTGCGGCTCGGCGTTCAAAAAACGGGCTGTTCATCCGTTAATTGACGCAGTGGTTGATTACCTGCCATCGCCGCTTGATATCCCGCCAGCCACAGGCCAGAACCCGCAGACAGGCGATATAATTGAAATCCGTTCAAACGATAATGCCCAGTTCTGCGCCCTGGCTTTCAAACTCTGGACAGACCCCTACGCCGGCAAACTCGTATTCTTCCGCGTCTATAGCGGGCAACTCAAAAAAGGCGATATCATTTATAATCCCCGCACCCGCAAACGAGAACGGGTCAACCGGCTTATGATGGTTCAGGCTGACAAACGAATTGACGTTGAAAAAGTCTATTCTGGCGATATCGCTGCCCTTGTCGGTTTGAAGAACATCAGTACCGGCGACACCCTCTGTGACGAGGATTTTGAAGTTATGTTAGAACCGCCGACATTCCCTGAACCGGTTATCTCAATGGCGGTTGAACCAAAGACCAAAGCCGATCGCGAAAAACTTGCTGAAAGCCTCCAGCGCCTTGCTGAAGAAGACCCAACATTCCGCGTCTATACAAACCATGAAACAGGCCAACTCATAATCGCAGGAATGGGCGAGTTGCACCTTGAAATCATTCGCGACAGACTTTTCCGAGAATTTAATGTTGAGGCAAATGCCGGCGCTCCGCAAATCGCTTACCGCGAAACAATCACAAAACCAGCCTCAGGCGAAGGCAAGTTCATCCGCCAGTCCGGCGGACGCGGTCAATACGGACACGTCGTTATAAACATTGCCCCCGCAGAACGCGGAGGCGGAATTAAAATATTCAACAAGATTGTCGGCGGTATAATACCAAAAGAATATATCCCGGCAATTGAAGAAGGTATCATAGAAGCCGCTAAAAGCGGTGTGTTTGCAGGCTACGAAGTCATTGATCTGAACGTTGAAATTGTTGACGGGTCTTATCATGAGGTTGACTCCAGCGAATTAGCCTTTAAAATGGCTGGCATTTTCGCGCTAAAAGACGCGGTTAAAAAAGGCAACCCGGTAATACTTGAACCGATAATGAAGGTTGAATTAACAACCCCTGACGAATATCAGGGCGACCTTCTCGGAGACCTTAACCGCCGGCGTGGAAAAATTACAGGCATTGAAGTAAAAGGCAATCTTGTTGTGGTTAATGCCGAGGTTCCATTGGCTGAAATGTTCGGATATGCTACGGCAATCCGATCGCTCTCAAAAGGAAGAGCCTCATACTCAATGGAACCATTGCGGTTTGACCCGGTCCCTGTTAATATACAAAACGCGCTTCTTGACCTCGCGGCTGGCAAGCCGGCGGCAAGAAGTTAAACATTTTAAAGTGACGATTTATGGCTAATCAAACAATAAGAATTAAGTTAAGAGCTTACGACCATAGGTTAATTGACCAGGCCGTTAAAGAAATTGTTGAGACGGTTAAGCGGACAGGTTCGCGGCTATCCGGACCAATACCGCTACCAACCCGAATTGAGCGGTTCACCGTGCATAGATCGCCGCACGCAGACAAAAAATCTATGGAGACTTTTGAACAGCGAACTCATAAACGCTTGTTATACATTGTCGACCCGTCGGCAAAAACAGTTGACGAATTAAAAAAATTAAACTTGCCAGCAGGTATTGACATAGCCATTAAATTATAACTCTGTGTATATTTATGATTGGTTTGATTGGTAAAAAACTTGGTCATACGCGCGTCTACGATGCCGAAGGAAACATCGTCCCGGTAACGGTTGTGCTCGCCGGACCAAATTACGTCCTGCAATGCAAAACCGTAGAAAAAGACGGCTACAACGCCGTTCAACTCGGTTTTGATCCTCAAAAAGAACACCGACTCACCAAACCGTTGCTCGGACACATAAAGAAATATAACGGTGCGCCGGTCAAAGAGATCAAAGAATTTAGAAATTTTACTCTGCAAGTTAAACCCGGCGACATAATCGGCCCAAAGATATTTGCCCCGGGCGACTTTGTGGATTGCATCGGCATTACCAAAGGACGCGGTTTTGAAGGCGTGGTCGCCCGCCACGGTTTCCGCGGCGGCGATATGTCCCACGGCTCCAAAGGATGGCACAGACGCCCGGGCGCGATCGGACAGAGATCATTCCCGGGAACCGTTCAACGCGGTATGAAAATGCCCGGACATATGGGACAGGTTCGCAGAACAGTCCAGAACCTTGAAGTCGTCAAAGTCCTTGAAGACGAAAATATCCTGCTTATAAAAGGTTCTATGCCGGGCGCAGAAGGCGACTACGTCATAATCAGAGAAAGTAAGAAAAAACCAAAAGGCACACCCAAGAAAAAGGCTCCGCAACCGGGCAAAGCCGCAAAAGCAAAAACCGCTGCCAAAAAATAAACTTTAAACAGATTAACCACAATCAGAGTTGAGAAATGAAAGTAGCAATCAAAGATTTAAAAGGCAACCAGATAGGCGACCACCAGGTGCGGTTTGAAGTAATAGAAGACAACCGCGGCGCCCAGGCTGTGCACGACGTCGTTGTGGCATACCTTGCCAACCAACGTATGGGCACGGCTTGCACAAAAACAATGGGCGAAGTTGCCGGCACCGGCAAAAAACCCTGGCGCCAGAAAGGCACCGGCCGCGCAAGAGCTGGCTCGTTCCAGTCGCCATTATGGCGCGGCGGCGGTGTTGTGTTCGGACCGAAACCTCGCGATTTCAGTCTCAAGATAAACGCAAAAACAAAAAAACTCGCATTGAAAAAGGCTCTGAGCGAACGCCTTAAAGCCGATGAGGTCGTAATAGTTGAAAACATCGCCCTATCCTCGCCGAAAACAAAAGAATTCATTAACCTTTTGCAATCACTGAACCTTAACTGTTCATTACTCTTGGTTGTTGAAACAATAGATAAATTTATAAAAGATAATTACGATGATGAATAAAAATTAAGAATATAACC